>JBGTSH010000061.1:0-40816 GCA_041940405.1 Polyangiaceae bacterium
ACCAACCAATTGTCCGGAGTACGTGGTGCCGCGCACCAACGAGAGGAGGTCCCCGATGGGGCGGATTGGCCAGCCCACCGGCACCTCGCCGAGCGGCGAGTCCTCGAGTGCGTCGGGAAATGCGGCAGCGGTCTTCGCATCCATCCCCTCCGGCTGTCGACCCTCCATCTTCGCGCGCATCGGGTCGAAGTCGACGAACCACGACTGAAACAGCGCGCGCGCCATCGCCTCGAGCGTCTCGTTCGTTCGGCGGTTCAGCTCGATCTTGTCGTCGAGCGCGCCGAGGATGCGGGCGATCTCACGTTGTTGATCGAGGGCGGGAACGGGCACAGGAAGCCGCGCCAGATCCGACCCACGAATGCCCGCGGCGGCGACCTGGTTGATGATGGCGTCAATCGCGTCGCGACCCAGCGGCGAGTTGAACCAGTAGAAGTAATAGGGAGAGTGGGCTCGACGAGAGTCGAGGCGGGTGCGGATGATGTGAGATTCGAAGGTGACGGGTTCTGAGTCTCCCACGAAGAGGACGCACTTCCCTGCACCTGATCGCACTAGCGATTGTCGTGCGAACAAGAGATCGCCCGGCTCCAAGAGGAACGACTGCTCGCGATCAGACAGCGGGACGCGATCCATCGGCGTGTCGCGAAGTCGCGTGTAAGCGAACAGTTCGCCCATGTTGACCATCTTCACACCCGCGCCCCGAACAGCCTTCGGGCGAGTTAGGCCGTTCTTCTGTGGTTCAGCGAACAGTCCGTCGAATGAAGAAGTCTTCATGATCCGCCACGAAGCTCCGCCTCAATCTCCTCTACCGTCGGCAAGCTCCCCTCGAGCTCCTTCGGCAGAGACTCCACGAGCTTCGTCTCCCATTGCGCAACGCCGATCGGCTTGTTCACGTCGCGTAGCGCGTACTCGACGACGACCTTGTCCTTCTCCTTGCAGAGCAAGAGCCCGATGCTCGGCTTGTCGTCAGGGTGCCTCAGCAGGTCGTCGACCGCCGAGAGGTAGAAGTTGAGCTTGCCCGTGAACTCGGGCTGGAACGGTACGGCCTTGAGCTCGACGACGACGAAGGCGCGCAGCTTCAGGTGGTAGAAGAGCAGGTCGAGGACGAAATCCTGGTCGCCTACCTCGAGCCGGACCTGGCGGCCGACGAACGCGAAGCCGACACCGAGCTCCAGGAGAAAGCGTTGGATGTGATCGACGAGCGCTTGCTCGACCTCCGCCTCACGTCGCGGATCGGCCGTGCCTAGGAAGTCGAACAGGTACGGATCCTTGAAGACCTGCGCTGCCAGATCGGAGTCGGTCGGCGGTCGCGTGAGGGCGAAGTTGTTCGCGGCCTTGCCCTGCCGCTCGTGGAGCCGGCGCTCGATCTGCGTGACGAGAATGGCGTGCGACCAGGCGGCCTCGATCGCGCCCCGCGCGTAGAAGAGGCGCTCCGCCGGGGTCTCGAGCTTCTCGAGGAGAGCGATTTGGTGAAACCAAGGCAATTGTGCAAGAGGCTCTTGCACGATTTGCCGGTCGGGCCAGGCGGCCGCGAAGCTCCTCATGTACTTGAGGTTTCTGGGCGAGAGTCCCTTCATGTCTGGGTAGGCCTCGGAGAGATCTGCCGACAGGCGATCGATCACGCGTGCGCCCCAGCCTTCGCGCTCTTGCCGCTCAAGGATCACTCGACCGATATCCCAGTACAGCATCACCATGGCGGCGTTCGCCGCGAGCACGACCCGCACGCGTTGTTGCGCGATGCGCTGTTTCAGGTCTGCGAGCACCTCCGCATAGCCGCTCGGATCCTCCGCGCGCGGCGGAGGCACCGGGAACGTCGCGCCCTCGTTTCGAACGCGACCGCGCGCTTTCCTTGCCGCGCTGGGCCTGGACGCGCCCGACTTGGGCGGCGCGATAGCCGTGGCCGCCGCCTTCTTAGAGCTCATACCCCAGGCTCGCGAGGTTCTTGCGGATCTCTTTCTCGAGCTTGTGCCCCTCGGCGAGCTGCTCGGCCAGCGTCTTGGTGAGGCGCTTCATCTTCACGTCGAACGGCTCGCCGTCGGTCTCGACCTCTTCGGCGCCGACGTAGCGGCCGGGCGTGAGCACGTAGCCATGGCTCGCGATCTCGTCGCGAGTGGCCGACTTGCAGAAGCCGGCGACGTCCTCGTACTTGCCGGCGCCCTTCTCGCCGCGCCACGCGTGGTACGTGCGCGCGATCTTGTCGATGTCTTCATCGGACAGCTCACGGTGCACGCGGTCGACCAAGAAGCCCATCTTGCGTGCGTCGATGAAGAGCACCTCATTCGAGCGCTTTCGGAACTGGCCGCCCTTCTTGCCCTTGGAGAACACCCAGATGCACACCGGGATCTGCGTCGCGTAGAAGAGCTGTCCCGGCATCGCGACCAGGCAATCGACGACGTCGGCCTCGACCATCTTCTGGCGAATGGCGCCTTCGCCCGATTGCTGCGACGACATCGAGCCATTGGCCATGACGACCGCGCCGACGCCGACCTCGGGCTTGAGGTGGTGAAGGATGTGCTGCATCCAGGCGAAGTTGGCGTTGCCTGCGGGCGGCGTGCCGTAGTCCTTCCACCTCACGTCGTCTTTGAGCTTCTCGCCGCCCCAATCGCTCACGTTGAAGGGTGGGTTCGCGAGGACGTACTCGGCCTTCAGTGCCTTGTGCAGATCGTTGTGGAAGCTGTCGGCGAACGTCTGGCCGAGGTTCGATGAAATCCCCCGGATCGCGAGGTTCATCTTCGCGAGCCGCCAGGTCGTCGCGTTGAACTCCTGCCCGTAGATCGAAATGTCGTCCGCGTTGCCGCCGTGCGCCTCGACGAACTTCTCGCTCTGGACGAACATGCCGCCCGAGCCACAGCACGGATCAAACACGCGGCCCTTGGTCGGCTCGATCATCTCGACCATCACACGCACCACCGACTGGGGCGTGTAGAAGTCGCCGCCGAGGCGACCCTCGGCAGACGCGAACTTCGAGAGGAAGTATTCGTACACGCGCCCGAGCACATCCTTGGTCTTGTTCGCCTGCTCGATCAGCTCGACCCCGCTCAAGAGGTCGATGAGCTCACCGAGGCGATGCTTGTCGAGCGCGGGGCGGGCGTACTCCTTGGGCAGCGTCTGCTTGAGGGCTACGTTCTCGCTCTCGATCGCCAGCATCGCGTCATCGATGAGCTTGCCGATCGACGGGAGCTTCGCCTGCTTCTGCAGGTACGACCAGCGCGCCTTCTCCGGAACCCAGAAGACGTTCTCGGCCTCGTACTCGAGCCGCTCCTCCGGATCGTCGCCCGCTGCTTCGAGCGCCTTGTACTTCAGCTCGAACGCGTCCGAGATGTACTTGAGGAAGATCAGCCCGAGGACGACGTGCTTGTACTCGGCCGGATCGAGACTGCCGCGCAGCTTGTCGGCGGCGAGCCAGAGCTTCTCTTCGAAGCCGATGACGGCGCCGGAGGCTTTGCCGTTCTTGCCGTTCTTCGCGCGCGCCGCAGGCATCGCGCCGGATTCGGCAGAAGAGCCGAGGGACATCAGCGCGGTGGCTAGGAAGGCCTGCGCCTGCTTCTTTCCCTCCTTCGTGTGAGGGAAGACCATGTCGGGGGTCGCGTCGTTCTCTGTGTCGTCCACATCTACGTCGACGACGATCTTGTCGCCCTTGGTGGACACGATCCGTCCCTGAAAGACGCCGGCGCCTTCGGCTGTGCGATCCGCGTGGTTGTAGTAGGCGAACCAGCACTTGTCGCCGGGCTTCAGGTCTGAGGCATCGCCGCGGGTGGCCGCGCTCGCAAGCTTCGTCTTCTTCATCGTTCTTCGTGCACGCGCCGGTCGGGCGCCCTCTGACAGGAGAGAGTCACGTTACCGGTTTGAGGGCCTAGGATTCTACGGCTTCGCGCGCTTCACGAGGACCCGAGTCGCCTGGTACGTTGGCAAGCGTGGGGGCGGTCTCCGACGAGTGGAACGCTGCAGCGGCCAGGCTCAGGGAGCTGCCGAGGGCAGTCCGGTCCCAGAGCCAGGATTTCGGCACCTTGTATCGGTTGGCGCTCGAGCACGGACCGCGAAGGCTCGCTGGCGCGAAGATCGATCCCGAGCGCGCCGCCGATCTGATCGCCGACCTACTCTCTGCCAAGCTGGATCAACTCGTCGACGCCAGAGATCCTTTCCCCTTCTTTCTCACCGCGGTGACCAACGCCGGGCGTGACTGGCTGCGACGGAAGGGCTCGCATGTCGCCGCCGAGCCCAAGGTAGAGAAAGCGAGGGAGGAGGAAGACCGGTCAGAACGATCCGCGGAGCTGAACCGCCTGCTGAGCCGACTCACGCCGCTAGAGCGTGAGATCTTCGCGCTCGAAGCTTCGGGTGAAGATCACACGAGCATCGGTGCGGCGGTCGGGAAGAAGCGCGACGCGATCGCTCAGATCATCAGTCGCGCGCGAAAGCGCCTTCGCGAACAGGGACTCTTGTGAGGCTGCCGTCGGTGCCGGTCATCGAGCTGCCCGGTGGCTTCCGTTGGGAGCAGCACGACGTGCAGACCGCGTTCTGGCAGGCGCATCTGTTGAAGCATCCGCTTGGGTTGCGCGCGCTGCGCTGGCGGCCTCCTCGACGGTGGAACCACGAGGGTTGGGACGAGCTCGAACCCCCTGCAATCACCGAAGCGCAGCGCGCGTCGTTTGCAGCCGAGATAGGCAAGCTGACGCTCGGTGGACAGCGGTGTGCGGTCGAAGAGCTGAGGGGTGGCCCGGTCGCGACGGGTGAGCCCGAGTGCTACGAGTGCAAGCCGCCGCTGCTCGTGGCGTGCAGAGACCTTCTGGCGAAGATTGGCCTGCCAGCGCGGTACGGCGCCGAGGCCGAGGGACTCGCATACGCCGTCGCCGACGCCGAGGTGGTGCCGAGAGAGAAGCTAACGTCACGGCTCTTCAAGTCGCTCCAACACGGCGAGCTGTTCAAGGGGCTCGTTCTGATGAGCGTTGGCCGAGCCGACGGCTACGGCAGGCCGATCGTGCGGATCTCGTCGGCAGGAGGGGCTCGGCTCGAGCTCTACATCGAAGGAGGCGGTCGCCTCCGGCTTCGGACCCACTACCGGCAACGCGTTCAGGGCTCGATCCGCGACACCTTCAACTTCGTCACGGCCGGCGCCGAACGAGACCCCAAACTTTCTTTGTCAGAGGCATTCTTCGTCGCGCGTGACTGGGTCAACCGCCATGGAATCTAAGATGCCGAGCCCGCTCCGTGAGCATACCGAGGCCGCGCTCGCGGGCGCCGCCGAGCTCGACCTTGGTCGGCTCGATCCGGGGGCGCTGCTCGTCGTCCTCGCGGCGATAGGCGATGCGCTTCGCCTCGGCGCACCGCTTTCGGTCGAGCTCTCGCAGAACGTGAAGCGTGATCTGACGATGGATCATGTCCTTGCCGCGGTCGAAGCGCTCACGGCCTCCGTCGATGCTTGGTCGCTGCCCGCGACGGTCGGCGAAGGTGACGTCGACCCCGCAGTTCCGTGGGCGCTTCGCGGGAGGGATGAGGTCGAGAGCGTCCTCGTCGCAGCACGTCGTGTCCTCTTGCCCCGAGGAAGGCTCGTCGACACCACGGAACAGGCCGAACGCCTTAGGACCGCGGTAGGCCGACACGATCTCAGTTGCAGTCGGACGCTGACGCGAGCCCGCGCCGAAGCGCTCCTCGGTGATCGTCGAGAGCTGATCGATGCGCGCTCGTGGCTCGACGACGTTGCTTGGGCGGACGAGCCGGCCGACTCGGGTGGGCGGCCGTTCACGAGCGACGACGCCGCGAACGTGCCCCCCGATCTGCGGACGCTCGAGGGCTACGTAGTCGAAGGGCGCTTGGGCCCGCGCGTCGAACGTGCGGCCGCGCACTCTGCGGACGTCGCCGAAGATCTCGAAATGATGATCGCCACCTACCGTGAGCATGGCCAGGTCGTCAGCCTGACCGCTTTGCGCTGGCTGCGTGCGCGCGGCGCGGCGACGAAGCGAGCGCCGCTAGTGCTCCACGCGCCTGAGGTCATCGACCGCGCGGCAGCCGCGGACACCTCGACCGTTGAGGAGTCGACCGCAGAGATCCCCCTCGGGCTCCTCGCGCCGCTGGACGTCGTTGCGCGCCTGCTCCTCGGGGCACGAAGCGTCACCTTGAGGGTCTATCCCGGCGAGGTCGGCCTGCGTGAGGTCCGGCTGGGTGTGTCCGTCGCGACAGTGCCAGTCGTCGGCAATACCTGGAGCGTCACCATCCCGCGCGAGGCGAGCGAGCTGCTGGAGCTCCGTGTCGTGGATCAGCAGGGTCGCATCTTCGAGGAGACGATCACGCTCGTTACGGCGGAGACATGACTCGGGCCGAAGTGCTCCAGCTCTTGGCAAAGGCTGAGCGCGACGACCTCGCCAATGCGAGGGCAGCGCTCGACCGGCTGCGGCCAGCTCTACAGCTAGCCTGGATCGATCACGAGTTGCGGCGCCGGGCCCATGCGGCGGCAGAGCGGTGCAAAGAGCCGATTGAGGTTCCGCCGCCAGCGTCGCTCCGGGTTGGTGAAACGTGGCTGCTTCTCGCGCTCGGTGGCGGCCTTGGCCGTGTCGCCAGGATGAGCGCGCTGCCGCTGCGCTCGCGCGTTACCGCGCTGCCTCATGACGAGACGTTCGCGGCGCTCCAAGCACTCGCGGCGACTGCGGTGCGGCTGGGTCGGTACATTCCAAGCGACGCGCTCGAGACGCGATTCGGGCTCGCCGACGGCGAAACGAACATCATCGTCGAAGGCAGCTCCCTGCGCCTGAGCACGTGTGTGGCGCTAGTTTCGTCCCTCACCCACCAGCCGCCCCGAATGAACGTTGCCGCGACGGCGGCTGTTGATCGCAAGACCGGGAAACTCCTGCCGGTCTCGCTGATCGAACCGAAGTGTCGCGCCATTGAAGAGCAGTGGCCCGAGATCGACACGGTCGTTGTTGCTCAAAGCCAGGAGCTGCGCCCGGATCCACGGCTGCATGTGGTGCGCGCCGCGACGATCGTCGAGGCACTCGAGGCGTTCGGTCTCGACCTCACCAAACTGCGGCCGCCCTCACCAGAGGCGCTCCGCACGCTGTTGAAGAGCTTCGAGCAAAGAGACGCCGAACAGCACGATCTCGCTCAATGGCGAGCGTTCTCCGAGGAGGCGCGTCAGATCGCCGAGCTTCTCGAAGCGGACGATGACGCAGCGTCAGCCGCGCAAGCGCGCGTGTGGTCGGCGCTGTTCGCCTCTCATGCGGGCCACAACAAGCAGGCCGCGGCCGTCCTCGAGACGGTGCCGGAGAATGCCATCGATGATCCGTCGCTGCAGGTGATGCGTGACGTGGTGCAAGCCTCTGTCCGCATCGACGACGATCCCCGAGCTGCCGCGACCCTGACTGAAACCGCGGTCGCGCGCGCGAGAGAGCTGCCCAATGCCGGTCGACGCCAGTGGCTCGGCAAAGCGCTCGGAACGCAGGGCCGGGCAATCCTTCATTCTGGCGACCCTGCACGCGCCGAAGCGATCCTTCGAGAAGCCCATGAACACCATCTCGGCGTGCCGCAGATGAAGGCCGAGGCGCCTCGTTCAGCTTGCTACCTGGCCTGCTGCCTCAGGCACATGGGCCGAGCCGATGAGGCCTTGGCCTTGCTCGAGGATGCGCGCAGCGCAGCGGAGCGCCGTGCGCACTCCGACCTCGCGAAGAGCACCCTGCGCTTCATCGACCTCGAGCGAGGCCGTGCTCTCGCCGCCCTGGATCGAATCGACGAAGCCGTCGCGATGCTCGAGCCGTTGGTCGACCCGACGCTACCCCCTGCTAGCTACCCAAGCCTTGGCGCGCGTCGCACTTTGGCCGCCCTACTACGCCGCCTAGGTCGAAACGGCGAAGCTCATGATCACCTCCAAGCGTGCTGGAGGCTCGCGCATGACGCTTCTGTAGGCGAGACCGCGCAGAAGGTCGGCGCAGTCGCCGCCGCGGAAGATCGGCTTACGGCCGAACGCGAAGGGCGTGCACCTTCCTTGGATGTCGCCGAGGTCAACGCTGTCTGGCTCCGGCTGTTCGGCGACGCAGCGATGGCTCAGGTCGTACGAAGCTGGGTGTACTAGCGAGCGGCACTGTGCGGTGTCAATCTAGCGGCGGACACTGTGGAACGTCCTTGAGCTCTGTGCGGCCCAGCAGCCGTCCCGCGTCGTCGAACACGAAGCAGGTGGCTACACCATCGGGATAGCCGTCCAATGGTGGGGCCACGACCGCTTGGCATCGAACCGCGAGCCGCGAAGCGGGCACGCAATTCTGGAATGTCACCGAGACCGACGGATTGGTTTTAAACCATGCCTCGTACCCGCGGCGAACCTGATCGAAATTAGCGTCCATTGCCAGAAACCACCGTTTCGTCGGAAAGCGATGCAGCTGCAGCAGCTTTGGTATGTCACGTGCTGCGATAGCAGCTTCGTAACCCTTGACCCAGGCTAGAAGCTCAGACGGGGACCGCTTCGCCGGTAGGTTTGAGGACGCGGCGAGGTCGGGCGAAGGGCTAACATCCGGTTGTTGCTGAGCTCGCGCTCCCAGAAACAAGCCGAGAAGTGCAGCGGCGGCAGCCGAAACGCCAACAGTTCCCATGACCACGAGGCCGGCCTGCCATGATCGTCGCTTCGGCGAAGCATGGATTTGTTGCAAAGCATCGGCGAGAGCTGCGGAGGGAACATCACGCAGCACCATCTCGTGGAGCCACTCGAGGAGCTCCGCGCAGTGCGTGAGCACGCCGCGCGCGACTCTGGGCGTTGTTCTCTGCCGCGAGCCCTGGTTGTGATGAAACAAGTCGCCGAGCGTCTTCGCCAATCGGGCAAGGTCCTGTCGATCGTCGGGGAGGTGTGGCACGGCGAGGGCCAAGGCCTTCGCCAGCTCGATGCGATTTAGATCTTTGCCCCGATACACACGAAACTCAGCCTCACGGTCGACGCAGACAGCGTGGGCCCAACCTTCTAGAAACAGTCGAACCCTCTCGATGCTGCGCGCTGGTTCGGTTTCGTAGCAGTCGTATGCCTCGAGGAAGTAGGCGTCGGCGCTCCGCGCCCAAAGATCGCGGGCCGCACTCCGTGGGCCTGTGCGTGCCTCGAGCCCTGGCAGGGGATTCCCCATCAAGCGTCAGGTTACCCGGCTAGGGCGTCGAGATCAGCTGGAGGCTTCGTCGTCATCGGGCAGGCACCTCGTTGAGCGCGCTCTGCGCTCTGCCGGCCACCACGAACACCGATCCTACAGCGGTGAAGAAGACCGTGTCAGAACCTCCCGCGGGTCCGCGTGAGAGGGGCATGAACACCCCGCCCGCTTCCGCGCTTGCCGTCGCCCCTGTTTCCACCGCCCTGGTCGTCAACCCGACTGTCACAGTCGACGTCGTTGTCGAGGACGGCGCGGTCCGCGCCAACATCGTCGACCGTGACCCGAACGTGGTCTCTGCCTTCTCCAGCATCGAGGCCGGAACTCGAAGCCGGCTGGTCGAGAGCGGCTGGTCGATCGGCCTTCGCGCGGCGATGACCGCGCATCGGCTCGCCACAGAGGCGCGCCTCGAAGAGGTCGGCGAGGAGCTGGTTAGCGGCTTCCGCGAGCAGCTGGACCACTACCAAGAGCGCCAGCACAGCGACCTGACGCGCGTGCTCGCCGAGTACTTCGATCCGAGGGACGGCCGCGTGCCCGCTCGCATCGATGAGTTCCTTCGTGACGGAGGCGAGCTCGCACGCACCATGGCCAAGTACCTCTCGCCCGATGGCGAGCTCGCCAAGGTGATCTCACGGGCCTTCGGAGAAGCCAGCCCGCTGATGAAGCGTCTCAGCCCGACCGACAGCGAGGGCGTCGTCCAGATGCTCGAGGCGAAGCTCCGAAGCGCGCTCGAGAAGCAGCAAGCCCAGTTTGCGCTGGCGCTCGATCCGACGACGGAGAACGGCGCGCTCGCGCGCTTCTTTGTGAAGCTCAAGGCCGACTTGAAGGCTGCGAGTGACGATCGCGACCGTCAGCTCGCGATCATTACGAAGAGCTTGGACACGAACGACAAGACCTCGCCCATGAGCAAGTTCTTCTCCGAGAGTCGCAAGACCTACGCAGAGCTTCTCAAGTCGATGAACGCTGAGGATGCAGCCTCGCCCTTCGGGTCGATCAAAGCAGCGCTCACCACACTGCTTGAGAGGCACGCCAAAGAGCAGCAGACGAGGCTGGCGCGGATCGAAGAGCGCCAGTCCAAGGAAAGCGAGCAGATGCGGCTGGCCCTCGCTCGGTTCGAAGATCGGCGCCGTGTCGAGGCCCGCTCCGCAGCGGGCGGGGTATCCTACGAGGCAGCAGTAACCTCGACCGTCGCGGAGATTGTTCGCGGCAGCTGGGCCACCGTCGAGCCAACCGGGGGCAAGGTGGGCGCTCGCCCTCACTGCAAGAAGGGCGACGTCGTTGTCCGGTACTCTCCAGAGCACAAGTACGCGGGCACCGCCGTCGTCGTCGAAGCGAAGCACGACGCTAGCTTCACCGTGACGAAGGCGCTGGAGGAGCTCGAGACCGCCCGGGCCAATCGTGGTGCGTCCGCCGGCTTGTTCGTCATGGCTCGGAGCCATGCTCCTGCGGGCTTTCCCCCATTCGCGCGGTACGGCGCGGACGTGCTCATCACCTGGGACGACGGCGACCCCAACACCGACATCGTGCTCGAGGCCGCGCTCTCACTCGCGCTGTACCTCGCACCGATTGGACGCGCCTCGAGCGAAGAGCGCGAGGAGGTCGAAGCGATCCAAACGCTCGAAAGCGCAATTCGAACGGAGCTCAAGCGATGCGACGAGTGCCGCAAGATCGCCGAGATGAATCGCGCGAGCGCCGAGAAGCTCTTCGAGCTTGCCGGCAAGAGCGAAAAGAACCTGCGGAAGATGCTGAGCAACACCCGCAAGACGCTGCGCGCGCTCGACATGCCGTTGCTCGACGGAGACGGCGAGGCCGAGATGCTGTGCCTGCCGGGGTTGTCGCGCGACGACGCGGCGGAGTAGCGCATCTCGCGGGTGAGTAGCCGGAAAGGAACACGTATGAACTTCGAGTTGAAGTATGGCGATATCCTCGCTCGCTCGGTGCCAACCCCTGGCATCGAGGTGGCAGTAGACCTTCGGCAGGCCGACCGAGACGAGCGGCACTATCGTTTCGGCCTTCTGGGGCTGGCGCCATCCGCCTTACTCCGAGTGAATGGCGCCTTGGAGCATGTCGACGTCAGAGTGCTCAGGCACCACGCGGAGCTGATCCCGCCCGACGGCAGCTTCCCCATTCAGCTGCTGCTCGAAACTCCGTTCAACTTGCTCGAGCGCCTCGAGAGGGCCCGCTCGGGGGGCGCTGAGGTCGTGTTGCAACTACGGCTGAACGCGACGGTCGGTATCTACGTCGAGACGCTTGTCCGGAGGAAGGACCAGCCGCACGCAGCGTTCGTTCTTGGCTACACTCCGCGCAGACTCCACGAGCTCCGTGGCGAGTCGCTCGCGATTCCGCGCGACAAGTGGCTCGAGCTGCTGTCGCGGTTGGGCTTTCGCGACGTCCTCGTCATCGAGCTGCCGCGCCCGCCCCTGCCGGGTGGCTCAGCAGACGAGCTCAGCAAGGTTCGCCAGAAGCTCGAGAGCGCTCGAAGCTCGTTCGACCGAGCGGACTACGACCACGTGTGTGGGGACGTGCTCTCGGCGCTCGAGAGTCTTGCACCGGGAGAGGGTCCGGCTTGGCCCCGCCTGATGAGCGGCCCGTTCCAACATCTAACGCCGTCGGTGCGCGAGCGTCTGCAGGCTGCGCTCTCGGGCACTGCGCCGCTGATCCACCTCGGACGACACGGTGGGAGGACTGAAGCTGAGCAGCGCGAGTCCGTCTCCCGAGAGCACGCCGCGCTGTTGCTTGCGTGGGCCACACTCGTCGTCGGTTGGGCGGTTGCCGGCAAGTAGTTCGGCTACGCATGACACGCGAGGGGAGCGAAGGCTGGCAAAATGCCAGTTTTCTTAACACTCAGACCACGCTCTATGTGCTCAAATCGCAGGCACTATTCTGGGTCTCGAGCCCGTTCTGGAGGTTTGCATGCCGAGGGGGATCCTGTTCTGTGCTGCTGTCATTGGCGCCGCAAACGCAAGCTGTGGGGCTGCTTCTCCCCAGGGTTCGCCAGAGGCGCCGTCTGCCGGCGATCAGCGAACGCAGGGCCTTGTCATCGACGAGAGTAAAGCCGTCAAGCTGTCGCTAGACGTTCCCGGGGCGGACGACGAAGCGGCGCTCAGGGCAATTGCCGCCATGCCGATGTCATGGTCGGCGGACCAAACCTCCTCCCACCAAACAGCGGCTTCACTCGGTGCGGGGCTGACAACTCCAACGCCGCAAATCGGTGCTTACAACGCTCCCGACGTTCCCGAGATAGCCGTCCCAGGTCTGCCCGATATCGCGATGGTGACGATGAGGAACGGGGGCGTGGTCATCCTCTTCAATCCCGCGACATGCATGCAACTGGGGATTGCGTGCCTCTTCTTCAAAGCCCACGAGTACGGACACGTTGGGCTCAACCACCTGCTCAATGGGACATTTCCTCGACAGGCGGAGGCCGAGGCCGACTGCTGGGCGGGACTCTACGGCGATCCCCCAGCGATCGAGGCTGCCCTGCGCCTATTCCTTGCCGGGCAAGGAGGGTCGCCGTCGCATGGCAGCCCGCAAGAAAGGTACAACACCGTTCGTGCGTGCGTGCAGCGGCGAGCGGGTGCTGGTTGACTTGAAATCAGGCGCGCGGCATTCGAGGCGCTGAGCGATCGCCTCGAAGCCCTACTTCACCACCACCTCAACAGGATCCTTCCTCACCAAATAGAAGAAATCCCGCGTCATCGCCTTCTTCACGTAGTCCTCATCGGTGTACTCGAACCCACCGATGATCGCCTTGACCTTCCCGTCGGCCTCGACCGTAACGAACTTGGGATACGACCAGTTCACGTCGAGCTGAGCGACGTGCTTGGCGCCTGCGTGGTTCATGGCCTTGGCGATCGCGGTGGCGGTGGTCGCCTCGGAGATGCCGACGAACAAGATGCCGCCGGTGTCATCGAGGCCGATCGCGGAGCGGCGGATGACGGTGTCCTTGTCGAGGGTGGAGCCCCACATGGTGTTCTCTTCGACGGTGAGGCCCTTGTGCATCTCGCCGTTGTCGAACATGCAGGCGGGCGTCTGGCGGAACCAGACCATGTCGTTCTGTCGATCTTTGAGGGCGTCCCAGTCGTGGATCTCGAGCTTGTCTTTGTCGAAGGCGGCGATGGTGCACGCGCGACCTCGGGGCTCGACCCAGAGGACGCCTTCGGTCTTCATGCCGTAGTTGCCGTGGGTGGTTTTGAAGCCGCCGTTGAACGCTGCGAGGACGCGGGCCATGTGCTGCTCGGCGATGAGGCCGGTGCGTTTGGCGTCCTTGGCATCGGGGAGCTTGGTCATGGGCTCGTGGATGCCGGCGACGAGATGCAGGCGTACTTGGCGTAGGTCGACTGCGACGACGGCGACGTGGGCCCATCCGCGCTTGGTGTCGGGATGGATGAGCGTCTTGAACATGGGCGCGGGCTCGTTGGGCGCGCGGGGATCGACCATGGCGACCCACTGGCCGTCGCCGGCGGCGGCGAAGGTCTTGTGCATGGCGTCGACGTTCGTGAGGCTGAACGCCGGATAGACGGTGGGCTTGGTGGGGTCGGGCGCGGGCGGGGGCTCGGCCGGTACTTCCCACGCGGCGGTGGGGACCTGGTCGCCCTTGGTGGCGAGGTTGTACTCGTCCTCGATGCCGTAGAGGGTGTCTTCGAGCCAGGCGATGGCGTCGTTGCCGACGATGGATCGGCCGGTGTTGGCGAGCCACGGTCCGAGCCACTCGATGCGGTGGATGGCGATCCAGAGAAGGAGCGCGAGGACCGGGGTGGCGAGGACGAGGCCGATGAGGATGCGCCAGACCCAGCGGCGCTTCTTCTTGGGGGCGGCCGGCTTGGCGTCCGCTTTTTGGGCCGTTTCGGCCACGGGTCCGGCTTCCGACGTCATGGAGGAGCCCAGTTCTATCGGTGCCTTGGGGGTGCGTCCACCTGGGCAAAAGTCGCGGCGCTGATGCCGGAAAATTCTTTGTCGGCGGTCTCATCGAGCTGCGACGGGCCCGTCATCCGCTGCGAACGTCCTCGTGGGTCTCGTTGGGCGACGATGGGCCCGCCATCCGTTGTGAACGTCCTCGTGGGGGTCTCGCTCGGCGCCGATGGGCCCGTCATCCGCTGCGAACGTCCTCGTGGGTCTCGTTGGGCGGCGAAGGGTCCGTCATCCGCCGCGAACGTCCTCGTGGGTCTCGTTGGGCGGAGATGGGCCCGGCATCCGCCGCGAACGTCGTCGTGGGTCTCGCTGGGCGCCGAAGGGCCCGGCATCGGCCGCGAACGTCCTCGTGGGTCTCGTTGGGCGGCGAAGGGCCCGGCATGCGCTGCGAACGTCCTCGTGGGTCTCGTTGGGCGGAGATGGGTCCGGCATCGGTCGCGAACGGGACGCCTCGACGGGTACCGACCGGGCGGCCAGTGAATTTGCCCGCGATATCGGGGCGTCAGCGGGGCGAAAAATTCTTTGTCACCAGCGCGGGGGGCTCGTCGTTGACCCGGTGAACCCTCTGAAGGAGCCCAGCCATGTCGACTACGATGCCCTCTATCTCTTCCACCTCGAACCCGAACCGCCTGGTGGCGACCGAGGGCAAGACGCTTCCGCTCGAAGGGGCGGAGCTTCGGACCGACGCGCGCGGAGGTCTGGCGCGTGTGGTGCTGGTGCAGCGCTTCAAGAACCCGCACGCGGAGCCGCTGAGCGTTACGTACAAGCTGCCGCTGCCGGCGGACGCGGCGGTGAGCGGCTTCGTGTTCCACGTGGGCGAGCGGACGATCCGCGGCGTGGTGGAAGGGCGGAGCGAGGCGCGTGCGAAGTTCGAGCAGGCGATCGTGGAAGGGAAGAGCGCGGCGCTCTTGGAAGAGGACCGCTCGAGCCTGTTCACGCAGGAGATCGGCAACATCCCGCCGTTTACGTCGGTGGTCGCGGAGATCGAGATCGATCAGCCGCTGGTGTGGCTGAACGAGGGCTCGTGGGAGTGGCGCTTTCCGCTGGCGGCTGCGCCTCGGTACTTGGGCGCGGGCCCGATCGAGGGAAGCGTCGGGATCGAGACGGCGTCGGGTGACATCGGCGCGCGTGCGTCGCTGGAGATGAGCGTGCGCGACGCGGTTCCGGAGAAGCGCTCGCCGGAGTCGCCGACGCACCCGCTAGAGTGCATTCGCGAGAACCAGCGCTTCGACGTGAAGCTGGGGAGCGACAACAAGGTCGCGCTCGATCGGGACGTGGTGGTGCGCTGGCCTGTGGCGACGCTGGAGCCGGGCCTTTCGATCGACGTGGCGCGGCCGAGCGGGCAAGCGGGCTGGAGCGCCTACGGTCTCTTGACGCTGGTTCCGCCTTCGCCCGACGCGGGCGTGGCGCCGGCGACGCGCGACCTTTCGCTCCTGCTCGATACGAGCGGGTCGATGTCGGGTGAGCCGCTGGAGCAGATGAAGCGGATCGCGTGCGCGTTGGTCGACAGTCTGAAGGCCGGCGACACGCTGGAGATGACCGAGTTCTCTTCGCGGACGCGTGCGTTCACGCGCTCGCCGGAGCAGGTGACGGACGAGCTGAAGAAGAAGGCGTGGCGCTGGATCAAGTCGCTGAGCGCAAGCGGCGGGACCGAAATGGTCACCGGCGTGATCGAGTCGCTCCGCGATCTCCGCGCGGGCTCGCAGCGTCAGGTGGTGATGATCACCGACGGCCTGGTGGGCTTCGAGCGCGCGGTGGTGAGCTCGGTTCGACAACGTCTGCCGGAGTCGGCGCGCTTTCACGCGGTCGGTGTGGGCTCGGCAGTGAATCGCTCGCTGCTCCTTCCGGTTGCGCGCGCGGGTCGTGGCATCGAGGCGATCGTCGGTCTGGGTGAGGACGCGGAGCGCGCCGCGCAGCGGATCCTGTCGCGCACGGTGGCGCCGCTCATCGTGAACCTGAAGATCTCGGGGAGCGCGCTCAAGCGTACGGCGAGCGACCTCTTGCCCGACTGCTTCGCGGGTGCGCCGGCGCGCATCGCGGTGGAGCTCGATCCCAATGGCGGCGAGATCGTGGTCACGGGCATGATGGGCAACCAGCCGTTCGAGCGTCGATTGACGGTCCCTAGCACCGAGCGCGGCGCCGGCAGCGAATCGATCCCGAAGCTCTTCGCCCGCGAATGGGTCGAAGAATGCGAGATGTATTTGACCGGCGACATTCGAATGGCGGCATCGAGCGCCAACAAAGAGATCGAGGAGACCGGCAAGCTGTTCGGGATTGCGACGCGATTGACCTCGTTCATCGCAGTCAGCGAAGAGCCGACGGTCGATCCGCGCGCGCCTTCCCGCAAAGAGACGCAGCCGCAGGCGCTTCCTTATGGGATGAGCGCCGAGGGGTTGGGGCTGCGCGGCGGTCAGCCGGTGGAGCAGCAGGACATGCTGCGGTCGATGCCGATGATGCGCTCTCGGATGATGCCGCCGATGGCCGCTGCGCCGGCGATGGCACCGGGCTCGATGCCTCCTGGCATGGGTGGATTCCGTGGCCCGCTTCCGCCTCCGGCCGCTCCGCCTCCGCCGCCTGCATCGACGGGGAGGATGGCGCCGCCGGCTCCGCCGAAGGGTGGTGGCCTCATGGACAAGATGAAGGCCATGATCTCGAAGCCTGCTCCTGCCCGCGAGGAAGAGCGCAAGCAGGAAGCGCGGCCGCAGGTGGCGGACGAGAGCGCCGACTTCGGATACTCGTCCGAGGGGCTCGAATCGCTGGCAGAGGCGCCGGCCGAGGCAAAGCCCCAGGGAGCGCTCGAAATCCAAGCGCGCTTCGTGATGCTTCGTGACAATACCGTCGTGCTCGAGCTCGTGGTTCCCGAGCCTGGTCTCGAGTTCGAGCTCGAAACGGCGATGGCGGTGGTGAGGCTCGCCGATGGCCGGCAAGTCACGGCGAAGATCGTGATCGATCGCTCGACGCGTCCCGGCAGCTACGCAGCGGGCGTCGTCCTCCGTATCACGCTGGACCTCGGCGGCGAGCAGGCGTCCAGCGCCGACGAGTGCTGGGTGGTGACGAGGACTGCGACCCTACGCGCGAAGGCCTGATCGACCCATGACCGCACCCGACCTCGACGTTCACCTGCCCCGGATCGTGGAAGGCGACGCGCATGCCTACGGCGTGTTCCTCGCCGCCGCGGAGCCGGTCGTCCGAATGAGCCTGCGCTCCTTCGCGACCAAGGTGGACGTCGAGGCGGTTTTGCAGGAGTCGTTCTTGAGGTTGTGGCAGGTCGCGCCGAAGGTAATCCTCGACCAGAAAGGCAACTGCCTCTTGCGATTGGGGATGCGCATCGCGCGCAACTTGGCGCTCGACGAGATGAAGCGGCGCCGCGAAGAGGCGCTGCCCGACAGTGTCTCGGGGGATGGGGCGGAGCCGGGCTACGAGCCGGCTCCGCTCGATCCGTTTTTGAACGAGCGCATCCGGGCCTGCTTCGAGAAGCTGCCGGGCCAGCCGAAGGCGGCGCTCGCGGCGCGCATCGAGAACGCGCCGGGCGAGCATGACGGCGCGCTCGCGGAGCGGCTCGGGATGCGCCTGAACACGTTCTTTCAGAACGTCGCGCGGGCGCGAAAGCTGATGCTCGACTGTCTGTCGCGCGTGGGCGTCGTGCTCGACGCGATCGGTATAGAGGTGGCGCGATGACCCCCGGCGAGCGCGAGGCGCTGATCGAGCAGGTGGTGAGCGCGGCCCGAGCCGCCGATCCGCGCGGCGGCGTACGGCCGAGCAGCGCGTTCTACGATCTCGACGATGCGGGCCGCAGCGAGGCGTTCGATCTCGCAATGAAGCAGCGGCGCATCGAGGCGGCGATCGACGGAGAAGGGCACAACGCCACAGTGAAGGCGGTGCTCGCGATCATCGGCAGGCGCTGAGCGCGGCCGTCCGGCACGCGCGATGCAGCCCTCTTGGGCAGTGGAACCGCCGGCCCAACTTCGCAAGCAGGTTCATTGGATCGAGGCGCATCACGACATCGGTCTCGATCTGGTGCGCGCCTTCCTCGGGATCGCGCTGTTCGTGCGGGGGATGCTCCTCGTCAGCAACCCGCACCTGCTCGATGAGTACATGCCGCGGTTCTCCCAGCTGAACCCGAGCGTGGTCGCCCATTACGTGGCGATCGCGCACTTCGCCGGCGGCGTTTCGCTGATGCTCGGCTGGTTGACGCGCATCGCAGCGTTCGTTCAGCTGCCCGCGCTGTTCGGCGCGCTCGCGCTCCATCTCCACGAGGGTCTCCTCGCCAGGACGCAGTCGCTCGAGCTCGCGGCGCTCGTGCTGTTCCTTCTCGTCGTCATCATGATCTTCGGCGGCGGCCGGCTCTCGCTCGATTACTACGTCTTTCACAAGACGCTGCCTCGCGGTGCACGCACCGCCCGCGCGAACGGAAGCGGGGGCGGCGTGCCGAGGCCGAGCGAGCCGGCCGAAGCGTAGGGGTTGCCGATCTTCCTTGCGCGGTGAAAGTATCTACGCCGGAACATCGCCTTCGCCTGCTTGTCTCGAGGCCACCATGCCCGCCACCCGCCTCTTGTGCCTTTCGGTAGTTCTGACAGCGATTGCGTGCAGCTCCGAGGGGCCTCCTGCAGCCGCCGGCTCGTCGGCAGCGGCAGCCTCGGCGCCCGCTCCCGCGGGTTCGACGCTACCCGTCGAGAAACCGAGCACCGCGCAAAGGGAACAGGCCGGGGTGCTCGCCTATCTCGACGACAAAGGCGTCACGATCAAGGTCGGCGGCAAGGCTGTCGGCTCCGGTTGCACAGGCGAAAGCGGTGTCACCGCCCCGGCGCAGCGCGACGGCGCACAGGACTTCGAGGCCGTTCGAGCGTGCGCACGCAGGCTCAAGTCCGAGCCGCGTCTCGCTGACGAGACTTCGGTGACCGTGAGCGCGTCATCGGGTTCCCGCTACGCCGATGTCATTGGCCTCATCGACTCGCTCCGCAGCGATTCGAAGGGAGAGATCTTTCCGGAATTCCAGTTTGGAATGCCACCGGCGTGGGCGTCCGGCGCGAGCTCGCAACCGAGCGTTTCGGCTCCCGTCACGACCCCGGGGCTGCCGACCGGCGAGCCGTCGGAGGACGGCGTCGTCCTGCGCATCTCCAAGACCCAGATCACCGTCGGCGAGGAAGCCGACCCCGTCGTCAGCTACGAGAAGCTCGATAACCTTCGCGAGGCCGGCCTCGACGCCAAGCACAAGCGCAACGGGGCCAACGATCTGTACATCGTTCCCCTCGCTACCGTGCTCAACAGCTACCGCGCGATCGACAAGCGCATCCGCGAGGCGAAGGGGCTCGACGCATCCACGTCGGAGCTCATCGTCGTCGCCGATGCCGACGTTCCCTTCCGCGTCCTGATGGAGGTGCTCTACACGGCTGGGCAGTCCGAGTTCGGCAAGTACAATCTCATGGTCAGGACCAACGCCAAGGACAAGCAGTAGCAGGCGGCTACTCCTCGATTTCGTCGAGCAGCTCCTGCGCGAGCTTGCGGGTGGTCGGCTCCCGGCATCGATCGAGGACCACTTCGAGCTCGATGACCGCCTCGTCGACTCGGCCGAGGTTTGCGAGCACGTCCGCGCGGCGGAGCCTTGCCCGTGCGAAGCGCGGCTCGAGCTTCAGCGCGGCGTCGAGGTCTTCGAGGAGGTCGTCGCTCGCGGCGTTGTTTCGACGCCAGCGGAGGTCGACGCGGCGGAGGAGGTGAAGGGGTTTGGGCTCGAGCCGGACGAGGTCGTCCGCGAGCGCTTCGGCCGTGGCGAGGTCGCCCACACGAAACGCTGCCTCCATTGCGAGCTCTCGCAGCAGCGTGTCGTGCGGGCGCTCCTCGAGCCACCGCGGGAGCCGCTCCAACGCTTGCTCGTCGTCACGGAACAGGGGAAGTGACCCGTGAAACTCCTGAGCCTCCGACCCGTCGGCGGCGCGCTCGGTGATCCTGCCGTCCTCATCCACCTCGACGTAGGTCGAGGGCAGGAGCAGGCGAACGCGGTCCTGTTCGAAGTCCGCCTTGCACCAGATCCCATCCCCCTGGGGGTCGCGCAGGGCCTTGGTTACATGAGAAAACGGATAGAGCAGCACGACCTGGCCGGTCTCGGTCGCATCGAAGCAATCTTGCATCGGCTGCACCGGCGCTTCTGTCGCAAAGTGGCAGAGCGTGTGCTTGGTGAGCCACTCGCCATAGAAGCAGCCGAGCGCGAAGTACAGGAGCGGCGCGTTTGGAAGCCGAGTCTTGTCGAGCGCTCTCACGTACGCGCTCGGGTTCGTCGTGTTGAGCTCGCCCTTCTTGAAGAAGGGGCGCAAGCTCGGATCGATCAGGTGCCGCACGAAGAAGGTGTGCAGCGCCGTCGGATCGGGGTTCGAGAGGTCGAGGTTGTGGTCGTAGACTTCACGCGCTGCGCGCATCGTCGCGCCGGCAGCCAGCCGCCGGTGCTCGGCGTCGCACGGATAGATGGGGCCGTCGATCGAGAGGGCTGTCAGTCCTTGGAGCCGCTCGATGAAGCTCGCTAGGTCGGGCCAGCTCGGTCCAAGCTCTCCGCGCTCGAAGTAGTCCGCGACGCGAGGAAACATGGCTGCTCGTTACCATCGCGACCCTGCGTCGCCACTGGCGGGAGGCGCCAGAAAGGCTGGCGTGATCTGCCAGCCGAGCCGCTTGATCCCGGGGGGCGGGCCCGCTTGGATGCGGGTCGCATGTCGATCGACCATTCCTGGACCGCGAAGCACCCCGGCGTAATCCCGCTGCCCATGCTTCGGGCGGCGCTCGAGAAGGCGAACAAGAAGCTGGCGCCGCAGACACGCCTGGAATTCGTGGGCGCGGACCACGAGGACGCGGATCCGGTTCCAGAGAGCAATTTCGCGGTAGCCGGCGCGGTGTTCTACGCGCGCGCCGAGAACCTCGGGCACATCACGCTCTTTCAACCGCGGGACGACGGTGACCGCTCTCACATGGCGATTTCGTCGACGACCGAGGGGCGCGGTCGCCATTTCGATCAGCTCGCCGAGACCGCCGACACGCTGGCGGGATGTCTCGGCATGGTCGTCGACTACGACGACGACTTGAAGGAACGGCTCGAGGAGCTCGCCGCACGCGGCCCGCAGGTCGACGTGCGCTCGGTGCGTGTGGAGATCGGGATCGACAAGGAGAAGCCTCGGGTCGTGGCGATCGAGGGAAACCCGCTCGCGAAGGTCGAGAAGTCGAAGCTCGAAGCGCTCGACGTCGCAACGCTCCGCGCGGTGTCCTTTGCCCTCTCGGGCTCGTCGCAGGCGGATGGCCGGCCCACGTTCGACGAAATCGTCGAATGGGCGGAAGACGCGGGCTACCGGCACGATGAGACCGACAAGGCGCTGGCCTGGTTCGAGATCATCGATGACGACGGAGAGGTCAGGCTACCGCGTGTCTGTGTGGAGGTGGCGGACAGGTACGTCGAGGTCACGGCGTTCCCCCAGCTCGACATGGATGCGAAGCAGGGAATCGAGCACAACCACGCCGACCTTCAGGGCTCCTCGCGGCTCAGCCTCGACAGCGACGGGGATTGGATTCTCACCAACCTGATCCGGAGAGAGAAGCTCGACCGCGCGTTCTTCCAGGAGACGCTCGCGGAGTTCGCAGGCGATCTGGAGGACCTCGTCGAGAAGTATGGCGTCGAGGAGGACGACGAAGACGAGGACGGAGAAGAGGAAGGGGAGGAGGGAGAAGAAGAGGGAGAGGAAGAAGGAGAGGAAGAAGGAGAGGAAGAAGCGCTCTCGCTCGAGGACATCGTCACGTGGGCGGTGCGCGGGGACTACGAGCGCAACGAGGCGCAGGAAGGGTCCGTCTGGATTGACCACGTCGACGAGGAGGGTGACGTCGACCTGCCGACGTTCACCGTGTTCCTGTTCAGGGACCACGTTCACATCGTTGCGTATCCGAAGCTCGAGCTCGCGCTCGAGGACGCGCTACGAAAGAACGACCGGGGCTTTCAATTCGCCTCGAGGCTCGCCATCGATGAGGACGGCGATTGGGCTTTCCGGACCGCGCTATCGCTCCAAGGCCTGGACGAAGCACGGTTCATCGAGGTGCTCGACGCGTTCTCGGCAGATCTTGCGGAGCTCATCAACGAGCACCCGGCGCCGGAAGAGGGCGACGGAGAGGCCGAGGCCTGACTGGCCAGCGGCTCGGATCCCGATGACCTCGAGGCGTTGGCGTCGCATGCGAGTCGCGTTTCGATCGAGCGAATCTGAGGTGACGACAGAAGCTACTGGTTGCAGGCGTCCGCGTTCGCAAAGTACCCGACGCCGAGATCGCGCACGATCGTCGGCGTGAGCGCGTTCGAGATCGTTCCTTCGGACCAAGCGGCACCGTCGGCGCTGTAGAAGACGCGCGTGCCGTCGCCGTTCATGGCGACGTAGGCGCCGCCGCCCCAGACGCCTTTGGCGATCTCGGTGCCGAGATCGGCGACCTCTTCCCAGCTGGTGCCGTCGGCCGAGCGGAAAATACGGGAGCCGCTCGCCAGATAGAAGTGGGCGGCGTCGGCGAAGAGATCGCGGACCGACTCGCCGTTGGGCGTCTCGACGGTGGACCAGGTTTGGCCGAGATCGCTCGAGCGACATAGGGCGTTGGCGCCGACCAGCAAGATGCCGTCTTTGAGCTCGATGTCGCCCCAATGCTGAATGGGGTTCGAGCAGTCCTCGTCGTAGCCGGTGCCTTCGCTCCAGTTCGCGCCGCCGTCGGTGCTTACGGTGAGCCAATTGCCGAGCGGATGGTCATCACCATATTGGGTCTCGACCGACGCGACGATGAGCCCGGTCGAGAAGGCGCGGAGCTGCCGGAGCTGGTTCGAACCGGGCGGTAGGACGTTGCCGGTCACGCTCCACGTCGAGCCGTCTGTGGAGCTCCAGATCTCGGAGCCGAAGAGCAAGAGCTCGGTGCCGTCGAAGACGACGCCGCCGACGCTGCTGTCGAAGCCGCGGCCGGGGAAGCTGGTGTCGTCGAGGTCTTGCCAGGTCACGCCATCGGCGGAGCGAATCACATGTCCGGGGAAGCCCCAACCAGTGGCCATGACGAAGACGTCATTGCCGAAAGCGAGCCCGCCAAACGCGCTCCACTCCGAGTGATCGTCGCGATCCGCGGAGAACTCGCTGGTCGTCCACGTCTGGCCCCGATCGCACGTCGTGGCCGCCCAGGCGCCTGCGCCGATGGCGACGAAGACAGGCTCGAGGTTCGGTGCGTTGCCGCCGGCTCCGGTCGTGGAGCCGTTTGACGTGGTGGTGGCGCCGGGGCCGCCCGAACCGCTCGTGGTAGGCGCGTCGCCCGAAGTGGTCGCCGATGCGCCTGCACCTCCGCTGCCGGTCTCCGCGTCGCCGTCGCAGCCCATCACGATCGACAGCCCGAGAAGCCCAAAGCCCAGCCAAGCTCGACGCATCACGCCTCCGGCGTCGGATGGTAAGCAATCGGGATGCCGGGCGTTCGAGCTCCGCTGGCGACGCCGGTTCTGGGCTTCGATGCCCCAAGCGAGCCGCACGGTCGGCGCCCGCTGCCCGCTTCGTGTCGCACCAGCCGCCTCCCTGATACCTTGCCCTCCGTGCGCGACCTCGCGATTCGCTCACAGCTCGCGGGCCCCGTGCTGACGTACGTCCGCGATCGCGGGGGCGACGCCATCGCGCTGGCGAAGAGGTTCGGTCTCGACGAGTCGGCCATGGGCGCGGTCGAGGTGGTGCTTCCGCTGCGCGAGCTGCAACGCTTCTTCGACGCGGCAGAAGAGGCGTGCGGCGATCCGTTCATGGGGCTTCGAGTGGCGCTGCGCGAGCCCGATGGACGCTTTGCGGCGATGGAGTACGGCGCGAAGACCGCGCCGACGCTGCGCAGCGCGATGCGAACCATCGCGAAGTACATCTCGCTCTTCAACGAGCACGTCGTGGTGACCTTCGAAGAGGATGCGAGCGGCGGAACGATCAGCCAGGCCATCCCCGGACGACCGATGTGCATCGGGCGGCACGGCAACGAGTTCTTCGCGGTCGCGGTGCTGTCGCGTGCGCGCAAAGCGCTCGGTGAGCAGCTCGTGCCGAGGCGCGTGTTCTTCGCGCATTCGAAGCCGGCGGACACGAGCGAGCTGATCACCTTCTTCGGCACGAAAGAGATCGCATTCGGAGCGGAGCGAAATGGGTTCTCGATCGCGCCTGCCGATCTCGATCGGCCGCTGTCCACGAGCGATCCGGCGTTGCATGCGCTGGTCGGTGCGTACGCCGAAGGCGAGCTCGACAAGCGGGGCAAGCCGGGCGGTGGAGGCTTGCTCGCGCAGGTTCGCCATCGGGTTCGTCTCGCGCTGCCGCAAGGTGCGCCGTCCCTGTCCGAGATCGCAGCATCGCTGAAGATGAGCGACCGGTCGCTGCAGCGGCGCCTCGGTGACGAGGGGACGACCTTCCAAGAGGTGGTGCAGGCAGCGCGCGAAGATCTGGCAAGGACATGGGTGGCGAGCGGCGAGCGGCCGCTCGGCGAGATCGCGTACGCGCTCGGCTATGCCGAGCTCGCGCCGTTCGTGCGCGCGTTCCGCCGGTGGACCGGCGCGACGCCGGCGGCCTTTCGCGCCAAGGAGCAGCTCAAGGCGGGCAGACGAAAGTGACGGCCGAGAGGCCGCCCGCGAAGATCTTGGAGCGAAGGGAAGTCGGCGAACTGGTCGGCCAGCCGAAGCCGCCCTTGCACGTGCGCGTAGGATGCGCGATCGAGACGGTGACCTCACCATCCGCGAGATCGAAGAACACGCCGGGACCGCCGGGCGTCGATGCGGCGAGCTCGGGATCCGGCAGCTTCTCTTCGCTGACGTAGACGGGACCGCCGCCCCCGGGAGAGACGAGGAAGGTAGCGCCGGCGATGCGCGTGTCGCGGACGGCGAGGTCCTCGTAGACGTTGACCAGGATCGCGCCCTTCTCGGGCCAGCTCTCGGCGCCCGAGATCGCGAGGAGCAAGTTGATGCGCGCCTTGTCGAGCAAGCTGAACTTGCCGGCGTCGATGTCGTCCTCGCCGATGGCCCAAGTCATGTAGACAGGACCGTACGCTTCGCCTTCGCAGCGGAGCATGAGCTCGCTGTTCGCTGGGAGGGTGAGCGCGACGTTGCCCGAGGCGTCCGACGTGGCGCACGCGACGTCGGGACGATCGACGGCGCACACCTCGATCCCGGCCAGCACCATCTCGGGCGTGGCCGTGGCATCGACGAGCCGCACGGTGAACGAGATGGTGTCGGTCGCGCCTGTCCCGCCCTCGCCGCCGGTGCCGCCCTCACCGTCGTCGATGGAGGTCTCTTCACCGCAGCCAATGCACGCGAGGAGGCAAAGCGCGCTCCCCAAAGCCAATGTCGTCTTCATGAGCGCGAGCTTGGGGCTTCGCGAAGATCGCCGGTAGGACCGTGCCCGCCAGGAAAATTGACCGCGGGCGCCAGGGTCCTGGATCCGAGAATGCCATTCTCGGTGTCCCGGGATAGTGGGTCCCGGCGCGCTGGGTCCCGGGTTCCCGGGATAATGGGAATGACAAAATGAATTGGAAGACGGATGCCCGTCGGCCGTGCGCGCGGCGTCGGGATACATTGCGCGCGCGCGGCGGCGATCGCCACGCGCGCGCCAGCCGCTACGCCTGCGGAACGAGCTCTTCGCGGACCCACTCTTTGAGCAGATCGAGCCCGACGCTCCCGGTGCCGAGGACGGCATCGTGGAACTTGCGAAGGTCGAACGCGCCGCCGAGCTTCTCGCGCATCTCGCGGCGAAGATCGAGGATCACGCGCTCGCCGACCTTGTAGCTGATGGCTTGGCCCGGCCAGCCCATGTAGCGCGTCGCCTCGGACTCGGCGAAGTCGCGGTTGATGAACGCGCGCTTCGACATGAGCTCGACGCAGTGCTCGAAGCGCCACGTCTCGCCGGGCGCGTAGTCGAACGACTTGGGAATCGGCAGCTCGAGGTGCATGCCGATGTCCGCGGCGACGCGGTACGCGCGGAAGAGCTTGGCCATGTGCATGCCGAGGACGTACTCGGGCTTGTCGAAGTAGCCGAGCTCATCCATGAGCTCTTCGGCGTAGAGGGCCCAACCTTCGGCGTAGCCGGAGCACACCATGTACAGGCGGTGCAGGCGGCTGAGCCTGTCGGCGAAGTAGACCTGCAGCCCACACTGGAGGTGATGACCGGGGAAGCCCTCGTGGTACGCGACGGTGATCTCGGAAAAGAGAGTGAAACGCTTCGCCTCGCCCGGTGCGTAGAAGACGGTGCCGGGGCGGCGGAAGCCTTCGCTCGGCGGGATGTAATAGGCGCCGAGCGCCCCGCCTTCGGGGGCGAGCTTGATGTCGAGGCGACGGATCTGCTCGGGGACGTCGAAGTGCGTGCCGAGCAGCTCCGAGAGCGCGCGCTCTTGGCGCTCGCGCATCAGATCGAGGAAGCGGCCGGTGTCGGTGATGACTTGATCGGGCGACTGCTGCAACGCCTCTACCACTTCACGCGCGGAGCGGCCGGGCTGGATCTTGCCGGCGAGCTCACCCATGGCAGCTTCGATCTTGCGGACCTCTTCGAAGCCCCAGGCGTATGTCTCTTCGAGATCGAGCTCGGCGCCGAGGAAGCGCTTGGCGGCGCGCGCGTAGCGCTCTCGGCCGACGGCGTCGCGCGCGGTGGCCTTGGCATGGAACGCTTGGAGAAACTCGGAGAACTCGGCGTACGCGGCGCGGACACCGGGGATGGCGCGCCCGATGCGCGCGCGGAGCGCGGCGTCTTTGCCGCCGGCGGCGTCATAGGCCGAGGCGAGCGCGGCGAAGCTCGTGCCTTCGGACGCGTGGACCTTCGTCTGCGCGAGCGCTGCTTCGACCTGACGCTTGGCGGGGACCAGGCCGCGGCGTGCGCCCTCTTCGAGCGCGGTGCGGTAGTGCGCGAGCGGCTTGTCGATCGTCTCGAGGCGGGTGGCGACAGCTTCCCACGCACCTTCGCTCGTCGTGTCCATGACGTCGAAGACGACGCGCATGTGCTGTACGGGCGACTCGATGTTGTTGAGGTCGCACAAGTGATCGTTGTTCTCGAAGTAGCCGATGCGCTCGTCGAGGAAGTCGGCCATCACCCGGCGCGCGAGCATGCCGCGGCGATCGCGGGCGGGCGGCAATCCTTCGAGCTTTCGGCGGTACTCCAGAAGCGCAGCGCGCGTGGTCGCGCCGCCGTCGGGGCTGTAGTTGTCCCAACCGTCGAAGACGCCGGGGACGCCGGCCATCGAGGCTTGTACGGGGCTGAGCTTTGCGTACTCGTCGACGAGCTGATCCGAGAGCTCGAAGATGGGATCGTGGGAAGGGTTGGCGGACATGGCTCGGAGGTGGGCGGCGGCTATACCACCGCGCCGCTCGGGCTCGGCGATCTTTGCTGTTTTGCGCCTTGGCGCGGTGCGGCGCCGTCAACTTGTTGGCGGTCCGACGGTCTGAACCGACGAGACCTGCTGCGCCAAACCGCCTGGCGAGCATGATCGGCATGTCATCGTCGGGAACGTGGGCTGCTCGAAACTGCCGAGGAAATCTGCGCGTGGGCGATTGGAGCGACCGTTGCATTGTGGCTCGCATGCTTAATCGGACTTTGGTGGGCCTTGGGCTTTCGCTCGCCCTGTACGCGGGGTGTACGTCCTCGGACTCGGATTCCAACGGTGGGGGCGGCGTCGGTGTGGTCGACGATGGGGATGGGACCGCCGGCGGTGGCAACGGCAACGACGGAGGGGGCGGCGGCTCAGGCCTTCCGGAATGCTCACTCCAGGGGCTGAACCCGCCGTCTGGGCCGTACGCCTGCGGCTCGGTGGGTTGTGAGGACGGAACTGTCTGCGTCGAGAGCGAGAGGTTTCCTGGTAGTAGCAACAACTGCCTCGTCCATTTCTGCGCGGCCGTACCGCCGGCTTGCGAAGGCAACCCGACATGCGCGTGCCTGGCCGACTTCATCGACTACGCCGTCGCCCCGGCGCCGACCTGCAGCGATGCCGGCGGCAAGCTCAAGCTGACCGGTGAGGACTTGTGGAACCCGCCGTGGACGGAGCCTGCGTGTCCGGGCAGCTCCTGCCTCGAGAGCGAGAGTTGCTGGGGCTGCTTCGTCGACGGGTTCCACGGCTTCTGGGAAGCACCGACCTACGAGTGTGCCGCAGACGATCCGAGCGTCCCAGCGATCAAAAACTGTACGGAGCGTCCGGAGCTCTGATCAGTTCGCGATCGTGATCGTCGCGGTCAGCGGCAAATCGCGCGAAGACGAGCCCGCTTCGATCACATAGGAGCCGGGCTCGACGACGAACGCATTCGAGGCGGTGTCGAAGTACGCGAGGCTCTCGATCGGGATCTCGATCGGAACGGTGCTCGTCGCGCCCGGTGAGAGCTCGACCCGCGCGAAGCCGCGAAGATCACGCGGCGCGCGCTCCACCGCGCTCGCCGCGGGGTGCACGTAGACCTGCACGACCGTCGAGCCGCTGCGCGCGCCCGTGTTGGTGACGTCGACGGTCGCGGCGATGACGCCGCCATTCGCCGTGGACGTCTGCGTGACTTGCAGATTCGTCAGGCTGAAGGTCGTGTACGAGAGGCCGAAGCCGAACGGGTACTCGGGCTCTGTCAGCGCGGCGTCGAGGTATCGGTACCCGTGCAAGAAGCCGTAGGTGACGCTGAAGCTCTCGTGATCGAACGGAGGTAGGCCGGCTTCGTCGCGCGGGAACGTGACGGGGAGGCGGCCGCCCGGGTCGGCGTCGCCGAAGACGACGTCGGCGATCGCGTGGCCGCCCTCGAGGCCGGGGTACCAAGCCATGACGAGCGCGTCGACTTGATCGACCCACGGACGCACGACGATCGAGCTTCCGGCTTCGAGGACGACGATGGTTCTCGGCGCGACGGCGGCGACAGCGGCGATCATCGCTTCGTCCTCGGCCGAGAGGCGGAGCGTCTCGCGGTCGCCGCCTTTCTGGGCGATCGCTTCGCCTTCATCGTCCTCATCGAGGCCGACGACGACGATCGCGGCGACAGCGCTCTGGAGCTGGAGCTCGTCGGCGGGAGCCAGCGTCGGGCCCGCGATGTGGACGGTCTGGTCGGCGCGCGCCGCGATGCCGTCGAACGGTGTGACGGCAGTGGTGGGCGTGACAGCGCTCGACCCGAGATCGCCGAGGCGCGCCACGGTCGCGAGCGGTCCGACGACAGCGATCGTGCCGGTCGCGTTCGGATCCAGCGGGAGCGTGGAAGCGTCGTTCTTGAGGAGCACCATCGAGCGCTGCGCGACCTTGCGGGCGAGCTCCTTGTGCTCGGCGCTCTCGATGACAGCGCCGTCGACGGGTGGCTTGGATTGGGCCTCGAGCTGCTTGTCGAGGATGCGCGTGACCGCATCGTCGACGAGCGCAGCGGGCACTTCGCCGCTTTCGACCGCAGCAGCGACGGGAGCGCCGAAGAAGTTCGGGGCCGGCATCTCGATGTCGAGCCCGGCGAGCACGGCCGGGACGGTGCTGCGCGTGCCGAAGACCCAATCCGAAATGACGATGCCGGAGAACGCCCACTCGTTCTTCAGGATGTCGCGCAAGAGGTGGGCGTTCTCGCTGGCGAACGCGCCGTTGACCTTGTTGTAGGCGCTCATCACGCAGGCGGCGCCGCCCTCGTGAACGATGCGCTCGAAGTGCGGCAGATAGATTTCGCGGAGCGAGCGCTCGTCGATCGAGACGTCCACGTCGAACCGCGTGTCCTCGATGCTGTTCGCGGCGAAGTGCTTCACGCAGGCGAGCACGCTCTCTTGCGCGCCGAGCGTGAACGCCGTGCCCATCGCGCCCATGAGCATCGTGTCCTCGCCGTAGGTCTCTTGCGCGCGGCCCCACGCCGGATGACGCAGGATGTTGACCGTGGGGGCGAGCAGGACGTCGGCGCCCTTGGCCGATGCTTCCCGGCCGATCGCGCGGCCGACCTCACGCTCGAGCTCGGGATCCCAGGTGGCGGCGCGTGCAGCTGCGACAGGGAACGCAGTCGATTTGCCGGCGCGCACGCCGCGTGGTCCGTCGGTCATGCGAAAGCCGGGGATGCCGAGGCGATCGTTCGAAGGCGTCTCCCAGAGCTCGTTCACCGCGGCGAGCGATGCGCCGTGCATCTGCTCGACCTTCTCTTCGAGGGTCATGGCGGCGACGAGCTCCTCGGTTGTCGACTCGCCGAAACGCGGAGTCTTCGCAGCCGGGGAGGGGGTCGTGTCGTCGCCGCAGGCGAGTGGGGTGAGCGTGAGCGCTGTCGCCAGCGCGATGCGGCTCGGTCGAAGCGAATGCGTCATCCCCTCGGCCTTTCGGGCTCGGTCACGCGCGCCGCCTGCGGTCCGGTCACGCTGACCGGCGCGACGTCGTCGCCCTGTTCGCGCAGCTCTTTGACGGCCGCCTTGAGGACCTCTTTCTTCTCCTTGCGGGTGACCGTGGGCCACAGGCTCTCGACGGCAGCGTTCAGCTCGGCGCCCATGAGGACGCCGAACGCGGTGAAGAAGAGCCACGCCAGCACGATCATCGGCGACGCCAGCGATCCGTAGATCGGGCTCGAGCCGACGACCCACTTGCCGTAGGCGCGAAGCGCCCAGGTCCCGACGATCCAGAGGAGCATCGCGAGAATGGTGCCCGGTAGATCGCGAAGGAACGGCGTCCGCCATGGGAGCGCGAAGTGGTACACGGCTGTGAGCGTCACGAGCGCGAACGACAAGAGGACCGGCCAGTAGAGGACGCCCCAGACGAAGTCGACGGTGCTCTCGAGGCCGAAGGGACGCGTGATCGCGTGCCCGAAGTCCGGTCCCATCACGAGCAGCGGCAAGAGGAGCGCGCCCCACATCACGGCGACGAGCGTGTAGAGGATCGCGAGGCCGCGCCGCTTCCACATCGAGAGGCGCTGATCGATCGCGTAGGCGATGTGGAGCGCCGCGAGGAGGGCGTCGGCTGCCGCAGATGCCGACAGAATCGCGAGCACGACACCGAGCGAGAAGAGATCGACGCGGCCGCCTTTCAGCAGCTCGTCCACCGTGGGCGCGAGGATCGTGTTGACAGTATCCGCGGTGAGGAAGCGCTCGGCGTTCGCGAGCAGCTCGTTGCGGACGCGGTTCGTCGCCTCGGGCCCGACGTAGGTGCTGACGAAGCCGATGGCCGAAAAGAGCGCCAGGAGCGACGGAGGCAGCGCGAAGAGAGAGAAGAACGCGACCTCGGCCGCGAGGCCGTTCACGCGGTGGTGCGTGGCGCCGTGGTACACGCGCCGCACGATCTCCGCGTAGGTGCGGAGCTCGGTCAGCTTGTAGGGCGCGTCGGCGCGGTCGGCCATGCGCCTTGCAGCATAGTCGAAGGCGCGGTCGTCAGGTTTCGCAGCTCGTGATGCACACGTCGCCGACGCAAGTTGCCCAACCTTGTGGCCCGAACGTCATCTCGGCGCCGATCGGGCTGTCTCCGAAGCAGGTCCCGGGCGGCGCATCCGCGATCACGCAGCTCGCCTCGTTCGCCGAGCCGCACACGCACGCCCAGTACTCGACGTCGGACGCGAGGCACGCGTCGATGCAAGCGTCGAGCGTGCAGCACTCCGCCTCACCGCCGACGCAGTCGCCCGCGGGACCGAAGCACGCGTCGTACGGCTCCTTGCAAGCGCCCGAGTCGAATTCGCCGTTGCTCGATCCGCCGATCACCGCGCATTCGAAGCAGCCCGAATCCGGCGACACGCCGTCACCTTGGCACGCTCCGATGTTGTCGCAGCCCGGAAGCCCGTACATCGCCGAGGCCACATAGCCGGTCGACGCTTGCGTCGTCGTCGATCCGGTGGCCGTCGGCGTGCTCGACCCGTTGTTGCCGGTCGTCGCCGCCGGCCCTTCACCGCCGGCGCCACCGCCACCGGAGGTTTGATCGTCCACCTTGGAGCACGCGCTCGCCGTGGATGCGAGCGCCAGGAAGCTCAGCCCCATCGCCATCGCCGTGCGCGTCTGCGCGACGCCGCCCTGGGCCGTCCGCATCGGTGCGTTGCAATGCGGGCAGCGCAGATCGCGTGGGTGCACGTGCAGGGTGCACGACGCACAGGCGTAGAGGGTGGTCTTGCTAAGCATGCTGCGAGTCTACCTCAAGGGTCGAGATCCCCGCAGGTGGTCGGGAAGTTGCGTTCGGCTACATCGGGGTCTCTCTCAGAATTGCACGCTCTCAGTGTTCCGGGACCACGAGTCCCGCAACGCTGGGACCCGTAGTCCTTGGTCCCTCGGTCCCGGGACACTGGGAATGACGTTGTGGGCGCAGCACGGTCCGCTGCGGTGGTGCAGCCCCGGGACCTTGGTTACGGATGGCGCGGTCATCGGCCGCGAACGAGACCAGGAGGGACGTTGGTTGCGGATGGCGCGGTCATCGGCGCGCGAGCGAGACGGTGGAGGAAGTCCGGCGGAGATGGGCGGCCATCAGGCGCGAATAGCCGGTCCCGCTGTCTGCCTGTGTTCGGCACGAGGGCGCCGGAATGGTTCATCAAAATGACGGGGCAGCAGGTTTTGGTGCGACAACCACGGCCACCTGGTGTCCGAGAGCGTGCCATGAAAGCCCTGAAGATTTTGGCCGCTGTCCTGGGTGGGTTGTTCGTGCTCGTGATCGGCATCGCGGTGCTCGCGGTGGTGACGATCGACGCGGACGAGCAGCTCGGGAAGCTGACAGAAGCGCACGCGACGATGGGAGAGGAGATGCTCGCCTGCAAAGACGACGAGTCGTGCGCGATGGCGATGGCCGAGTTCAAGATCGCCATCCAGAAGCCGGCACAGGACTTGAAGCTGGCGACGATGTTCGGCCGCAACAAGCACGCGACGGAGCAGGTCGAGAAGCTCATCACCGGCGGGAAGATCGCTGCGTGTGGCCCTGCCGAGCTGAAGAGCAACGAGCGGATGTCGCGCGAGATGGCGAAGCTCTTGTGCGAGGAGTACTCGAACAACGTGCGCGCCGCGTTCGGGATCAAGCCTCGCGAGAAGGGCTGACCCCGGCGAGCGGGCGTCAGCGCCGCGCAGATCGCGTGCGCGGCTTCTTGATGCGCCGGAGATCCTCGGAGCGATCGTAGCGAACGTTGTACCGCTCGAGGATCGCGGCGAGGCGCTGCTTGGCTTTGTCGCGCTCGAGGACGATGCGTTGGCCGTCGGAGACGCCGACGGTGAAGAACTTGGAGGTGCCCGACTCGGTGAGCTCGACGAGGTGGCGGATGCCGCGAACGGGCTGACCGTCGATGCTGGTGACGATGTGGTTTTCGTACTCGTGGTAGCCCTGGTTGACGCGATCGGCGAGCACCTTTTGGAGGATGACGACGTCCTGGCGCTCGGGCGTGCGGATCTGGGTCTCGTAGACGGTGACGAGCTCGTTGGGGCCCTGCTTCCACCACTCTTGGCCCCAGCTCTTGAGGTAGTCGCGGGTGAGGGGCGCGAAGAGGAGGCCGCCGAAAATGAAGTACGTGGGGCGGATGTCGTAGCGATCCTCGGGGACGAGGAGGCTCGGCGGACGCAATGTGACGTCGACCGTCTGGCGGACTTTGTCGCGGAGGATGTCGAGCTTGAGCTTCTCGCCGACGTGGCGGCGGGCGATGCGGAAGGAGTGATCGACGAGCTCGCCGGTGCGGAGCATGACGGTACCGTCGGCGCCGATCTGCTCGCCTTCGATGGCGAGGATGACGTCCCCCTCTTTGAGGACGCCCCAGGCCGAGGACTCGAAGGACACGCGGACGACCAGGATGCCGCCTTCTTCTTTCTTGATGCCCAGCGAGCGGCGGTGCGACTCGGACTCGAGGCGTTGCCAGACGACGCCGAGGCTGGGAAACGCGGCGGGCTTGCCGAGCGAGAGATCGCGGAGGAAGTGCTCGACGATCGGGAGCGCGATTGCGTAGGCGATGTTTTGCGTCTCTTCGAGCGCCTGGAACGCGATGCCGATGATCTTGTCGCCCTTGAAGACGGGGCCGCCGCTGTTGCCGGCGTTGATCGCGGCATCGATCTGAATGGAGAGGAGCGGGCGCTGGCTGTGCGCGTAGGCCGAGACCTCGATGCGGGAGACGACGCCCTGGGTGAGCGAGAGGCGATCGCCGCCGACGGGATAGCCGCAGACGGCGACGGCGTCGCCGAGGTGCGGGAGCTCACCGAGCTCGATCGGCTCGGCGCCCTCGAAGAACTCTTCACGCGGGACTTTGAGGAGCGCCAGATCGCACTCGTGGCTGACGCCCTCGACCTCGGCCTGGAACTTTCGCGAGCCGCCGACGCGCCGCAGCTCGACGAAGACCTGGTTCTGGACGACGTGGCCGTTGGTGATGACGCGCAGGCCGCGGTCGGTGTTGATGATGGCGCCCGATCCCGTGCTGTTGGTGGGACCGTGGCTTTGCCAAGGCTGCTCGTAGTCCGGAGCGTCGGACACGGTGAGCACCTTGACGACGGATTGCAGCTTGCTGGCGAGCTTGGATCGAGACACGGAAGAGCGCGCCACGTTCGCGCTTGAGGACGCCTACGTCAAGAGCCCGGCTTCGCTCAGGAACGTCCGCTCGACCTCGCGGTAGTCGACCTCGACATCCAGGCGGGCCAACACTGAATAGAAGCCGAATTGCAGGCGGTTCATGAAGACCATGCCCTTCGGGAGCGGGACGAACTCGTCCTTGGGGAGCTTCCGGGCGACGAGGGCGATGTCCTTGAGGCGGGAGACGAGGCTGGCCGCGTAGGGGCGGGTGATCTTGTACGGCGAGCCGAAGAGCGGCTCGAAGCAGTACCGCGAGTACTCGGTGGCCATCTTTTCCCAGGTGCCGCCGCGCGTCTCGAGGATCTGCTTGGCGTACTCGGTGAACGTCGCCTCGTCGCCTTTGACGGCGGCGTTGTGGAGGCCCCGGGCCTTCTTCAGGCGCTCGGGGACGATGGGCTCGCAGCAGCCGAAGTCGATGAACGTGACGACGCCGTCATCACCGAAGAAGTAGTTGCCGGGATGGGGGTCGGCGTTGAACACCGCGCCGACGAGGTTTCCCTTGAAGACGAAGCGCCAGAGCGTCTCGGCGTAGGCGCGGCGCTCGGCTTCGGAGAGCGTGCCCGCCTCTTCGAGGGTCTTGCCGGAGGCGAGCGTGGTGGTCAGAACGCGGCGTTTGGAGCGCTCGCGGATGACGCGCGGCACGCGGATCTTGGGGTCGGCGGCGTGCAGCTTGGCGAAGTGCTCTTGGCGTTCGGCCTCGAGCTCGTAGTCGAGCTCTTCGCGCAGGCGGTTTCGCATCTCGTCGAAGACCTGCTTGCTGTTGAGCTTGCGGCCGCCGGCGAGCCCCGCGAGCGGCTCGAGGACCGACGCGTTCTTGAGATCGCTCTCGACGGCGTTCTGGATGCCGGGGTGCTGGATCTTCACCGCGACCTCACGCCCGTCCTCGAGCGTCGCGCGGTGGACCTGACCGATCGAAGCGCTGGCGAACGGCTCGTCGTCGAAGGTCACGAAGAGGCGATCGAGCGGTGCGGCGAGCTCTTCTTCGACGACCCCGCGCACGTCCGAGAACGGCGATTTGAACGCGCTGGAGCGCAGCTTCGAGAGGGCGCCTTCGAAGGTGTCGCGGCTCTGCTCGGGGACGAGGCCGTCCACGTAGCTGGCGATCTGGCCGATCTTTGCGGCGAGCCCGCGCATGTTGCCGAGGACGTTCGCCGTCTCGGCGGCGAGGCTCTGCTGGCTCCGCTTGGCGAGGATGCTGACGCCGGCTTTTGCGCCGAGAGACGCGTACTGCGAGAGCCGTGCGAGCCGTCCCTGGGGGACCTTTCGTCCGTCGTTCATCGTGGCGTATCGCCCGCCCTGTGCGAGAGACGGTCATCGTGCCATAGGAGAGGTCCATGCTCCAGGGAGCCGAAACCGAGACCCCCCGAACCTCGAACCGCCTGCCGAGCACCGAGCTTTCGAAGCGCTCGCTGACGGAGCTGTCGCGCATGCTCCGGGCCCGCACGATATCGTCGCTCGAGCTCGTCGATGCCTGCATTGCTCGGATCGAGGGGGTAAACCCGGCGCTCAACGCCGTGGTGGCGACCCGGTTCGAGGCCGCGCGAGAAGAGGCGCGGGCGGCCGACGAGGCGCTGGCTCGCGGTGCGGATGTTCCGGTGCTTCACGGCGTGCCTTGCACGGTGAAGGACTTCCTCGCCGTCACGGGGATGCCGCAGACCGCGGGGCTCGTGGCGCGCAAGAACGCGATCGCCAAGAGCGACGCAGTCCTGGTGCAGCGCCTGCGCAGGGCCGGCGCGATCATCCTCGGCACGACCAACATCCCCGAGGGCGGGCTCTACCTCGAGACGTCGAACAAGCTCTTCGGGCGCACCAACAACCCGTGGGACCTGGGGCGCACGCCGGGTGGATCCAGCGGCGGCGAAGGATCGATCATCGCGGCGGGCGGCGCGCCGTTCGGCATCGGCTCCGACATCGGCGGCTCGGTCCGCATCCCGGCGGCGTTCTGCGGGACCGTCGGGCACAAAGCGTCGGGGGGCTTGCTCCCGAACACCGGTGGCTTTCCGAGCCCGCCGGCGGCCGCGAGCTCGTACCTTTGCCACGGGCCGTTCGTCCGTCGCGTCGGCGACGTGATGCCCCTTCTTCGCGTGCTCGCCGGACGGTGCGAAGGCGACCCGGCAACGCGCGACTTCGAGCTCGGCGATCCCGATGCCGTCGACGTGAAGGGCATGATCGTCTACGCGATCGAAGATAGCGGTCGCATGGCGGTCTCCGAGGTGATGAAGCGCAGCGTGCGGAACGCGGCGCGCGCGCTCGCGGATCGCGGCGCCGAGGTGCGCGAGGCGAAGCTCCCCGCGCTCCAGCGTGGCTTCGAGATCTGGGGCGCGATGATGCAAGAGGCCGCCGCGGGCGAGCGGTACGAGAAGATCCTCGCGGACGGCACCGGCAAGGAAGAAATCGATCCGTACGGCGAGCTGGCGAGGTGGGCGCTCGGCCGATCGAACCACACGTTCCCGGCGCTCGCGGTGTGCGCGCTCGGTCGCGTGCTCGAGCGTTTCACGGCGCAGGCAGCGCGCTTCATCGAAGAGGGTCGCGCGCTCGCCGCAGAGCTCGATGCGATGCTCGGCGATCGCGGCGTGCTCCTCTATCCGCCGTACACGAGGACGGCGCCGCGGCACGGTGAGCCGATGCTGCGCCCGCTCGACGTCGGCCACACGGCGGTCTTCAACCCGCTCCGCGTCCCCATCACCGTCGTGCCCGTCGGCTTCGATGCCAAGGGGCTGCCGGCGAGCGTGCAGGTGATTGCCAACGTCGGCCGCGATCATGTCGCGCTCGCGGCGGCGCGTGTCATCGAGGAAGCGTTCGGAGGTTGGGCGCTCGCCATGACGGCCGCGTCAGCGGCCGGATCAAAAACACGGCCGGTTTATGATCCGGTGCGCCGTACAGGATAGCGATGACGCCCGAAGTCTTCGGCGAGTGGCTGCTGCTCGAGCGGCTCGGAGGACGCAGCATGAGCGAGGCGTTCCTCGCGGTGCGCCTCGGCGATCGGAGCGGGCGGCTCTTCGTGGTGAAGCGTCCCGGGCTCGGTGAGCGCGCGTCGGGTACGGTCGCCGAAGCGCTCCGCCGTGAAGCGCAGGTGCTCGGTGAGCGCCGTTGGGCCGGTGCCGCCGCGATGGAAGCTTCCGGCGATCTCGCCGGACTGCCCTATGTGGCGATCGAGCACGTGCGGGGCGTGCCGCTCGATCGATTGCTCTCCGGCACGCCGCTCTCGGAGTCGGCCGCCCTCTTGGTCGGTCGCGATCTCGCGCGCACGCTCGCCGAGCTCCACGAGCACGGCTACGTCCACGGCGACATCGCGCCGAGCAACGTCCTCGTCGATGAGGCGGGCGAGATCACCGTCGTCGATTTTGGCCTCGTTCGTAAGGTCGGCGAAGAGCGCGGTGGTCCATCGGGCAAGCCGGGATACGCGGCGCCGGATGCGGCGCTCGGCAAGCCTGCGAAGACCGAAGACGACGTCTACGCCTGGGGCGCGCTGGTCGCCGAGTGCCTGACGGGGCGGCGGCTCTTCGACGAGCGGCAGCTCGCCGAAGCCGCGGCGCGGTCGGCCGACCTGCCGTCGGATGTTTCGAGACATCCGCTGGTCGCGCGCGCTCTGTCGCTGTCGGGTGGATCGCGCCCCGCGGCGTCCGAGCTGCTCGAGCTCTCGATCGGACCCGGCGCCCGCGAAGAGCTCGCCGAGCGTGCGCAAAACGAAGCGCGCACAGAAGGCCGTGAGGCGCCCGCCGCGCCGGAGCGCGTCGTCGATGCGAAGGCGCCGGCGGTCCCGGCTCGTGTCGAGGCGATCGCTGCGCCTCGCGAGCCCGCGCCACAGGGCATGCGCAAACCCGTCGTGGCCGCGCTCGTCGCCGGCTTCGTCGGGTTCGGTCTGTTCGGGTTCATGGCCGGTCGCCGCACCGCGAAGTTTCAGAACGAGAACCGCGAGGCGACGATCACCATCCCGAGCTTGCCGGCGCGCACGCAGGTCTCGATCGACGGCAAGACGGTCATCGTGCCCGAGGCTGGACGTCCGCTCCCCATAGCGCCCGGCCGTCACACGATTACGGTCAACCTCCCGCGCGACGAGCGCGAGTACGATGTGTTCATCCAGCCGGGCGACCACGTCGTGCTCGTTCCGGTCGGGCGCATGAAGGCGAAGAAGGAATGATGTCGCGATCGCTCTACCTCTTGCCAGTCGCTCTGTGCGTTGCGCTGTGGAGCGCTGCGCCGGCCGTCGCCAGGGAAGTCCGTGCGGTCAAGAGCGACTCGAAGGTCTCGCTCTCGATCGGTCACCCCAACGACGGCAAGCAGGTCCGCGCCAAGCGCATCAAGAAGGGCCCGTACGTCGTCATCCTCGAGAAGAGCAAAGACCGAACCTACGCGCACCCGTCGCTCGTCCTCATGCTCGAGCGCAGCGCCAAGCAGGTCGGAAAGGCATTTCGCGGCGCCAAGCTCGTCGTCGGCGATCTCTCGGCAAAGGAAGGCGGCCCGCTCTCCGGACATCACTCGCACCAGAGCGGCCGCGACGCCGACCTCGCCTTCTACATGCGCGACGCAAAGGGGCGCATCGTGCAGCCCAAGAAGTTCGTCGCCTTCGGCGCCGACGGCAAAGCCAAAGACGGAAGCGGCCTCGTCTTCGACGACGCGCTCAACTGGGCGCTCGTCGAGAGCTTCGCGATGGATACGCGCGCCGGCCTCGCTTACCTCTTCATCTCACGACCGCTCAAGGCGCGCCTCCTCGCGTATGCGGTCAAGCACGAGAAGAAGCACATCAAGGAAGCGCAGGCGCTCTTCGTTCAGCCCGACAACGCCGAGCCGCACGACGATCACTTCCACGTGCGGATCCGGTGTCCCAAGGGGCAAGAGGACGTTTGTAAAGAGCTGCCGAAGTAGGACGGTCGAGCTGGCCCGCCCTATGCACCGTTTGGGGGGCATGAAGCACTCGATTCGCGCGGCCGTATTGGCCGTACTGGCCGCCTCCGCAACGGTCGGCTGCGGCGATGGCGAGCCCTCTTCGCGAGGTCCCGAATTCCTCGGCGACGTCGAGGCGCTCAGCCGGCACAACGTCGACTTCCGGCGAGTCCTTTTTACCGGTCCCAACATTCAGGTCGTCGCGATGTCGCTGGGGCCGAACGAGGACATCGGGGAAGAAGTGCATCAGAACGTGGACCAGTGCTTCTTCTTCGTCAGCGGAGCTGCCGAGACGATCGTGGAAGGAAGGGTGGCGGGCCAGGGGAAAGACGGTCTGCTCTGCGTGCCCGCCGGAAGCCGTCACAACATCCGCAACACAGGCAGTGGGACACTGAAGCTCATCACGACTTACGCGCCGCCCCAGCACCCGCCGGGGACGGTGCACCAGACAAAGGCCGACGCCGAGAAGGCCGAGGCACGCACGCCGCCGGAGAGTTAAGGCGCGGCGCTCACCGGGGCGGATCGGTTTCGGTGAAAAGCGATACACTGCCGCGATGCGCGACGATGACGACGCACGAGAGGCGCCTGCGCGACAAGCATCCGATCCCGAGCAGGCTGCGATCCTCAGCCGCAGGGCAAAGCTCTTGGCGACCGCATTCGCAGGGCTCGCGATTCCTGTAGCGGCGATCGCGTGCAGCGATCCGAAGCCGTGTCTCAGCATCGCGATGGTCCCGTCGAGCGCGCCGGCCCAGCCGGTGGACTCCGCTGCGCCTACCGCGAGCGCCGCTCCGAGCGCCGAGCCGTCCGCGGCGACCCCGCCTGCTCCGCAGGAAGGTGCGATCGCCGTCTCGGCCGCCGAGGCGCAGAAGCTGGGGCTCCCCGCGATCGGCTTCCGCGCGAGCATGAAGAAGGGCGGGTGGTCGATCACCGGGCCCACCAAGGAGCGCTACGCCGACGCGAGCGGACCGCCCGGGGGCCCGCTCATCTTTCGCGCGAGCCCGTACAACGACGGCACGCTGGATCAGATCGTGATCGAGACGCTCTTCAAGCGAGCCCTCTCCGACTTCTCAGGTCTCGATCCCATCGAGAAAGGCCCGGCCGAGACCGTCACGCTCGGAGGAAAGAAGCTCGAAGCGCAGTCGTTCCGCACCGGCAAGAGCCTCGGGACCACCAACTGGTGCGTCGTCAAAGCGCCCGCCGGTGACGGCGCGCGTCAGGGGGTTCTCTTCTTGTTCGGCGTCGGAAGCGACGAGAAGAAGACGCCGACGTGCAAGGCGTCGCTCGAGCATGAGCCGATTGCAGAGATCGTGAAGTCGTTGGTGTTCGAGGGGTGAGGGCGCGGAGGCGAGGATCGAGGCGCCGTGGGGGCATCGCCGCTGGTTGCACAAGAACGGAGCATTCAGGCGAGACCGCCGAGGCATCGCGGCTGGGTGCTCCGTTTTTGTGCAGTCGAGGGAGATGCGTTGAAGCGTCGAGCG
>JBGTSH010000062.1:0-40189 GCA_041940405.1 Polyangiaceae bacterium
AGCGCGAGGTAGAGCTTCTCCATCGAGTTCAGCTTCATGAACGGGCACTCGTTGCACGCGCAGCCGTTGGCCTGCGGCGGGCCCGAGATGAACTCTTTGTCAGGCGACGCCTTCCTCATCTGGTGGAGGATCCCGTCCTCGGTCATCACGATGTACTGCTTGCCCGGATCCGAGATCGTGAACTTGAGGAGCGCAGTCGTCGATCCGACGAACGATGCCATTCTGAGGATCGGCTCTTCGCACTCGGGGTGCGCGATGATCTTGGCGTCGGGGTAGCGCTCGCGAAGCATTACGAGCTTTCGTTCGCTGAACGTCTCGTGAACGATGCAGCTGCCCTGCCAGAGCCGCATCTTGCGGCCCGTCTTTTCGGAGAGCCACCGGCCGAGGTTCTTGTCGGGTGCGAAGAGGATCTCTTTGTCCTCGGGGATGGCGCGGATGATCTTCTCTGCGTTCGATGACGTGCAGATGTAGTCGGACGCCGCCTTCACCTCGGCCGAGCAGTTGATGTACGAGACCGAGACCGCGTCCGGGTACTTGGCGCGCCAGGCGGTGAAGCGGTCGCCGGGGCAGCCGTCGGCGAGCGAGCAGCCCGCTTCCTTGTCGGGCACGATCACGACGCGGTCCGGGTTCAGGATCTTGGCGGTTTCGGCCATGAAGTGAACACCCGCGAAGCAGATGACATCGGCGTCGGTCTTCTTGGCCGCCTGGGCGAGCTGGAGCGAGTCGCCGAGGTGGTCGGCGACGTCCTGGATTTCTGCGTCCTGGTAGTAGTGCGCCAAAACGACGGCGTTTCGCTGCTTCTTCAGCTCGACGATGGCCCCCTCGAGATCGGTGGGAAGCGCGGTCATGCGCGAAACGTAGGAGTGAATCGTCCTCCTGGCTAGGAGGACCCCGAAAATCCCTCGCGTCGGGGGTGGTCCTGGGGCCGGGCGATGTCCTCTGCTTCCTTTGCGTCTGGTAACGTGGGCCGCGTGGCAGGGCCTTCTCTTCAAGCCGTGTGCGAAGCACGGGTTGGCAGGACGCTTCGCGACAAGTGGACGCTCGAGAAGCTCGTCGGCGTAGGCGGCATGGCCGCGGTCTACGTCGCCGCCCACAGGATCGGACGCCGCGAGGCGGTGAAGATCCTTCACCCCGAGATCGCGCGCTCCAAGGAGCTCGTCGCCCGGTTCGAGCAAGAGGCGAAGGCGGTCAATCGCTTCACGCATCCGCACTCGCTCGAGGTCCGCGACATCGACACGGCCGAGGACGGCTGCCCGTTCATGGTGATGGAGCTGCTCGAGGGTGAGAACCTCGCCGAGCGCGCCGGCAGGCTGGGCGGTCTTCCCGCCGAAGAGCTGCTGTCGCACGTCGACATCCTGCTCGACGTCCTCGCGGCAGCGCACGCGCAGGGGATCGTCCACCGCGACGTGAAGCTCGACAACTTGTTCCTCACCACCGAGGGCAAGATCAAGGTGCTCGACTTCGGCATCGCGCGCGTCACGTCGGGCCCTCAGCTCACGCGAATGGGCGCTCGCCTCGGAACGACGGCGTACATGGCGCCCGAGCAGGTTCGGGGTGAGGACATCGATGGGCGCACCGACATCTTTGCGGTCGGCGCGACGATGTTCCGCGTGACCGCCAAGCGTCGCATCCACGACGCGTCGACCGAGTCGGAGCTCTTGATCAAGATGGGCAGCCAGCCGGCGCCGAGCCTCGGTACGGTCGTCCCCGGCGCCGATCCCGGTCTGGTGCTCGTCGTCGATCGCGCGCTCGAGTTTCAAAAGGCCGACCGCTATCCGGACGCGGCAACGATGCAGTCGGACGTCCGTGCGTTGCGCGCCAAGAGCTCGCCGAGCTGGGCGGCGTCGCGTGCGGCTCTACCGGGTACGCCGACGCCCGCGCCGCTTCCCGCGCTCGATGCGTTCCGCAGCGATCCGACGCGCGCGCCGGGAACTGCCGCCGGGACCGATCCGACGCGCGCTCCCGGCATCGCGATGGAGCCCACCGCGGCCCCCGCAGCGCCCGCAGCGTCTCCATTCGCAGCACCGACAGCCGTTCCGCGGCCGCAACGCACGATCGCGATCCCGACGCCCCCGCCTGGTTCGTTGATGGTTCCGTCGGTAGCGACCCCTGCGCCGCCTTCGGCCGCGCCGCCGCCGGCCCAGCGAACTGTCGCGCTGCAGACGCCGTTGCCCGGGTCGCCGATGGTTGCGTCGGCTGCGTCACCGCCGACGCCGTTGCCTGTCTCGCAGCACCGGTCGGAGCCGCCGCCCGCTTCGTACGCGGCGCCCGCTTCGTACGCGGCGCCCGCTTCGTATGCCGCGCCTGCTTCGTATGCCGCGCCGAGCGCTGCGTATCCGAGCGTTCCGCACCCGAGCGTGCCGCATCCGAGCACGCCCCATCCCAACGCCGTCTACGCCACCGTTGCGCCGCCGACGCCGCAGACCTTCGTCTCGCAGAGCGCGCCGCCGCCTCGCAAAGCGAGTCGCGCTCCGCTCGTCATTGGTCTGTTGGTCGCCGTCTGCGCGCTCGGCGCCGTCGGCGTGTATCTCGCCCTCCCCAGCGGCAAGCCGGTCGCCGCCGCCAAGGATGACGACGACGACGACGAGGACGAGGAGGAGGATCGCTCCTCGAAGAAGAAGTCCAAGGAGAGCGCGGCAGCGAGCGCTGCGCCTGCGGCGGTGCCTGCACCGACGAGCACGCCGGCCGCGCCCAAGGACGGGAAGGCGGAAGAGAAAGAGAAGCCGCGCGACGACAAGGACGAGCGACCTTCCGACGAAGCCGAAGGCGAGCCCGTGGCCGCGCCCGCGAAACCTGCTTCGACGGGCAAGCCGGCCGAGATGCCGCAGCCGTCGGCGACGCCGACCGCCGGGCCCGCATCGTCGACGTCCTCCTCGAGGCCTGTGAAGCCCACGATTCCGAAGGGAAAAGAGAAGGACAAGACCAAGCACAAGAAATAGATCCGAACCTGCGAGGTTGCGGGATATGGAAAAACCCCGCAACCTTCCCGCGCCGCGCATGAGCCTACGCCGCGCTCCCGAGCGGATAGATCAGCCCGGGATCGACCAGACGGTCCCGACGCGCCGCCGCTCGGTGTAGCCCTCGGCCGAGAGCGCGTATCGGATGAGCTCGTTGGTGACCGGGTGCTGCAAGAAGACGCGCGGATTGTCGGTCGCGCGCCCGATGTCGGCGTCGAACCGCTTGAGGTAGTCGAGGCTGCCCAAGAGATCGCCCGACAGGATGTACGCGGTGCGGTATTCGCTGCGACGCACCCCGATCGAGAAGGCGCGGAAGTCCCAGCTGGCGATGAGGTTCGGCGCGAGGTCCTCGAGCGCTCGGCGCTGGCGGCGCCCGATCGCGCGCTGCATTCCTGGCAGGATGTTCTGCGCGGCGCTCTCTCGCTGTGCGGAGATCTCGCCGCTCCCGAAGTGCGGAACGACGCAACGGATCGCCGACATCAAGAGAGCGTCGGCGATCTCGGAGCTGACCTCATCGAGCCAGGTGACGCCGAGGGCCGCGCGCATGAGGAGGCGGCCGAGTGCGAACATCTGCTCGGACTCCGACAGCTCGGCGAGGAGGAGCGGGCCTACGAGCGCGGGCGGATCGCCCGGATAGACGCGGATGGCGCCGTTCCACGACGCGGTCAGGTAGAGCTCGAAGTTCTCGATGCCGAGACAGCGCGCGATCTTCTCGGCGTAGTGACGCGTCGGGTGGCCGTCGCGCGGGCCGATGCGATCGCGTGACGAGACGCCGAGCGCTCCGAGATCGAAGCGCAGCGCCTTGGCGGCGATGGGTTGGATCGCGACGGCGACGTCGACGAGCGGTGAGCGCGCTTCGGGAAGGAGGGTATGCACGAGCTCGCTCCCGGCGAGCGCGCCGGTGAACGGCACTTCGGGCTCGAGGCGCCGGCCGCGCAGCTTGACGGCGCGCTCGGTGCCGATCTCGCCGAGCGCTGCGCGGACCTCTTCGACCGCGAGGCGTTCCTCGGGACGACCCTCGGTTCCGAGCGCCGAGTCGAGGCACGAGAGGCAGGCGCCGAGCACGGTCCCCGTTGCGGCCACCGTCGCCATGCGGATGGTGGAAAACGCGCTCGGCTCCGCGAGACGAAGGAGGGTCTCGGCATCGGGCGTGAGGAGCTCGCGAAGGACCTGGATCGCCTCTTTGCTTCGCCCCGCGGCGAGCAGGCCGGTGCCGAGCGCCGCGCGCACCTCGGGGTGCGCCGCGCCGCTCGAGCCGCTGGCGGCGATCGCCGCTTGAAGGTTGGCGAGGCCGTCGGTGTGGCGCTTGAGGACGTTGACCTGGAGGAGGCCGAGCGTGACGAGCCAGCGCGTCTCGACCGGCCGCCGACGCGCCTTCGCCATTTCGACGATCTGCTCGATGGCATGCGCGAGACCGGCGGCGCCTTCCTGCGTCTCGCCGCGGTAGAGCCGGGCGAGGAGCGCCCACGCGCGCAGATCGGTCGGCAGAGAGACGATCGCGTCGGAGAGCGCGCGGAGCATCCCGGCGCCGTCGTTCGACTCGCGGCAGACTTCGGCGACGCGCAGCTGGTACTCGGCGCGCTGCGACAGATCGGTCTCGAACTCGGCGAGCCGCTCGAGGCTCGAGCGGGCGAGCTTCTTGTCGCCGCCTTTGACGCCGATCGAGTAGAGCCGCTCGAGTGCCGTCTTGTTCGACGCCTCGGTGGACAGGATGCCGACGAGGGTCGCTTCGGCCTCTTTGAGATCGCCGATCGGCCCTTCGTAGAGATCGGCGAGCGCGAAGAGCGCACGGAGGCGCGTCTTGGGATCGCTCGGCCCGGCGACGTCGGCGATGTGTTGGAGGGTCTCACGCGCCTCGCCCCACGCCTTCTGTGCACCGTAGAGACGCGACAAGAGGAAGAGGGTCGGCACGTCGTCGGCGTTCTGTGCGAGGACCCGGCGCACGGCCTGGATGCCGGGGGCGTAGTCGATGCGCGCGGCATCGCCCTCTTGCTGCGAGAGCTTCAGGTACGCGGCGCCGATCTCGTTGCCGAGCAGGGCGATCTGCTCTTTGCCGGTCGCGTCGTCGAGGGCGGGGCGAAGGAGCTCGAGCAGGCGCTTGGGATCGTTCGCGAGCATCTGCGCGAGCGCACGCGCAGCGTCGCGGTTCGAGGCGTCGGTCTCGAGGGCGACCTCGTAGAGCTCGAGCGCCGTGCGCTCGTCGCGTGCGTGCTGCGCCGTGAGCGCCGCCGCGCGGACGAGGTGGCCGGCCTTCGCGGGAGCGCCGTCCACGAGCTTGGAGAGCGCGATCTGGCTCGCGATGAGCGCGTGGTAGTCGCCGAGAGCTTCGGCGAGCCGCTCGACGCCGCGGGCGGCGAGCATGCTGTCGGGCCACAGGCCCATCGCCTCGCGGTACGCGGCGAGCGCGCCGCGCGGGTCCGGCTCGACCTCGGCGCTCTCGAGCAGGATCGCTTCTTCGAGCTGGTAGGCGGCGCGCGCGATCGGATCGACCGTGAGGTCGCGCCGGGAACGGATCGCACCGACGAGCTGCGAGCGTGCGGCGAGCAGCGCCGGGTGCGGGACGCCCACGTTCGATACGAGGCGGCTCGCGACGCGAATGACGGTGTCGAGCGCGCCGGTGTCGTTCGGAAACTCACGGGTGATGCGCGAGAGCGCGTCGAGCGTGACGCTCGGGCCGAGGCGCTCCTCGAGCGAGACGATCTCCCACAGGGCGCCGGCGCGCGCGAGGCGCGACGAGAGAACCTTGGACTCGGCGTAGAGCGTGTTCGACAGCGGCTGGTAGCTCTTGCGCGATCGGTGCAGGTGCTCGAGGCGGCGGAGGGCCGGAACGTTGGTGGGCACGACCGACACGAGCGCCTCGAGCACCTCGACGGCTTGCGCGGGGCTCGTGTGCTCGAGCGTCGTCGCCAGCGCCACGCGCAGCGTGTGATCGACCGTCGCGGGCGGCTTTCGCTCGAGCCACTTGGCGTAGAGCCGCACGAGCGCCTCGTCGTCACCGGTCCGGAAGAGGATCCGCTCGGTCGCCTCGAGCACGGCGGTGTCCCACGCCGGATCCGGCGCACGACCGAGCGCCTCATCCGCCGCGTCGAGGCTCTTGAGCGCGGCGTCGTCATCGCCCAGACAGAGCTCTTCGACCTCGGCAGCCGTCGTGTGGAGCTGCGCCAAGGTCAGAAGGACGTGCTCCGACTTGGCCAGGAGCTTCAGCTCGGCGACCAGGCGCTTGTAGCTCTTGGTGCTGCGGAGCAGCCGCACCATCGCCAGCGAGGGCAGCGGGTGCTCGGGCTTCGCTTTGTGCGCGGAGCGGAATGCCTCGACCGCGTCGGTGGGCGCCTTACGGAACGCCTCGTCGAGATCGGCGATCTCGAGCCAGGTCTCGAAGCGGGCTTCGGCGTCGTGCTCGGCGAGCGCCACCAGCGTCTTTCGCGCCTCGTCGAACCGGCTCATCCGCCGGAGCAGGGTGACGCGCGCACGCTCGGCCTCGATGTCACCGGGCTTGGCCGCGATCGCTTTGTCGAGGAGCGAGAGCGCGCGCTCTTGGTCGTTCTGCGCGTCGGCGACGTGCGACGCCTCGATGAAGAGGCGCGACTTGAGGCGAGCGTCGTTCGCGACTGCTGCCTCATCGAGGAGGGCCTTCATCAGACGAGCGTTGTCGCCGGCCCGCCTGGCGTTGCGCTCGAGCACCAAGACCGCGCTGCGGCGCTTGGCGTCGATCGCCAGCATCTTCTCCGCCGCCTCGATCGCGAGATCGGGCCGGCCCAGCTCGTCCTCGTAGATCGCGGCGACCTTCTCGAGGAGGCTCAGCTTGCGCTCGGTGTCGGTCTCGCGGTCCGCCGCCTGCTGGAAGAGATCGGCGCGCTCGCCGGCGTTCTTCTTCGAGGCTTCGTCGCTGCGCGGCGTCGCCGAGAGGAGCGCCGACAGCGAATCGAAGACCTCACCGTGGCCGGGATCGAGGAGCGCGGCGGCGCGAAGCGCGTCGATCGCCTGATCGTTCCTTCCGAGGTGACGCGTCGCGATGTCTGCAGCCTTCAAGAACGCGCGCACGCGCACGCTCGTCGGTCCGCTTCCGTTCGCTTCGCGGAGCCAGGCGGCGACGCGCTCCGGATGGCGACCGAGGCGCTGGAGCGCGAGATCGAGCGTCTCGCGCGCGGTGACGCTGGACGGGTCTTGGGTGAGCGCGCGCGCCGCGGCGTCCGCAGCGAGATCGGCGCGGCCGACGCGGCCGTAGGCCTCGGCGAGGCGCAGGTACTCGTAGGCGATCGCTTCGGGACGGATCAACAGGCCGAGGCGCTTGACCCGGATCTCGACGAGCTTGGCGTGATCGCCGTCGATCTCGAGCTGCGTCACGAGCTCGCCGAGGATGCGCTCTTGCACGGGCGAGCCTAGGGCCGCGCGCTGATCGGCGCGGAGGAGCGTCGCCATGCCGTCGCCGCGCGCACCGACGCGGTCGAGCGAGATGCGTGCGCTCGCGTAGAGCAGGCGCGCGGCGCGATCGGTGTCGGTCTCGCGATCGGCCTCGACGCGAAGCGCGTCCGCGAGCCCCGCGTCGCGATCGTGTTTCGCGAGGTGACGGACCAGCGCGGACCGCACCGGGCCCGGGCCGGGAGAGAGCGCGACGCCGCGCTTGAGCGCTTCGCGCGCCGCCGCCGGGTCCTTGAGCGCTCGCTCCGAGAGCTCGGCGCGCTCGACGCAGAGCCACGCAGCGAGCGCCGCGTCGCCGTCCGAGCCGTCGGGCGCGTACGCCTCGACGAGCTTCACCATGTGGGCCGAGAGCTCGGCGTGCAGCGGCTTTGCATCCTCGAGCAGCTCGCGGCGCAGCACGACCTCCATCCCGCGGAGCGCGGCCGGGTGCTTGGGCGAGAAGCGAAGGGCCTCGGCGTAGGCGCCCCGCGCGTGGCTCAGGTTGCCCATCGACTCGTACGCGCGCGCGCGCGTCGCATGCAGATCGGCGCGGAGCTCGTCGGTCTCGGCGATTGCGAGCTCGTCGTCCAGGACCTTGAGCACCTCGCTCGCAGCTGCGTTCGATCCGGAGATCGCGCCTTGCGCCGCGCCGATGCGGCGAAGCCGGGCGAGAGCCGGCTGCAGCGTGCGAACGAGCCCTCGCGCGGCCTCGTAGTGAGCGCGCGCCTGATCGCGATCGGCGAGGATCCACTCGTTGAGGAGGCCCGCCTCGACGCGAGCGCGCGCTGCGCCGACAGGGTCCTCGGCGCGGATACGCTCGGCGCGTGCGACGAGATCCTTCTCGAGCGGGCTCGCGGCGTCTTTCGACGAAGGAGGCGGCGGCGCTTCGCTCGCACCTGCAGCGGCGCCGGCGAACGTCGGTCCGGCGGTCACGGCGTATGCGCCCGGGCTCACCGACTTGCCGGGCCGTTGCGACGCCCGGGTCGGATCGACGCTGGGGCGTCCCGACACGCGCTCGTCGCGCTTGTTGGGCTCGGTCTTCTCCTCTTTCTCTTCCTTGCCGGGCTTCTTCGCTTCTACCGGCGGGACGGCGTGCGTCTCGCGCTCGCTGTCCTCGTCCTCCTCGATGAGCTCTGCCTCTTCGTCGACGATCGTCGGCTCGGCCACGATCGGCGGCGGCCGCACACTCGGCGTCTTGTTCACCGGAGCGTGCTCGTCGATCTTGGTGCCGTACATCACCGTACGCGTCGCGGTGGACGGCGCGTTGGGAACCGGAGAGACGCGGTTGATCGGCGGCGGCGTCTTGGATCGAACGACGGGATTCGGGCCGGAACGGGGGATTCCCGGCGCGGTCGCCTGCGGAGGCTGCGAAGGCCCCGCGCCCTGCGGGCTCGTGGGTCCGAGGCCGCCGTCGGTGCGCTTCGACGGCCCCGTCCAGGGCGCGCCTACACGTGCGGGCGGACGTAGACGCGGCGGTGCTCCGGAAGGCGAGCCGACCGGACGCGGCGAAGGAGCCGGCGCGGGCGGACGATCAGAGAGCGTCTGGTGTCCGTGCAGCGTGCGTTGCGGCTTCGCCTCTTCGGACGAAGACTCCGGTGAGCCCCCACCCTGAGGTCGGTCTTTGTCTTCCGCCACTTCGCGGATGCTACCGATCGGATTGGAAAAAGGCGACGCTTAGAGTTTTCGGTCAGTCGCCGCGCATCCACCGAACCAGAACACACGTCACGTTGTCCGGGCCGCCGTTCTCGTTCGCGCGCTCGATGAGCTTCGAGCTCGCGGTCTTGAGATCGGGGTACTGAGCGAGGATCTCGGCGATCTCCGGATCGGTCACGGGGCCCGAGAGACCGTCGGAGCAGAGCAGGTAGGTGTCGTTCAGCTGCGGCAGCTCGAACCGCGTATCGACCTTGACCGTGTCCTTCATTCCGAGCGCGCGGACGATGACGTTCTTGTGAGGAAAGTTCGCGATCTCCTCCTCCGTCAACCGCTTCATCTTGATGTAGTCGTTGAGGAGCGAGTGATCGTCGGTCAGCTGCTCGAGCTTGCCGGCGCGGAAGCGGTAGACGCGGCTGTCGCCGACGTGCGCGACGTAGACGCCGTCGTTGGCGGTGAAGATGCTCACGAGCGTCGTGCCCATGTTGCGCTTCTTCAGCTCGCGCTGGCCGGTCTCGTAGATGCGAAGGTTCGCCAGCTTGATGCCGGTGATGAGGCGGTTCTCCTCGTAGCCCTTCGTCCGGTCCATCTTGTAGGGCCACGTCCGCTCGGGGTCGTCCTGCGTGGCCGAGAAGAACTCTTTGAGAGCGTCGAGAGCCATCTGCGACGCAACCTCGCCCGAGGCGTGCCCGCCCATCCCGTCAGCGACCACGAAGAGGCCGTATTCCGCCATGATGGCGAAGTTGTCTTCGTTGTGGTTCCGCTTGCGGCCGATGTTCGTCTCGCCGGCGACCTCGATGCGGAACTGCGCGTGGATGTTGGTCCCGGGGACGGCCATGGGGCGAGGAGGTGTGATGGTCGCGGGGCCGCCTCGCCCTGTCAACAACGCTGCTCCGCCTCTCGAAACCTTCGTCCCTGTGGATTCCTCCCCCCTGGCCCCCCTCCACTCCGTGGAGGGGGGAAACGGTTCACGACGACCGTGATCGAAATGTCATGGGAGAAATGGAAAAGCCCCCCTCACGGAGTGAGGGGGGTTGGGGGGGTGAATCTACGGGGACGGGCGTTTCAGCTCAGAGGGGCTCGCTGAAAGGATCGTCGCTTTCCTCGACCGGCGTGGCCTTTTTCGGCTTGGCCTTCTTCGGCTTGGCCTTCTCGGCCGGCTTGGCCTTCTTCGGCGGAGCGGTGCGCTCCGTATCGACGAGCTTCGCCTTCGGCGCAGCCGGCGCGGGGGTCGCATCCGGCGGCGACTTCAGGGTGACGTCGACGTTGCGGTAGCCGCCTTTGCCGAAGACGGTCAGCGGCACCTTCTCACCGATCGCGTGCTTGCGGATCTCGCTCGCGAGCTCCTCGGGTGTGGTGACCGGCGTGCCACCCACTGCGACGATCATGTCTCCGGTGCCCTTCTCACCGGCGCGAAGCTTCGCTGCGGCGGCCGGGCTGTTCTTCGCGATCGAGAGGAGGCGAACGCCTTTGACGACGTTGCTCGACTCGGTAACGCCCTGGACGCCGAGCCACGGCGCGGGCGGAACCGCATCCGGCGGGACGGTCTTCAGGAACGATTTGACCGCCGCGACGGGGATGCCGAACGCCACGGGCGAGCACGGCTTGCCCTCGATCGGAAGGCACGCACGCCCGAGGATGCCGACGACGCGACCCTTCTCGTCGATGAGCGGGCCACCGAGATCCTTCGCGTTGATGCGGCTGCCGAGCTCGAGCGCGTTGGCCAGCGTCTGATCGTCGCCGCCGATGAGCGACCTGCGCGAGCGCAGATCGACAGGGCTTGCTACAGGCTTGCCCTTGAGCGCCGAGAACGAACGAATCGTCGCGTCCTCACGTAGGGGATCGCCTGAAGAGGCCGAGAGCCCGTCGCTCCACTTGCCCGACTGCGGGACGAGGAGCGCGAGATCCCAGATGCGGTCGTGATGGCCGAGCTTCACCTTGTGCACGGTGTCGTCGGCGAACTTCGCCTCGAGCTCGTTGCCCGATCCGAGCGGGGAGAGCGCGCTCAGGATGCGGCCGTCGCCGCCGAGAACCACGCCGAGACCGAGGGGGACGCCGCTGCGCTGGAGCACCACGATGCCCCGCTGCGCTTTGACTTCCGGCGCTTCTTCTTCGACCGGCTCGATGTCGCCGGCTTTCGGCGGAGCCTTCGGCTTCGCCGGTTTCGCCGCAGGCGCCGCCTTCGGCGCTGCGGGCTTGGCAGGCGGGGCCCCTTGGGCCAACGCCGTCCCCGACCCGAGCACGAGAGCCGCCGCGATGGCGACAGACGTGACGATCGAGTGTTGACGGGTGTTCACGCCACCCGTGTAGCCTTTCGTCGACGTGTCCCGTTGGGTGATGAGGGTGCGGGCGCTGGTTTCTCTGCTCATGGCTGACGGCTCCCTGCGGACCACCGATTCTAAGCGGTCGGCGGCCCAAGCGCACTGCAAGTCGTAGGCCCACCCCCCCGGCCATCTGGGCTGCTCCGATGCCCAGTCCTCTCGACCGGGGAAATTTCAGGAAGTCACGAACCGTGGGGCAACAGGCACATGACCGACGATGAGGGCAAGATGGTGAAGGCGCTCGCTCGAACGGAGCTTTCCGACGAAGCAGCCCAGATCGAGAAGCTGATCGGAGAGGCTCGGTACAAAGACGCGCTCGCGCGCTGCGCGAAGGCGTACTCCGGGCCGCTCGGACGGCTGTGCACCGCGCTCACCGGGTCACAGGCCGAAGCCGAAGAGCTCGTGCAAGAGACTCTTCTCGCGGCTTACGACGGCTTTCCGGGCTTCCGCTTCGAAGGATCGATCCGCGCGTGGCTCTTCGGCATCGCGAGGCGTATCTGCGGCAGGCACAACGAGATGCGGAACCGTCGCCAGGCGCGTCTCCGCCTCGTCCACGACACCGGTCGTGGCGCAGACGCAGGTGAGCTGGCCATCGAGCGGGAACGCGCCGTGCGCGCGCGCAATGCGCTCGCCCAGCTCAAGCCCAGCGAACGCGAAGCCGTGGTGCTTCGCTACGACGCGGGCATGAGCTTCCGCGAAGTCGCGGTTGCGTGCGGCGTCGACGAGGCGGCGGCGCGCAAACGCGTCAGCCGCGCGCTCATCAGGCTTCGAGAGTCTCTCGCGGACGTGTGACGAGGAAGAGGGAAACTGCAATGAGCATCCACCAAGACGAACTGTGCCGCGAAGTCGAGGAGTCGATCGCCGACGTCCTCGAGGGGCAAGCGCCTGCGAGGCTCGTCGACCACATCGCCGGCTGCGACACCTGCCGCGATCTCAAGTACGAGGCGGAGCAAGCGTCCGAAATGATCGCGTCCGCCGGAGCGGATTTCCGCGCGAGCGATCTCGGCGTCGACCGCATCGTCGAGCAGGTCCTCGCGCAGCGTCCCGACGGGCCGCAGCCGAACCACTCGATCACGATGACCGGTCCGGCTTCGAGCGCCGCGCCGCGAACCAGCGGCGTCACACAGGCGGCCCAATCGAGCGAAGAGACGAAGGCTTCGGCCACCGCGCCGACCGAGCTCGCGCCGGTCTTCGCCGGTGCGGCGGCAGAGCTCCTGCCGGCCAGCCCGGTGGACAATAACGCCACTGTCTTCGAGCCCAACCGCTTCGCCGAAGAGCAGGCGGTCGAGGGCCCGATGGCAGCGACGCAGATCGAGCCGCCGCCTGCGCCGCCTGCTCCCACCGTCGTCGATGAAGCAGCCTCGAGCGCGATTCAGGATCCGTTCGTCCCGACCGTGAAAACGGTCCCGCTCTCGGCCGTCATGGACCTTCGCAAAGAGAAGGTGCACCAGACGCCGGTCTCGACGCCGTCCGAGGGGGAGGCTCATCGCCCGGTCGAAGCGGTCACCGGCCGCAACAACACCGGCCCGTCCGCCGGCTCGTTCCAGACGCAGCCGGGCGCTTCGGCTCCGGCGCAGGCTCGCGTCCCCGACCTCGACGTAAAGGCTGCTCACACCAAACCTTCCGTCGGAGCCACCAAGCCTGCCCAGCAAGGCCAGGTGGTCTCGCTCTTCCGTCGCAAGGGCTTCATCGCCGCGCTCGCCGGCGGCATGGCCGCTGCCGCCGCGTTCGGCGCGTTCATGGTCAACAAGAACGACAAGCCCGTCGACGAGAACACCGCCTTCTCCGAGGGCGCGTGGAGCGGCACCGTGGCCTCGGTCACGCGCGCCGCTTCCGACGGCGCGGACGGCCTCGAAATCTGCGCGAGCAAGGGCGGCTGCCGCGCCGGAACGCAAGGCGGCGCGATCGAGCCTGGCTCGACGATCAAGACGGACTCCAAGACCCGCGCGCGCATCAAGCTCGCCGACGAGTCGTGGATCGCCATCGACCGCAACTCGGAGGTCACGCTCCCCGGTGGCGACACCCGCGTCGCCAAGGTCGAGCGCGGCCTGGTCGTCGCCGAGGTAAAAGAGGTGAAGGGCGCGCAGCCGGCGAAGCTGATCCTCCCGCAAGGCGAGGTCACGGTTCCGAACACCAAGGTCGCCGCGACCGTCACCGAACGTCGCGCGTCGATCGAGGTCGTGCGCGGTTGGGTCGACGTGGCGAGCGCTTCGGGCACGACCGTCAAGGTCCGCTCGGGTGAAGAGGCGACGATCGAAGACCGCGGCGATCCCATCGTCGCCGCCAGCACCAACCTGAGCGACGCGGTCGGCTGGACCACCGAAGGGCAGGCGACCGACGAGGCGAGTGCCCTGCGTGGCCTCGGCGAGCTTCGCGCCAAAAAGCCCGGCGAGACCACGGAGCGCGCCAAGGCCGTCAAGCTCGAGAAGGCGTCGGTCAAGGTGCGCGTCGTCGATCTCGTCGCGCGCGTCGAGATCGACGAGACCTTCACCAACCAGACAGACGAAGAGCTCGAGGGCATCTTCCGCTTCCCGCTCCCCCCGGACGCGCAGATCGAGAACCTCTCGCTCGAGGTCGACGGCGTGCTCCGCGATGGCGCCTTCGTCGAGCGCGACCGCGGCGCGGCCATCTGGCGCGGCGTGATCCAGAACGCAGCGCCCAAGGCGCCGAAGCCGCGCGAAGAGATCATCTGGGTCGCAGGGCCTTGGCGCGACCCGGCGCTCCTCGAGTGGCAGCGCGGCGGTCGCTTCGAGCTTCGCATCTTCCCGATCCCGAAGAAGGGCTCGCGCCGCGTGGTGCTCAAGTACACGCAGCAGGTCCCGCAGTCGGGCGGCGTGCGGCGCTTCACCTATCCTCTCGCGCACGACGCGAGCGGAAGCACCAAGATCGACGACTTCTCGTTCGACGTGCAGGTCCTCGGCAACGACAAGGAGTTCGGCGTCGAGCAGCGCGGCTACCAGCTCGTGAAGGCCGACTCCACGAGCGGCGGCGATCGCTTCACGCTCAACGAAAAGAACTTCGTTCCGGCCGGCGATCTCACCGTCGAGTACGCCCTGCCGAACCGCAAGCAAGAGCTCACCGCGTGGGCCTACGAGCTTCCGCCGGACACGCAGACCGCGTCGGTCTCGAACCAAGCGCCGACCATCTCGGGCCCCGCCAAGGACGCGAAGGGCAACCTGACCGCGGCGGAGCGCGCCAAGCAGGCCGAGGCCGAGGCGAAGGCGCTCTCCGACGACGGCAGCCCGTTCGTCGCGCTGGCGGTTCGTCCCAAGCTCCCGCGCTTCCCCGAAGGCAAAGAGCGCCTGCACGTCATCGTCGTCGACTCGTCGCGATCGATGGTCGGCGAGCGCTACGCTCGCGCCCGGCAGCTCGCCTCCGGTCTCGTGAAGGAGATGGACCGCCGCGACAGCTTCCTCCTCCTGGCTTGCGACACGACCTGCCAGGCCATGGGCGCGACCACCGGCCGCAGCATCCCGGCGCCGTCGGCGCCCGGAGCGGACGCCGCGGGTCAGGTCGACGCCTTCCTCGGATCGATCGATCCCGAGGGCGGCTCGAACCTCCTCGCCGTCGTCCAGGCTGCGCGCCGCGCAGCGAGCGTCGGTGCGGGCAAGGAGCTGCGCATCATCTACCTCGGTGACGGCACGCCGACCGTCGGCCCGACCAAGGCCTCCTCGATCGAGAGCGCCGTTCGCCACGAGCTGCCTTCCGGTGAGGGCTCGGTCGTCGCGGTGGCCCTCGGCACCGACGCCGACACCTCGACGCTGCAGGCGCTCGCCCGCGCCGGCAACGGCGTCGTCGTCCCGTTCGTCCCCGGTCAGAGCGTCGGCGCGGCGTCGGTCGACGTGCTCGCTGCCGCCTACGGCTCGGTCCTCTCGGACGTCGAGGTCATCCTCCCCGCCGGCCTCACCGAGATCACGCCGAGCCGCCTCGACCCGGTCGCAGCCGGTGGCGAGACCTTCGTCTACGCCCGCATGACCGGCGGCAAAGAGATTAACGGTGATGTCATCGTCCGCGGCCGCGTCGGTCGCGACAAGTTCGAGCAGAAGTACCCCGCCAAGATCGCGTCGACCACGAACGCCGGCAACGCCTTCGTTCCGCGCCTCTTTGCGGCCGCCAAGATCGCCGATCTCGAGAAGACCGGCGTGGCGGATGACCAGGCTCGCGTCGTCGCGCTCTCCAAGCGCTTCCAGGTAGCGAGCCGCCACACCTCGCTCCTCGTCCTCGAGAGCGAGGCGATGGACAAGGCCTTCGGCCTCGATCGCAAGGGCATCAAGAACGACTTCAGCGGCGAATCGCAGGCGTCGAGCGCGAGCGCCGACGTCGAAGGCGAAGCCGGCGAAGAGGCCGACGGTGACGCCGGCTTCGGCGACGACGAGGCCAAGGGCAAGGGCCGCCGTTCCGCGGACAAGAAGGAGAGCCGAATCGACGCGCTCGCCGAGCCTGCAGCCGAGGCCGCGGCGCCGGCCGGTCCGAGCGCTGGCGGCTCGGGTGGCTTCACGCCGCGCCCCTCGGCGACGTCCGCGCCTCCGCCCGCCAAGGCTGCCAAGCCCACCTCTCCGGCCGACGATCCCTTCAGCCCCAACTGGGGAACGAAGAACTCCGAGAAGCGCCCGGTCAGCCGCCCCGCGCCCAACATGATCCCGATGCGCAGGATCTTCGAGCGCAGGGCGCAGTTCCAGAACGACACCCTCTCGAAGGAGCTCGTCAACGTCCTCGCCGAGGCCGAGACCGCGCAGAAGGCGTCACCCGACAGCCGCGACAAGACGATCGCGCTCTACCGGGCGCTCATGGCCTCGGGTCGCATCGGCGAGGCGCAAGAGCTCACGGCGAAGTGGAGCGAGAAGGACGCGCTCGATCCCGACGCGCTCCTCGCTCGCGCCGACCTCGCCGCGATGAATGGCGACCGCTCGCGGGCCATCCGCATCCTCTCGGGCCTCGCCGACGTGCGTCCCGGAGAAAAGGCAGTGCAGCGCCGCCTCGCGAGCGCCTTCACGCAGCTCGGCGCGCCGGACTTCGCGTGTCAGCACCGCCTCGCTCTCGCCGACCTCGATCCGAACGACGTGAACGCGGTCGCCTCCGCCGTTCGCTGCTCGCAGGATCAAGGTCTATCCGAGCTGTCGCGTACGCTCCTGGCCAACGCGCCTACGTCGCTGCGCGACAAGATCGACACCACCTCTCGCACCCTCAAGCTCAACGAGGCGCCCGCGCTCGCCGGTGACGTCAAGATCACGGCGACGTGGAACGCGCCCGTCGACCTCGACATTGCGCTCGTCGACAAGACCGGCCGCCGCTTCTCGTGGCTCGGCTCCACCGCGCAGCTCATCAACGTGACTGCAAAGGACGGCGGCAGCACCAGCACCGAGACGATCGCGGTCTCGAACCTCAACCAAGGCACCTTCAACGTCGAGGTCGTCCGCGCCGCCGGCGACACGACGAACCGCGGTCCGATCACCGGTGAGATCACCTTCACGTTCCCCGGCGGTCAGACGAAGAAGCAGGCGTTCACCCTGAACGGCAACCGCGCCGAGGTCGGCTCGGTGCGGGTGTTCTTCGAGTCGCGCCTCGTCCCGGTCAACCAGTTCGGTGGCGGCGGCTGGCGCGGTCCGACGACCTTCTAATCGCCGCTACGCGCTGCGCGCCGGGGCCCCAACCCCGGCTTGCTCCCACGCATCCCGGCGCACCCCTCTCCGCTTTGCGGGGAGGGGTTTCGCGTTTCGAGAGCGTTGGGCTATACGAGCCTCATGGCAGCCCACGGGCACGATCAGGCAGCGCACGCTCACGACGCCCACGACGACTTCGATCCGGAGCCGGCAACGCAGCTGTCGCCCGGTGAGCCGACGTCGCCTGCCTGGCTCCCGGTGCTCGGGATCTGTCTCTTCCTCGCCGGCGGCATATGGTTCTTGGCGCGCGGCGGCGACGACAAGAACGGCGCCGCCCCGAGCGCGTCGGCGGCTGCTTCGGCTGCTGCTGCGCCCGCGGCGCCTCCTCGCCCGGCGGGGAGCGCCAGCGCGAGGCCGCCCGGCCAATCGCCAAACCAGATGCTCGATCGCGAACAGCGAAAGGCGATCCAGGATCGCATCGACAAGATGCGCCAGCAGGGGTCCGCCGCGCCGAGGGCGCAGTGACCTCGGTCGAGCGCGTGCTCGTCCTCGGCACGGGGACGATGGGCCAGGGCATCGCGCAGGTGTGCGCCGCTGCCGGAATGGAAGCGCGCCTCTTCGACGTCGACCCGGCCAAGGTCGATGGCGCCCTCGCGTCGATCGGCAAGGCCGTCGCGAGAATGGTCGAGAAGAACAAGATCAAAGAGGCCGACAAGGACGCGCTCCTCGCCAAGCTCGTCCGCACCTCGTCGCTCGAAGAAGGCTCCAAGGGCATCGATCTCTGCATCGAGGCGGTGCCCGAGAAGATGGATCTCAAGGTCGAGGTCTTGTCCAAGGTCGTCGCCGCGGCGCCGCCCCACGCGATCGTCGGCTCGAACACCTCGAGCCTCTCGATTACGCAGCTCGGCACGCGCCTCGGCGTGGGCGAGCGCACCGTCGGTCTTCATTTCTTCAACCCGCCGCCGGTGATGGAGTTGCTCGAGATCGTTCGCGGGGGCCAGACGACCGACGCTACCCTCGAGACCTCGTTCGCCGTCGCCAAGGCGATTGGCAAGACGGCGATCGTCGTCAAGGACAGTCCGGGCTTCGCGACCAGCCGCCTCGGCGTCATCCTCGGCTGCGAGGCCATTCGGATGCTCGAAGCAGGCGTCGCGTCGGTCCAGGACATCGATCGCGCGATGGAGCTCGGCTACCGCCACCCGATGGGCCCGCTCAAGCTCGGCGATCTCGTCGGTCTCGACGTGCGCCTCGGCATCCTCGAGCACCTGCACAAGGAAATCGGCGAGCAGTTTCGCCCGCCCGAGCTCCTCAGGAAGATGGTTCGCGAAGGAAAGCTCGGCAAAAAGTCCGGCGAAGGCTTCTATCGCTGGACCGCCGACGGACCTGTTCCGGCAACCTGAAGAACGAGCCGCCGGCTCGAGCGATGGCCTACAGGAACGACGAGGAAGCCCTCCGCGCCCGCGTCAAGGACCTCGAAGCCGAGCTGTCCGCCGCGCGGTCGACCATCGAGCGCCTTCGGGGCTCCGGTGCGGCGACGGATGTCGCCCCGGCAGGCCGAGATCGGATCACCGGCCTGATTCCTTACCTCGAGCGGCGTATCGAGCTGCCGTTCGCGATCCCCGAGCGCGCCCTCGTCGCGATCGCCGACCACCTCAACGTACGAATTCCGGGTGGCTCGGTGGCGCAGATCGCGAACACGCTCACCCACCGCAAGGGCAGCTACCAGATGCGCGTCGAGCGGGGCGTCGATCGCACCGTGGTTCACATGACCGGCGACTACCGTCCGGCTCGTACCCAGCTCTTGATCGGCTCGCCCGGTCTCGCGTTGCTCGGTGCCATCTTTTCCGCATTCCCCGCGGCCGCGCTCAAGCTCGGCGTCGCCGGCATCGCATTCGCCGTCCTCTTGGGGATGTTCTCGGGTTTCTATCTCCTCCGTCACCTCATCAAAAGGGGCATGGAGCAAGACCAGCAGAACCTGCGCGGCGCGTTCGAAGCGGTGCGTGTCATCGCCGAAGAGCACCGTGAAAGGGCTCGCATCGAAGAAGCCCATGCCGAAACCGAGGCCGAAGCCGAAGCCGACGCCACAGCCGAGGCCGAGGCGCTGGAAGCCGAGCTGTCAGTCGCCGCGACGCGGCGACTGAAATAATCTGAAGGCCTCTGACGAAAAAGCGGTGCCGATTCGGTCGTCCCGCATCGGTGGAGCTTTGAGCGGGCGTGATTTGAGTCAGCGCGCCGCTCGTGCTCGGGTAGCCCGCCCGGCGCTTCGCGCGCCGGCCTCCTGGAGGATCACGTGAACCGCTTCTCATCACTCGCGCTCGTGCTCGCATTCGGCTCTCTGGTTTGGGCTTGCAGTGACGACGAGCCTGCGGGCACGGACGGCGCCGGCGCTGGTCCTGCTGCGACCACGACCGCTGGCGCGGGAGGCGCGCCGACGACCGCGACGACTGGCAGTGGTGGCGGTGGTGGTGACACGTGGGATCCGAGGTTCGACGAGTTCGTCGAGGCTCTCCAACAAGACCTCGCCGAGAACGATGCGTACGGCGTGTCGGTCGCGATCATGGAAAACGGACAGGTCACCTTCGCCCACGCGTTCGGGAGCAAAGATGCCGACGGCACCCAGCCGCTCACGCCGAGCACGCTCATGCAGATCGGATCGACGACCAAGCAGATGACGGCGGCCGCTCTGCTCCGCAAGGTCGAGTCAGGCGATCTCGCGCTCGACGACACGTTGGAAGAGAAGCTTCCGATGCTCGAGTTTGCGCTCGACGGCACGTGGGACGACCAGCTGACCGCGCACCTGCTTCTCTCGCACCAGGGCGGAATCATCGACTACATCGATTGGGGCGGCTCGGCCAACGACGCCAACCTAGCCAATTTCATGTACGGCCCCTTCGCCGACCAGCTCTGGCTCATGAGCCCGCCCGGCGCGTTCTGGAACTACTCCAACCCGAACTTCGTGTTCGCCGGTCTCCTCAACGAGGAGCTCGACACGCGCGCCTGGCCCGACATCATCCGTGAGGACATCTACGTGCCGCTCGGAATGACCCGCACCTTCGCGCGAAAGGCCGAGGTCGAAGCCGACGGCGACTATTCGGGCTCCTTCGGGTTCACCGTCGACGCGCTCGAGAACGGCGGCCCGCCGAGCGACGTGCCCATGTCCGAGATTGGCGACTCCGCCTCGGTCCGCCCCGCCGGCCTCGTCTGGACGACGCCGACCCAGATGATGGATTGGGCGAAGTTTCTCATGAGCGGGAACACGACGGTTCTGTCAGATCAGCTCCGTTCCGAGATCACCACCGCGCACGTCAGCACGCTCTATCTGAACGGTGCGATGCAGTACGGCTACGGGATGGACGTCTGGGAGGGCTTCCTCACCAGCGACGGCGATGAGCTCTACCCGACGCCTGTCTGGGAGCATGGCGGCAACACGATCAGCATGACGAACGCTTTCTGGATCCTTCCGGAGAAGGACTTCGCGATCTGCATCACGACGAACGGCTATGGGACGAACTTCGATCACAGCCTCGACGTCGCGATCAAGACGTTGGTCGACCTCCCCGCGCCGATCGACCCGCCGATGTACACCGTCGATCCGACGCAGTTCTCGCGTCACGTCGGCACGTACAACGATCCGTACAACGTCGGTCAGGTCATCGTCACGGACGAGGCTGGAACGCTCACCGTCTCGATGCCCGACCTCGAAGCCGCGGGCGTCGACTACGATCCAGAGCTCACCGCCATCTCGAGCGACATCTTCGTCCTCGACGTCGACGGTCAGAACCTCGATCTCACCTTCATTCCGACCACGCCCGGCGGCAGCTCGGTCTACATCCGCAACCGCGCGTTCGTCGTGTCACGGCCCGAGCCCACGGTGGCGCCGGCGCCGCCCGCGCCTACGGCACACCCCGACCGGGCGAGCATCCTGCGCATGCTCGCGCGGGCGAAGATTGAGCCGGCGGTGCCTCGCCGCGTGCTCAACGCCGCGAGGCGCGCTCGCTGAGACTCACGGCTCGAGCGAGCGAACCACGGTTCCTTGGAGAACGCCGGCGTAGACGACGCGGTCGTCGCGCGCCCCGACGACCAGTCCCATTGCCGTCACCCAAATGTCGGAGCTCCCGAATTCGTCCGACCACAAGAGCTCGCCTCCTGGGCTGTAGCCGCGGGCGAACATGTGCACGGCGTCACGCAGCTCGTCGGTGCGGTACCAGGCGTTGCCGGTAACGATTACGTTGCCCAGCTCGTCGGTGGTGATGTCATTGACCTGGACCAACCAGCTGCCCGCGACCGTGACAGGCCACTCTGCGACGGTCCACGCGCCGCCGGACTCCGTGTGCCTGCAGATTCGCGGCGTCACGCTGTAGCGGTCCCCCGACGTGTAGATGGCACCGTCAGCCGCGATCTCGACAACGCTCCCGCACGCGTCGCCCAGGCTCGTGCGGGTCATGCCGTCGACGCGTAGCAAGTCGTTCTGCGGCGGCTCGGCGTCCGTGCTGTGGATCACGGCCGTCCAGCCATCGGGGTGGCGGGCGGCTCCGGGCACCGCGGTGTAGACGTCTTCCGCGTAGTAGGGGTCGTGGTTCTCCAGCGTGAGCGCTCCGCTGATCGCGCCGGCTTTGGACATGTGCACGAAGGTTCCATGGCCGCTCTGTCTGTCGTCGCCGATGACGATCACGTCATCTGGATCAGCCGTCGATACGACGGCCATAGGTCTCACGCCGGGCAACACCGCCTCGGCGAGCAGGGTGCCGTCCGAAGCCAACCAGCCCACCCACGTGCTCACCTCGAGCGCGTTGTCCACGACCGCACCGCAAAGCAGAATGGGATCGCCTTGTGGCCCGAGGGTGATCCCTGCGCCGCCGGCGAACATCATTCCTGGGACGTTGGGCGTGTACTCCGTCAGCCCGAGGTAGGTTCCGTCCGCGGCGATGCGCTCCAGGCCGCAGACCGCCTCGCCTCCTGGCACTGCGTTGACGGCCACTCCTGCCAGGAGCGTCGTTCCGTCGGCGAGGATGACCAGACCGGCGGGAGCGGTCGCGGGGCCGGCACCCCCTTCGTTGCCGCCAAGGCTCCATTCCAGTGTCGCTTCGGGGTCCGACGGCGACGGTCCGTCACCGTCGTCGTCATCCGTCGGCGAGACGATCACGGTCGAGCAAGCACTTGCGGTGATGAGAAAGCAGAAAGCGTAGAAGCGATAAGTCATGGCCCCAGTGTAGCCGTCTCTAGCTTGCACGCCGCTGCTTGCTGCATCGATGCAGCAGCACGGAGCGCCCCTCTCCGGCTTCCTCGCGAAATTTCCGGTGGCACCGCTCGTGCAAAGGGCTCCCCTCGGAGGACGTGAATGAAAGCTTCTCTTCGAAATGCGCTCGTCTCGGCCGCTTCGCTCGCCATCCTGACCGGCGCTCTCGCGGGCTGCGGTAACGAGCCGACCCCCGGTCGCTGGGACTACCACGAGACGTCGGTCGGCAAGAACACCTGCAACTATGACGGTGTCGTCAGCAACGGCGGCGGCTACTTCGAGCTCTACGCCGACGGCGACGGCTACACCATCGAGCCCGGTGACGGCACGGCCGCGTTCAAGTGCACGCTGGACGGCGACCAGCTCGACTGCCCGGAACGCGCCGCCGTCGAGCAAGAGCTGAGCGGCCTCGACGCCAAGCTCGTCATCAAGGTCACCGCCAACATGACCGTCGAGAGCAGCGCCCGCATGGTCGGCACGCAGCACGGCAGCGTCACCTGCGAGGGGGCCGGCTGCGGCGCCGCCGCGGCCTCGGTCGGAGCGTCGCTGCCATGCGAGTTCGAGGTCGACTTCGAGGCTGACTTCGACGAGGAGTGACTTGGCTGCGCGGCTTTTGGTACCTGCGAGCCCATCGAGCTCGCCGCCGTGCTGCTGGGCAGCGCGGCGCGCTCGGTCAGGGCCCGGGCTTCTTTCCGCCGGGGCACACGAGCTCGGGCGGGAAGGTGAACTTCTCGACCGCGACGTCGAACGTGGCGGCGAGCGGCTCCTCGTGGGGCGGGTCGCCGCCCTGAACGGTCGCGGTGAGCTCCCCGACGAGGCGCCCCTCGAACGTCGTGGTGACCACGAGCGACCCGGCCGACCCGACCAGCCCGTCGATGTACGAATAGCCCTCCGAGCTCACCGTCGAGATCCACTCGACCTGGATCAGCGTCCCGCTCTGTCCGCCCGCTTCGACGGCGATGTCGGCGCGCAGCGATTCGACACCACCCGGGACGTCGCGCAGCGTCCTCAGCGTCACGAGGCTTCCGCCGTCCGGCTGACTGGCGAAGATCGCGTAGTTGCCGGGCGCGTCGACGTCGAACGTGGAGTCCGCCATCAAGAAGGTCAGATCGACGAGGCCTTCGCCCAGGCCTGTCGGGCCGTCGGGGTAGTCGTTCACGTCCCGCAGCGCCGCGTAGCCACCGAGCAGAAAGACCCATTGCTGAATCGTGCTCGGCGTCACCTCGCACGCCTCGATCGTCTGGTACGAGCCGTCGATGACCCGCGCGAGCTCGAACCGTGAGGGCAGGTCGTCGTGGGGGAGCGTGATCGAGACCGGCGCGCTCAGATCGGGATTGGCCGGCGAAAGGACGAACGGCAGGCTGGCGAGCTCGCGCTCGAACGGCGCCGGAGGCGGGGCGGGCTCGATGGCGATCCCGAACGTTGTCTCCGATGCCAGCGCACCGGCCGGGACCTCGAGCACGGCGCCGCAGAAGGAGAGCGAGCCCCCTTCGGGGCCGATGAGCGCCTCCGCCGCCCCGCTCACGCAGTCTTCACCGCCGGCGCCCGTCGTGCTCGTGGTCGTGGATGCCGTCGTCGTCGAGGAGGAGGAGATGGTGGTCGAGGAGCTCGTGGTCGGCGCACCGCCGCTGCCGGTCGAGCCGTCGTCGTCGCTGCATGCCGAAAGAGGGATGAGGAGCACGAGTGGGCACAGCGCTCTTCGCATGTCGACCATCATACGACGAGACGCCTGGCTCAGCGCGGCTCCACCACCTCGACGGGGTAGACGCGGTCGTAGGGGACGCCGGCCTTCTGGCTGGCCTGCCGCACGCTCTCGGCGTCGGGCGCGTCGTACTCGCAAATGGTCCGCTTGCGATCGGCCGACACGAGGCTGCGGACGAACGTGACGCGGTAGGCCTCGTAGCAGGCTGACTGGCCGACCTTCATCGCCTCCACCTGCTCCTCCGTCAAAGGCACCTCGAACGTCCGCTCGGCTACGACACGCTTCATGGCTCTGCTCCTCTCGCTCGACCTTCCTCCAACGCACGCGCGCGTAGCGTGAGCGCTCGCCGCGACAAGCCGGCGGTCGGGCACCGACGGAGCTCCATCAGCGCCGAGTCGAATGCCGCCTCGTCGCCCAGCGCCGCCGCCGCGCGGACGATGAGCGAGAGCGCGGAGACGACGTCGCTCTTTCGCTCCAGGTTCCTCGCCAGGCCGAGCGCCTCCTTCGCCTGCGCGAGCGCGCGCTCGGGCGTCCCTCGGTCGAGCTCGAGCTCGCAGGCGTACGAGAGAACGGCCGCCAGGCGTTGGTTCGCATCGCTGGCCCGCAGCCCATCGGCGGCCTGCTCGAGCTCGGAGGCCGACTCGCGACCCTGGGCCCGCGCGACGAGCGCGGTCAGCGCTCGGGCGTACGGCAGCTCGCTGCCGTCCGGCATCTTTTCTGCCAGCGCGACGAGCTCCGTCGCGCGGCTCTCCCCTCGCACGAGCGCCCCGCATTCCAAATCCACCTCGACGAGCTGCGCGAGCGCGACGAACTCCGACCAATGGTTGCCGTCGACGCGAGCCTCGGCGCGGGCCTGCTCGAGCAGGGCGGCGGCGAGCGCGCCCTCGCCCCGGTGGCGGTGAATCACGCCCAGCCCGGAGGCGATCGCCGACACCGAGACGTCGTGGCGCTGTCCCAACGCCTTGGCCTCGAGCAGCATCGCTTCGGCGCGCGGCAGATCGCGCTCGAGCAGCGCGAGGCAATGGCCGGCCTCACCCAGCCCCCGAATGTGGCTCGGTTCGTCGCCCGCGCGTCCCATGCTGCCGATGCGGTTCGAGGCGCGCTCCGCCTCCTCCCACCCGCCGCCCTCCCAGCGCAAGAAGGCGACCGCGAGGAACCCGGTCCGCGCCGCGTCCGTGTCGCCGCAATCGATCGCGCGCTCCGCCAGCGTGAGGAGGGTCGCGACCGAGTCGTCCGCGTCACGCTTGCCCCCCACCATGGCCAGGACCTGGCGCAGATGAATCTCGAGGGGGACGCGCCGCGGTTCTTCGAGCGAAGCGGCGTACATGAGCCCCCGCTCGGTGAACGCGCGCGCCTCGGCGGCGGAGAAGAGGCGGAGGCAGCGACGCGCCGCCTGGAGGCAGGCGCGGGCCGCCAGACCGGGATCACCGCCGAGCGCCGCGTGCCTAGCCAGGTCCGCGGTGCGCCGACCTTGCGGGTCATCGATGAAAGACTCGAGCACCTCGGCGATGCGCCGGTGCATGAGGCGCCTGCGAGGCTCGGATAGGCGGGAGTAGACCGCTCGCTGGAGCAGGTCGTGGCTGAAGGCGTAACGCGGCTCCGCGCCGTCCTCTGCATGGACGCGGAGGAGCGCGTGGCGCTCCAGCGACTCGAGCGCGACGATGAGCGGCTCGGTGGCGAGCCCGCTGAGCGCAGCGAGATCGTTCGCGTCGCACGAGGTGCCGAGCACGGCGGCCCAGAGCACGACCTCGCGTGCGCCCGGCATCAGTCGCTCGACGCGATCGACGACCAGATCGGCCAGCGTGTCGGGCAGCCCGGCGCCGGGTCGAGGGGTGAAGCGCGACAGCTCGAGCGCGAACAACGGATTGCCGCCCGAGTCCACGACGATGCGGTCGACGTCGACCGTCGCCCGCGCGGCTTGGGCGATCTCCCGAACCTCCTCCGCGGTGAGGGGCGAGAGCTCGATCTCGTGGAGCGCGCGAGCGCGGCGCAGGCCCCGCAAGAGAGCGAGCATCGCGCGGTTGTCGCCCAGCTCGCCCGTGCGCGCGGCGAGCACGCAGAGGAGCGGCTGGTTGCGCCCCGTCTGCAGCACGTGGTGGAGCAGCGCCGCCGAGGCCTCGTCCAGCCATTGAATGTCGTCGAGCAAGAGCATGACCGGCGCCGACGTGTGGGCCTTCGTTTCCACCAGGCGGGCCACCGCGCGGTAGAGCGAGTCGCGATCGGGGGCGGGCCCTTCCGTCTCGGAGGGGACCGCCAGGAGCGGCCCAAGCCCGCGGAGGAGGGACGGCTCCAGATCTCTCGGCGGTAGATCGTGCAGTGCCTCCATCCACGGGCCGAACGGCAATCCCATCCCTGCTTCGTGCGCGCTCCCGCGGAAGATGCTGGCGGACCGGGCCCGAGCGACGCGCTCGAGCTCCTCGAGCAGGCGCGATTTGCCGATGCCGGGCTCGCCGGTCACCAAGACGACGGCCGCGCGACCGACGTGCAGCACACGCTGCTGCGCAGCCACCAAGGCACCCATCTCCCCGCGGCGGCCCACGAGCGCGAGGGGATGGGCCGAATCGAGATCGAACGGGGTCGATCGATCGAGCGAGCCCACCGGCAGCTCGGGCGGCGGCGAGGCGACGGGCGCTCGCTCGACGGCGGGCGCGCCCTTCAGGTGACGACCGTCAAGGCGCGAGTCGGAGAGCATTGCGGCGCGCATCGCCATCAGCACCTCCGGCCGCTTCACACCGAGCGACTGAAAGAGCTTCTGAGCGGCCTCACACTGCTGCTCGGCCTCGGCGGTGCGTCTCGCTCGTACGAGGAGCGTGACGAGGCCGACCTGCGCGTCCTCGTCGAGCGGATCGATCTCCGCTCGCTGCCGTGCGTGCGGGAGCGCTTCCTCGGGCCGTTCGGCGAGGCGGCTCGAGAGCGCGGCGAGCACCGCGGAGTGGAGGCGCCGTGCCTCCTCTCGCTGCGCGGCGAGCCAGGCGCTGTAGGTGTAGAAGTCAGGCAGATCCAGGCCCTCGAGCAACTCGCCTCGGAATGCCGCGGCCGCCTGCTCCAGGATTGGTCGCTCCGCCCGATCCGCGCCCGCATCCAGCGATCGACGGATCGCGACGAAGTCCACCGTTGCCGCGGCGGGCGCGATGGCCACCACGTCGCGATCGGCGGCGATCGCCGGCCCCGCCGGTCCATCGAGAGCCTGGCGAAGCCTGCTGAGGGTCCAGCGGAGCGCGCCGCGCGGATCGTCCGCCACGTCCCAGAGCAGGCCCGACAGCTTGTCGCGGCGATGCTCGCGACCGGTTAGGGCGAGATACCCGAGGAGCGCCCGGGCCTTCTTCGACTGTGGGAGCTCGATGCGCTCGCGGCCGCGAGTCACGCGCAGCTCGCCGAGGACGCCCACCTCGAGGCGATCCGATGACCCCGGACGTTTGCCCACGACCGCTTTCGCCAAGACGAAGGCATCGTTGGGCGGGCGGGCCGACGTGTCAAACGGCGCAAACGGCTCAGGGAGCGGTTCGCACTTCACACGCCCATGCCCACGGTCGTGCACACCCGCCGTCCGCACAGTCTGGGATGTGAACGCAGCACCGACCCAAGAAAGGAGCCACCGCATGCTCGCGCCCTACTCGTACCGGGAGACCCTCGAACAGACGCGCCGAAACAGTTGGAGCATCGACGAGGTGCTCGCCCCCGATGCCGCTCTCGATTTTCAAAGGCCGTTCTTGCCCGAGTCGTTGGCGCTCACCGGAGGGCTGGACTTTCTCGACGAGCGCGAGCAGCGGACGTTGAACCATATCCGCGGCAAGAGTTACCTCGGCCTGTTCGGGCTGGTCGAGGAGTTCATCCTGCCGTTCGTGCTCGACCACGCGAGGGGCCGGCTCGACGCCGGCGACGAGGAGGTCCGCGCCCTGCTCCAGTTCGCCGGAGAAGAAGCGAAGCACATCCACCTGTTCAAGCGCTTCTCCGAGGTCTTCGAGCGCGGTTTCGGCACGAGATGCGGCCTGGTCGGCCCGTCGCGCGATTTCGGCGAAGCGGTCCTCGCCCACTCCCAGCTCGGCGTGGCGCTCCTGATCCTCCACATCGAGTGGATGACCCAGCGACATTACCTCGAGTCGGCCAAGTCGGACTCGGCGCTCGATCCGCTCTTCAAGAGCCTGCTCAAGCACCATTGGATCGAGGAGGCGCAGCACGCGAAGCTCGACACGCTCGTGACCTTCGCGATCGCGGGCCGCCTCGGGCCCGCCGAGATCCGCGAAGGGGTGGCCGACTACCAAAAGCTGGGGGCCATGCTCGACGCCGCGCTCGCCGTCCAGGTCGAGCTCGATCTCGATTCGCTGCAGACCGCCACCGGACGCGAGCTGCGCGCCGCCGAGCGCGCGACCCTCATCGAGGAGCAACGTCGCTCCTACCGGTGGGTGTTCGTCGAGTCGGGCGCGACGCACCCCAATTTCCGCCGGACGCTCGAGGCGCTCGCAGCGGCGTGATCACGACCTTCGATTCGACGACTCCAAAACGAACAGAAAGGAACGAACGACAATGGCACAGATGGCGATCAACACCCCGATGACATTGAATGGTTTCCAGCCCGCCGCGATCGAGGAGATCGCTCGCGTCGTGACGGAGGACCCGGACCAGGGACTGGCGGAGTTCCGCGTGCGCTCCGAGTGGACCGGTCGCGCATCGGCCGAAGCGCATGTCGAGGGTTTCAGCCTGGGCGGACGAACCATCGAGCGCCGCCACGTCATCCGCAGCGACGAGCCGCGCGAGTTCTTCGGCGGCGACGAGGCGCCCAACCCGCAGGAGCTTCTCTTCGCCGCGCTCAATGCCTGCATGCTCTACGGCTACGCGACCGGCGCGGCGGTGATGGGCATCGAGATCGAGCGAATGTCGATCCACACGCGCGGCCGGCTCGATCTGCGCGGCGCGATGGGCCTCGCCCCGATCCCCCCCGGATGCGAGACGATCGAGTACGCGGTGCGGATCAAGGCCAAGGCGACCCGCGAACAGCTCGAAGAGCTGCATGCGCGCGTCATGGCGACCTCGCCGAACTTTTATCACCTCACGAAGCCGATCCGTCTCGCGCCGCAGCTGATCGTCGAGACGTGAGCCACGAACCGGCGTTGCACCGGCCTGGGGCGAAGGCCGGTGCAGCGCCGCCGCCGCGTCGGTCGGGGCTTCGCTGCCCTGCGAGCTCGAGGCCGATTTCGAGGCTGACTTCGACGAGGACTGATTCGATCAGAAGCGGCAGCGCGGCGACGTCATTTGCGAGCACGCGGCACGTCCCTGGTGCTACCCCTTCGGAAATGGACGACCGTGCGCTCGCCCAACGGCGCAAGCGCGCGATCTCGGCGGCCACGGACGCCGGGCGCGCGCTCGGCGTCATCATCGAGGAGCCGCTTCTGCTCCACGAAGGCTTCTCGATCGTGGCTCACCTCGCGCCGTCACCTGTCGTGGTCCGCGTGCCCACGGTCCTTCCGGTCGGTATCACGCTCGAGGCGCACTCCGCGCAGCAGCAGCGCGAGCTCGACCTCGCCGAGTGGCTCGGGGGCGCCGGGCTGCCTGTCGTGCGTCCGAGCCCGATCGTCCCACGCAAGCCGGTCGTCCGCGATGGCTTCTCGATGACGTTCTGGGAGAGGGTCGAGGTCGATCGCGATGTGCCCCCCGACTTCATCGCCAACGCAGCGCACGTTGCAGAGCTCCACGGCGCGCTCGCTTCGTGTCCTGTAGCGCTGCCCTTTCTCTGGCCCATGACGGCGATCGAGCCGGCGATCGAGCACCTTCGGAAACATCCCGGGCTCGCGGCGCCGGGCGACCTCGACAAAGTCGAGCGCGAGTGGTCGCAAGTGGGTCCCATGCTGTCGTCACGTGCGGCCTTCGAAGCTCGCTTCCCCCACGTCGCGGTTCAACCCATCCACGGCGACGCGCCTTGTTACAATCTCATCGCGACGACGTCCGGTCCGCGTCACGCCGACTTCGAGCACGCATGTCTCGGACCCCCGGAGTGGGACCTCGCTGGTTTCGGTCCAGCCATTCAAGGCGCGTACGACGCGGCGGCGACCGCGCGCGGCCTGCGAAAGCTCGACCCGACGTGCTGCGCGTGATGGAGGCCGGACGCAACTTGCAGCTCGTCGCGTGCCTGCCCATGGCCCCGCAGTATCCCGGGCTGCTGGAAGCCATCGGGCCGATGCTCGACGTCTGGCGCGCGACGGAGCTCGAAGGACGCGCGATCAGCGCCATAGTCAATCCTGCGTCATCGTGACGTAGTAGTGCCAGATGTTGTCCTCGGGACCCTTGGAGATCCGGTTGAACGCGCGCATCCAAGGCCACAGCGTCGTGGGCGAGGGGCCGAAGCTGAAGCCTGGGAACCGCTGACCGTCGGCCTCGATCATTCCCCACGCTCCGCCGTGATGCCGGCGGATCACTTCACCCACGTAGCTCCCGAACACTTGGGCAAGCGACCACATTCGCTCTTCCGGCTTTTGATCCTCGGGTAGCTCGTGGATCTGTCCGAGCACCGTTTCGACATGCTCGATGCTCCCTTCGGTGAAGTCGAGATCGAGCCCGGCGTTCTTCTTCGCCAGGTCGACTGCCATTCGGCTCATCTCCTGCGCGTGCGCCGCCAGCTCGTCGTCCGGCTCGAACGTGTAGTCCATCGCTCGGTACCCTACGCGAGCTTAGGAAGCGCCACCACCTGCCGGCGCGGACCGAACGCAGGATCACGAGCGGGCGTCAGGATTCACGACCTGTCCGACCGCCATCCGGTCCGGGCTCCGTTCAGGTCAGCCGGAACCGGCGTGACGTCACCTTTCAGGAAACTGTCTAGGGTTGCTCGCCGCCGAGGTCGGCCCGTCGAATCCAACTCTCGCCGAAGGAGGCAAACACCACGACGCCCGCCTTGCCGAACGCGGCTCGCGTGCCGTCCGGCGACAATGCGACCGTATCGATTGGCGTGTGTCGTTCGCCGAAATCGATCTCCCCGAGCCTCAATTCCTCGCTCTCGGACGAGAGGTCGACCCAGGCGGCCCTGTAGCCGTCCGTGAGGACGAGTCGCTCGCCCCGCGCGTCGAACGACGCTGACGGCGGTCGCTGCGCACCGAGCTCGAACCTTCGCAGCTCGCGCCAACTCCCCACGTCCACGATGTGGACGACATCATTCTGCTCGGTCCAGAGCAACCGGCGACTGTCGGGAGAGAACGTGGCGGTGAGCGCATAGGTGCTCGTGACCGGAAATTCCACGACCTCCTTCCCGCTCGACGTGTCAACGACCCGTACGGCCTTTCCTGACGGGACGAGCGCCACCCAACGGCCGTCCGGAGAGACCACGTCGTCGCGACTGAGGTCCGGCCAACCGGCGTGCTTCTTCTCTTCCACGAGTGCCTGCGAGTAGACGCGAATGGAGGCATCGAGCAGCTCGGCAGCCTTCCCACGCGTGATGATGGTCCGGCCCTCGGTCGAGACGCCGAGAGACTCGGCGTACCCCAACTCGATGTGCGTGAAAGCTCGGCTCGAAACGATGCGCCCTTCTCTGAAGGAGAGCAGCCGTAAGACGAAGGGCTCCGCTCGCGGACCGAGCGTTGAACCGACTTGCTCGATGTACGCGACCCAGCGCCCGTCTACCGAGAATGCCTCGAGAGGTCCCGGCCCCAGCTTTGTCGCGCGTACGAGCCGTCCCGTGACCTCGTCCCACTCGGCGACTTCGCGGTCTGCGGGGAACCCGGAGAGCGTCATGAGCCGGTGCGGCCCGACATAGCGGAGCGCCGAGATCGGCCCCGTGCGGAGGATCGGGAGTGTGGCCGGATCGACGTAAGCGTCTGGCGCCGGCGCCGACGAAGCGGCCGCGGCCGATGTCGAGTGGGCGCGTGCTCCTGTTACGACCCTCTCGGGAGAGGAACACGCGACGATCGACACGACCGTCGCGAACGCACAAACAGCGATTGGAACGCGGCGCTGCGGGCCGACCGGGCTTGGTGAATCCGTTCGAAGATGCGACACGACGAGGCAGCGAGCATCGACGAGATCAGACCCCAGCACAACGTCATCGCGGCGCAGGTTCTGCGCCTACGCGAGGCCCCTGCTGCGTGGTCGTACGCAAAACGCCGCGAAAGCGGCTCCAGCTCCTGTGGCGTGCTTGTTGCGAACGAGCGTTTCACGCGCGTCGCCAGACGCGTCCGCATCCCCGTTCTCAATGGAGGAATCGATGGCCACTTTACTGGCCCGTGACGTGATGACCACCGACGTTGCCACCGTCGGTGAGGACTGGTCGCTGGAGCAGCTTGCCCGATTCTTGGTGGACCGATCCATCTCCGGCGCGCCCGTGGTGACGCCGTACGGCAAGCTCGTCGGAGTCGTGTCGGTCACCGATCTCGCCCGCGCACAGACGGAGGCCGAAGCGCCCGCCGAGATCCATGACTTCTTCGCCAAGAGCTTCGACTCCGGTTTCTCGCTATCGCCCGACGAGCTGCAAGATCTCCACATTGCGAAGGAGTCCGGGCGGCGCGTGCGCGACATCATGACGCCGGCAGTCTTCGAGGTGAGCGAGGATGCATCGATCCCGGAGATCGCCGAGATGATGGTCCGCGGCCGGATTCATCGCGTCTTCGTGCTGCGCGACCGCGCCGTCGCCGGCGTCGTCTCGGCGCTCGATCTCATCAAGCTGCTGCGGTGAGCCGAAGGAGCCTCGGCCGCTCGGATTCGAGGCACGACGCCGTCCGCGCATCACCGGCAACGATCTTGCCGAACGTACGACGCTGTCGCGCTCTTGGACGCCCATTCGGCGCACATCCGACAGATCTCGTGCTCCCGTCGATGCGCACTTTCGAGGCGCTCGAGCCGGGCCGAGCCGGCGTGGTTCGACGCTGGGGCGAGCGCTACGCTTTGTCGAGGCGCTCGCTCGGTCATGGAGTCCACCAACGAAAAGGCCCTCGAGTTGGTCCTCCATACTTTGGTGGAGCGAGCTGTACCCGTCGCAATCTTCGCATGGCGCGCGACGGAGGGCTGGGCCGTCGAGTTCGTCTCACCCAACGTCAGCCACGTCCTGGGCTACAGCGCGGAAGACTTCCAATCCGGACGTGTGCTCTACGCGCAGGCCATCCACCCCGACGATCTCGCGCGCGTGACCGAGGAGGTTGCGCAACACAGCGCCTCCGGGGAGTCGGTCTTCGAGCACGAGGACTACCGGATCATCGACCCACAGAAACAGATCCGTTGGGTTCGCGACGTCACGGCGATCATTCGCAATGCCGAAGGTCAGGTCACGCACTACATCGGCTACATCTTCGAAAGCACTGCGCGCCACGAGGCGCTGGAAGCGCTGGCGCAGGCCAAACGCGAGGCCGAGGCCGCCACGCTCGCTCGGACCGAGTTCTTCACCAACGTAAGTCACGAGTTTCGCACGCCCCTCACGCTCCTCCTCGGCCCGCTCGAGGACATGCTCTCCGGCCCGCTCGATCCGGGTCAGCGGGAGACGCTCGAGACGATGCGGCGCAACGCGCTCCGGCTGCTCAGGCTGGTGAACGCGCTGCTTGCCTTCGCCCCGATCGACGCGGGCCGCGCCCAGGCTACCTTCGCGCCGACCGACATCGCGGGCTTCACGCGCGATGTCGCCAGTCTCTTCGATACCGCGGTCAAGAATGCAGGCCTCGAATTCGAGGTGGACTGTCCGCAGCTCGACGAGCCTGCGTGGGTCGATTGCGACCTGTGGGAGAAGATCGTCTCCAACCTCCTGTCGAACGCCCTCAAATTCACGCTCGCGGGGCGGATCTCGGTGAGGCTCCGAGCAGACGCAGAGCGCATACGGCTGGACGTAGAAGACACCGGTGGCGGCATCCCTGCGGCCGAGCTTCCGCGACTCTTCGAACGCTTCCACCGCATCAAAGGGGCGCGCGCGAGGACCCAAGAAGGATCGGGGATCGGCCTTCCGCTGGTGCACGAGCTCGTGCGGCTCCACGGCGGGACCGTGAGCGTCCGGAGCCGAGAGGGCGTGGGCAGCACCTTCACGGTCGCGATTCCCCGCGGGCACGCGCACTTGCCGGCAGATCGGGTCTCCAGCGAAGAGAGGCCCAAGACGGCGCGCGGATCCGCCAGCGCGTACGCCATCGAAGCAGGGACGTGGCCTACCCACGCCCCGTGCGTGGCGGGGGCGGCCGGGCGGCCGCGCGTCGTCGTCGTGGACGACAACGTCGACATGCGGAGCTACCTCCTTCGCATGTTCGGAGCGGGGTACGACGTCGAGGCCTACGCGGACGGAAGACAGGCCCTCGAGGCGATCGTGCGGCGGCTTCCGGACATCGTGATCACGGACGTGATGATGCCCGTCATGAACGGCTTCGAGCTCCTCGCCGCGCTGCGCGCGGATCAGCGCACCCGCGCGCTCCCGATCGTGATGCTCTCGGCCAGAGCGGGTGAAGAGGCGCGCGCAGAGGGGATCGAAGCCGGGGCGGACGACTATTTGGTCAAGCCGTTCTCCGCCCGCGAGCTCCTCGCGCGCGTGAGCACGCAGCTGGCGTTGGCACAATTACGCCGGCAGGCCGAGCGGGTAGCAAGGCTCGAGGCGGAGCAATCGTGGCTCGGCGCCGCGCTCGACCGCTTGCCGATCCCGCTTGTCCTCTCCGAGCCCGGGACCGGCCGCATGACGTTCGCCAACCGTGCCGCCAATACGATGGCGGGTGGGACGTTCCCCCTCGTCCCCTCCATCACGCGCTACCCCGAGCACTTACGTCTCACCGACGAGAACGATCGAGATCTGCCCCTCGATGAGTGGCCCGCAGTCCGAGCCGCCCGCGGCGAGAAGGTCGAGAACGTGGTGGTGGTGTGGCACTCGCCCGCCGGCCGTTTCCCCGTGCTCACCAGCGCCGAAATCCTCCCGGCGATAAGCGACCACCCAGCCGCGGTCGTCGTGGCGTTCCAGGACGTGAGCGAGCTCGCCCGTGCCATCCGCGCTCGCGACGAATTCCTCTCAATCGCCTCGCACGAGCTCAAGACCCCGCTCACCACGTTGAAGCTGCAGGTCCAGCTCCGAGAGCGCGCGCTCGCCGCCGGGAATCTCTCTGCGTTTGCGCCCGCAGCGTTGGCAAAGATGGTTTCGAGCGACGCGCGGCAGGTCGACCGGCTGACTCGGCTCGTCGATGACATGCTCGACGTCTCTCGGCTCTCCTCCGGCGGCTTCGCGCTCGCGATCGGCGAGCCTGTGGACCTGGCGGCAGCGGTGCGCGACGTGCTCGAACGATCTGCTACGGAGCTCGCGGCGGCCGGATGTCGGGTCACGCTGGACGCGCCCAAAGCCGCGCCGGGCATGTGGGATCGCTGCCGCATCGAGCAGGTGGTGCTCAACCTGCTGACGAATGCGATGAAGTACGGGCGCGGCAAGCCGATCCGCTGCACGGTGCGCGCCGAAGAGGATCGCGCGACGTTGACCGTCACCGACGAGGGAATGGGGATCGCGCCCGCGGATCAACGGCGAGTCTTCCAAGTCTTCGAGCGCGCGGTGCTGCCCACCCACGTCAGCGGGCTCGGGCTCGGCCTCTACATCACGCGCCGCATCGTCGAGGCCCACGGCGGGACGATCCGCGTCGAGAGCGAGCGTGGCGCTGGCGCGACGTTCACGGTGGAGCTTCCCACCAAGTCGAAGATCGCTGGCGGGGGGCTGGCGTGAACGGCAGCGTATTGGTCGTCGAGGACGACGAGGACATCGTCGAGAACCTCAAGCTGCTGCTCGAGAGCGAGGGCCTTCGAGTGGACTCTGCACCGGACGGACGCGCCGCGCTCGACGCCCTGGCGCGCGCCGACCACCTGCCATCCGTGATCTTGCTCGACCTGATGATGCCCGTGATGGACGGCTTCGAGTTCCGCGAAGCCCAGCTGGCCGATCCGCGGATCGCGTCGGTGCCCGTCGTGCTGATGACGGCAGATGGTCACCTCTCGGCCAAGACGGCACGAATCGGCGCCGCCGGCGCCATCGGGAAGCCCTTCGACATCGACGCTCTCCTGCGGCTGGTCCGGCGCTTCGTGCCCTGACATGCGGCGAGTCGCTGGGCGAAGGATCGCCGATTCGAACGAAAAGCGCACCCTGTCGCCCGCTGCCGTGGGCGAGCTAGATCCATCGGATGACCGAGCTCTGGGAGTCGATGTTCGCGGCCAAGCACGTGATGTGGGGCGAGGCGCCGGTGCGCTCGGCGCTGCTCGCGCGCGACCATTTCGTTGCACGATGCGCCCGCGACATCCTGATCCCGGGCGTCGGCTACGGGCGGAACGCGAAGCCCTTCCTCGAGAGCGGCATCTCGGTCGTCGGCATCGAGATCTCCGAGACAGCGATCGCGCTCGCCCGCTCCGAGCTGGGTCTCGACTTCCCGATTCACCACGGCTCGGTCGAGGGCATGCCCTTCGACGACAAGCTGTACGACGGCGTGTTCTCGTACGGGCTCGCGTACCTCCTCGATGCCGCGGCGCGCGCGAAGCTTTTCGCCAACTGCTTCCGGCAGCTACGGCCGGGCGGCTCGATGATCTTCACGCTGATCTCGAAGCGCGCGCCGATGTACGGACAGGGCCCCAAGCTCGGCGAAGACCTGTACGAGCGCGCGCCGGGGATGCCGATGTTCTTCTACGACGAAGCCTCGGTCGCGCGAGAGCTCGGCGCGTATGGGATCACTGACGTGTCGGAGATCGACGAGCCGGTGGCGGAGGGCGTGACGTTTCCGTTTTACAACGTCACTTGTGTGAAGGGCTGAGCCCGAAGCGCCGCTAACTACAATAGCGGTCGCGGCGGCTGCTCGAAACGTGGCTACGAGTCGGCCATTTCGGTGATCGCGTATACCGTCGTCCCCACCGCGAAGAGGATCGCCGCCGCCCCGAGAACCTGCTCGGCCACGGACGCGCCGGAGCTGGTGACGGGGTGCACGTCGAGCTTGGCAAGGGCGAAGCGTCCGTCGGTGCGGGCCCACTCCTCCGTGTTGAATGCGTCACCCCCCTGCAAGGGGGTGTCGGCGTCGGTGTGGACCACTGCGAGGAGCGCGATGCGTTTGGGCATCACACGGGGCACGGACCAATCCCAGTGCACGACGCGGGGGTCGGCAGGTCGGATTTCGGGAACGACGATGACGTCACCGAGGGGCTTCCACACCACTTGATCGTTCGGCAGCGGCATGGTCGGCTTGCTGAAGCTCCAGAAGCTCCCCGGAAGCTCCTGGGCCTGCTCCGATACCAGGCGCGACCAGAGCATCATGACCTGGACGTCGCGCGCCACGCCCGGACCTCGGTTGTGGACCTGAAGGTAGACACGGGCGTCCGTGCCCGCGCGCAGCTTGCGCTCTTTCTTTCTGCGCTCCAGCTCCGCGCGACGGCGTCTGAGCAGCTCGAACCCGATGGAATCGATGGGACCGTCGGGCTTGTAGTTCTGGGTGCTCTTCGGCTTCCGATAGTTGCCGTTGGACTTCTTGGGGTCCACACAGATGTCGGCGTTGGGGATCCAGAGGTCCGCGTCGTGCTCCGGGATCTCATCCGGACGCGGTGGCTCGGGCCGTCGCGTGAAGCCGGCGTGATGGCGAAGGTAGAGCTGCGACGGCGGGCCGCCGAACGGAGGCACCACGGGATCCTCGTCATCGATGGGCCGCTCCCAAACGCCGCGACCGTACGTGGAGATGCGCACCATGCGCGGCTGACCGACGGGCGCCATCGGCTGCACATCGATGTGCGTGATCATGGCCTCGGGCAGTCCGTCCATCCAGCGCCGCCAGGTCCTGCCCTTGTCCTCCGATCGGAACAGGCCCGCGTCGCAGCCGACAAGCACGCGCTGTGGCTGTTGCGGGTCGAGCGCGATGGTGTTCACCGCCACGTCGTGGGGGCTGCGGTGCGAGGATCCGGGTGGCGGCGACGGGAGCGATTCGATGTCGCTCTGGAACGCGGGCGCGCCACCGGGACCGCCGTTGCCAGCGGTGTCGCTGCGCAGCACCTGATGATTCCGCATCTCCTCGACACGCTCGAGGGCCCGGCCACCACCCTGTCCGGCGTAGATCACGCCATCGCCCATGGTCGCCGCGACGGCGCCAATCGGATGCGGAGAGAGCGTTTCCCACATGCTGGCAGGCTGCTGATAGGTGCCGCCGGTGATGTCCAGCGCCATGTAGTTGCCGACAGAGAGGCCAAGGTGGAGGCGCGTGAACGGGGCGCTGGACCCCGCCGGCCGGGTCGCGAGCGCCATGGCGCTGATGTACGGGCCGCCGGGGAGGGTGGACGGATCGAAGAGCGGCGCTGGCTGGACCTTCCAACCGTCGGTGGGATTGGCGCGGACCTGCAGGCTTCGGTCGGTGACGCCGGAGACGAGCGGAGGCCCGTCGGCGTACCACACCGCGGCCTGGTCGAGGTCCGGACGGACGGGATCGATTGCGAAGCGCCGGTAGTAGGCGCTGGGCCCGCTCGGGCCCTGCTCGCTGAAATAGCCACCCGCATCATTGGACATGGCGAACGAGACGCTGCCGAACCGCGTCTGCCGCGGCATGCCCGGCTTTGGCCCGTAGGAGTCCATGGCGACTCCCACGTACCAATGCGTAGGGCGCATCCAATCGATGCGCACATCGAACGCCGACATCGAGTGGGTATCGAGGTTCGCGAAACGCGGGCCGACTTGCTGCCAGATCGGGTGGCCCACCAGACGCTGGGCGGTGTTGTGCTGCGTCCCCGCAAGCGCCACGACGCCCGTTGGATAACTGGCGACGGAATGAACCTGCATGTTCATCAGCCCGCGGTTGCGGTGCGTCCAGCTGAAGCCGCGATCGGCGGTGGTGTATACGCCGCCGTCGTTGGCGATCCAGAGCGTCGGCGGGTCGGCGTGCGGGTCGAAGACGAGCGCGTTCTGGCCGGTGTGGACCGCGTGGTCCTTCTTTTTGAGGATCCGTTCCCAGGCGTTGTCGAACTGCCGCCGGGCGTAGAGGTGGCCGGCTCCGAGGTAGACGGTGCGCGACTCCTCCGGGTCTGCGCAGAGCGCCAGGCTGACGTCGAGGTTGATGTTGTCCTCCGCGTCGTTCATGAGGGACACGAGGCCCTGGTCGATCCGCGTCCAGGTGTCGCCTCGGTCCTCGGACCGGGCCACGCCGACCAGCGACCCCGCTGACGAGGCCACGGCTGTGAAGAGAAACCGCGCGCCGCCGGAGATCGGGCGCGAGACGGCGAGGGCGATGCGGTCCACCGGTCCCGGGAACGGTGCCGGGAGTGGCGTGAGGGCGCCGCTGCCTTCCCGCCGGAAGATACCGGTCTTCTCGATGGCCACGTAGAGCACCGGATTGGCCGGGTCGTCGGCATCGAGCGCGAGCGCAGTGACTCGGTGGCGGAACGTGTGCGTGTCCGAGGCTGGTGGTTCGAGCTTCGTCCAGTTCACGCCTCCGTCGAGGGACTCGTAGAGTCCGCGCGTCGAGCCGAGGACGATGCGCTGCTCCTGCTCGCCGATGGGAACGGGGTAGATCACGATGGCGGCGGCGCGCGCGCCGCGAAACTCCGACATGAGGTCACCGGCGAACGACGCCGATCCAGGCGTGAGAAATCCCTCGCGCAGCCTCCAGGTGTCCCCGCCGTCCGTCGAGATCAGCACCCCACGGCCCTCCAGCACTGGCGGGCCTCGATCGAGCTGCTGTCGCCGGGGATTTGCATCGCCGGTGCCCACGTAGAGGTGACCCGACCGTCGCGCGATTGCCAGGGCGCCGACGGTCATCGTCTGCTGCTCGTCGAGCAGCGGCACCCAGCTCTCGCCGCGGTTCGTCGTCTTCCACACGCCGCCGTTGGCCGTGCCCACGTAGACCGTTCCGGCGACGTTGGGATCGAAGGCGATCGACGTGCAGGAGCCGGCGACCGCGTGCGGCGAATCACCGTTGATGGCGCACAACGGTCCCAGCGGCGTCCAGCTCACGAGCCACCTCCTGCTTCACCGGGCGAAGAGACCAGCCAGCCTTCGCTGGCGATGGCGGGATCGTCGGAGAGCGTCGCGTCGCCGGTGGCGTTCACCACGGCGTCGCTCGCCCACCGACCAACCGCCACCCGATGGCTCCAGCTCCACGTCCCATCGCCGCCGCTCGGAACCGGCATGCGGATCTGGGCCGGGTCGACGAGCACCGGCCCGAAGCGGAAGGCCGGTGCCATCGCGCGCAGCCCGGCCTCGAGCCAGGCGCGGCGCATGCCGATGCGCTTGCGCGGGAGTGCGCCGACGGTCGCGTGCACCGCGGCGTACGGCTCCACGAGGAGCGTGAGGTTGGTGTCGCGTCCCGGCTGCACCCAGAGCAGCCCGGAGCGATCGATGTATGGATGCTCGATGGGCGCCGGTGGCAGATCGCCGACCAGGTCGATGCGACGGAGGAAGC
>JBGTSH010000063.1:0-40008 GCA_041940405.1 Polyangiaceae bacterium
TGCGCTAACCTTCTTCTCGACCGGCTCGCTTCCCCATGCGGCTCTGCTCCGAGGTCACACTCGGCGTAACCCGCGACAAGGTGAATGCGCGCCGGTCGTTCTATTGTGACTGGCTCGGTGGGGGTCGCCGTGGCGGCATTCTTGCGCACGCCCGGGCTCGCGCGTCGCCCAGAGCTCAGCAGCAGAGCGACGACAGCGCCTTCCGAAAGAGCGCCGACCTTCGTGGCGATGCCACCAAAGGGGCCAGCCATCGCAGATCAGGGCAGTTGCCGTGCTACGAAGGTCACGCCCTCCGTCCGCGAATACTCTGTCTATCCCTGGCGAGTCTTGTGACGAGCTTCGCGGCTGCGGCTCCAGATCGAAGCGCCCCTTCCATGTAGCCAAAGAAGTCCATGCTCGTGTGCTCTCCGGCAAAGACCAAACGGCGAGAAACGGCGCCGTTCAGGAACTTCCCCTTGGTGCAGACCTCACCGGGAGCCGGGCACGAGTAGCCGCTGCGAGACCATTCCATTTCCTCCCAGTCGATGAACTCGCCGCGCCTGAGACTCTCCCGATAGTGCCGATACATGCCACCGAGTCGTTGCGCGTAGAACTTGTCGGGTCCGTGCCTTTTGGGGTCTCTCGCGGCGCTAGAGCCCGCGAAGACGGACCATACAAATTCACCTCCGGGCACGACCATCTGGTTCTCTGTCGCCTCCCAAGTCTGACCAACGCGATCATTGACCGAGTTAGCCGTCTGGTGGGTCCGCAGCCAAAATCGGTCTTCCACTACGGCCAGATACTTGGAGGCCGGACCCATTCCGACGTCGCCCGCGGCCTTCTCGAAGCCGAGAATGTCGATGTCTCTCCAGCTGGAAGGGGGGGTAGCGAGCACCACATAGTCGGCTCTTAGGGTGCTCGTTCCTCGCTCCTTCAACCAGATCGTGACGCGATCCGTCTCGATCTCGATCTTGGCCACTGGCGACTCCGTCCGAATGTCAGCGGCGTTGCGTAGCTCATTCGCCAATGAGTCAGCTATGGCTTGATTGCCCATGTCGCAACAAAAATTCTCCATGTACTTCCAGAATTCTTGACTACGACTGGCCCTCATCACTCCTGCGACGGAGGCAAGCGTGCCTAGCCAGCTCTGTTGTCTAGTCGGGACGGTGTTGTTGTTGCCGAGGTCGGCCTCGAGCGCGAGCCGCACGATTCGCGAGCTGGTGACTCTCCGAATCCAGTCTGCCGTAGCGCGCTGGTCGAGAACAGCGGCTCCGGCGCTAGTCCACGGTCTGGTCGGGTCGTCGATGCTCGCAGCGTGCTCGGCGAGTTGCAGATGGCAACGTGAAAGGCCGCGCCAAAGCTGCTTTTTCTCCCGCTTGTCGAGGCGCTCGCCGCCTAGGTACAGCGGGCTCTCACGACCGATGGCTTCCTGATCTTCGGGTGACAGCCATCGCAGCCCGAGATGAAATCGCTTTGCTAGCCTGATCCAGTGCGCATGCGCGAGTCCGACTAGCTCCGCTCCCGCTTCGACGATTCGGTCGCGTGCGATGTCGTCGCGTGACCAAACCCGACCTCCAAACCGTTGTGAGGCCTCGAGCAAAATGACCTGCAGCGGAGGCTTGGAGTGAAGTAGGCGATCCGCCGCGTAAAGCCCAGCTAGACCACCACCGATCACGACTACGTGTTGCGCCTTCGGGCCGGCAGCCTTCGGTGCAGCGGGTTGAATAGGACCAATGGTTCGCTCCAACTCCGACTGTCCTCGCTCAATTAGACTTGAGCGTTCAGCCGCGGACATCGGCGTGCCGAATTGGCGCGCAAGATTAGAAAATAATCGGAGTCGCACTCCGCCTCCTCAGCCCCAAGGCTCACGTGGCGACGGGCTGAAGGATTTTGGTCCGAATCAGCTCGTCAAAATGCTCTCTAACTCTCTTGGGCAGCAGCCCGCCCGTCACGCGCACGCCGAGCTCCATGTTGATCGCCAAGGCATGCCCGGTGAAGTTCGCGCTGGACACCAGGAGCCGTCGGTCGTCGGCGACCGCGGTTTTCGCGTGCAGGCTGCCCCGCAACCCGTTCTCGATCTCACGAGTATCGGCGGGCCAGTAGTACACCAGCACCTTTTCGAGCAGCTCCTGGCCGAGCAGCGATGGTATCGGACTGAACTTCACCGCTCCGCCATCCGCTCTCGCATGCTCGGCGACGACGCGTACTCTCACCCCGCGATCTGCTGCCTTCGTTAGCGCTTGCTTCACGTCATCGACTTCGTACGCCGCGTACGTGACCACGAGCACCTCTCGTTGCGCCGCGCCGATGAGATCGAGCAGCGCCTGGTGGATACGGAGGAGACCGAACCGTTCGCCCTGCGGACCGGTCCAGACGAGATCAACCTTCTCCTCGGCGCGCTCGAGCTGCGCGGCACGCGAGGCAGCGAGCAAGGCGGCGGCGAGCGATGCCTCCGAGCCCTCACCATTGGTCGCCCGCCATCCCCGTGAAAGCTCTGCCAAGGAATGGCCTGCGGGCCCAGGGATGCTCGGCACGCGGCCACCGAGAAGCGCGTCCGTAAATCGGCGCAGGGTATCGGCGTGAAGCTCTCGGCCGAGCTGAACGGCTCTCTCTAGGAGCTCGGCGTTCATCGCTCGAAGAATCCGTCGTTGCTCGCAACCGTCGCTACCAGAGCGCGACGATCCAAGTACCGATTGCCCGCCTCGCAAGAAGTCTCTGGAGCAAAACCGCACGCGTGACACGCAGCCCCGTGCAGTCCGCGGTCATCGGGAAGGTGCTCTCCGCACAACGGGTCGGAGGAGCAGAGTCGCGCGTCCTCGAGCGCGGTGCGAATGAGGCGGTTGAGCCGGTCGGCTTCACCCATGCGAACGAGCCCGCCGAGTGTTCCCTCGCTATCGGGTGCGGAGGTGTAGAGCAGGACGCCAGCCATGATGGGGCCGCGATCGCGATCCTCGTTCGCATAGATGCGTTCGCGGATCGCTGCGGCGGAGTAGCCGCACTCGAGCGCGAGTTGGCGCATGAGGGCGTGCGAGAAGGTATGGAGCAAGACGAACTTGAGCCCTGGGTAGCCAGCGGAGTCCGGCTCGAGCTTTCGTGCGCGGCGGTACGCCTGATGCGCACCCAACATCTGGTCGTTGGGAACGGTCTGCTTGTCGAGCCACCGTTCGACCTCGCCCTGCTCGAGCTCGATGAAGATCCCTTCTCCTCTTACTTCGGAGGCCGGAACGAAGCGGGGCGCTTGTCGCGAGAGGGGCGCGCGCATGCTGGGAAGCTCACCGTCTTGAGCGAACTCGCGCGGCGATACGATGCGCGAGAAGCCAACCATCGCGGTCACGGCGCGCAGCCGTTTCACCAGAACGACTCTGCGGATCTGGCGCTTGTAATCGACGGGCTCGGCGACTTGCTCGAGCTCGAAGTCGTTCGTCTGCTCGGGCTGCTCTTCGAACGTGAGAGCCCGCCACTCTGGCGTCTTGATGTCAGCACCGTCCTCGTTCGAGGACGCTGCGCGCCGCCGCTCGAGCGCAGCCCAGATTTGCGTGTCGCTGTGTGACGCGAGCTCAGCGAGCTTGCCTTGTTTGCGCAGGTACGGCAGTACGGCGACGTTGTCGACTGCTGAGAGCGTGCTCACCCAATGTCGCTCGACGAGCCGCGCGAGCTGACTCTTCGCCGACACCGGAATGTGAAGGGCCGTGCGATGCGCGGCGAACCAGAGATTCGAAGCACCGAGAAGGATTGTCTCAGCGCGCTTTGTACACGGACTTTCCTCATAGTCCCGGAGATGGGGACGGCGTCCGGTGCAGCGGGGGAGATGTTTGGCGGCTTCGTCGCCGAACGCCAGCGACATCCGTTTCTGTTTGCTGCACTTTCGGCAATGGACGCGAATGTCGGCCGCTTCGCCGGTGAAGCCGGTCTCGTCGAGCTGCAGCACGCCGTCGCAGGGGTCGCCCGGACCATGTACGAAATGCGACCAAGGAAAGTCGTCCATGTGTCCCGCTTCGCACGCGAGTAGAAAGCGAGCAGGGAGCACGCGTGGACTGCTGGCGCGCGTGCAGTTCGCGTGCTCGTAGTGGGCGAGATCGGGCCGGCCGGGGATGGTGCGCAGCCGAAAGAGGCCCGATGCGATTGGTGCCAGGATGCGGCAGAAGCTACAGCGCAGATAACGCGGGAAGGGTGCTACGGGCACCCCGATCGTCGGTGCCTGGCCGGCCGCAGGGTTCGGAGTTGGTCCCGCGCCTTCCGGTTGCGGCGGCGGCCGGACCAGCTTCTCGACTTGCTGGCCGAGGACACGCCTGACCTCGTCGAGCAACCGCTCTTCTTCGATTTGCGGACAATAAGCTTCCGGCCAGTCGTCGAGCCCCATGATGAGACCGGACATCTGCGGCAGATCGACGACTTGCCCGATGCCGTAGGTGTAGATCAGCTGGGTCGGTCGAATCTCACCGAGACGGCGCTCGAAGATCGCCACTACGCACCTCCCTGCGGTTTGGGAGGATCGAGGCTGCCGTCATCCAGGACCAGAGCCACCGGCGGCTCGACATCTCGCAGCGAGTCGAGGCACGTGAAAGTTTCCCAAGCACCGCGACCAGCGTGCTCGAGCAGGCCGATGGTCACGCCGTCTTTGGCGGCCGCATAGCCCAACTTCGCTCCACCCACGAGACCGGATGCAGTGTCGCGCCAGCGATGGAGCAACGACTCCAGTCGTGCCTGAACCGTGGCCTCGACTTGTGCTTCCCCCTCGACGACACCAGCGCGCCGGGCAATGCGCTCGATGGCTCGGCGTACCGCGGGGTCTCGGTCCGAGATCTTCTGCGCAGCGGCGTTCTCGCTGTTCTTCATCGCGCCGTGGCGCACGAGGGAAACGAGGACACCCGCAAGACCGCGATCCAGCGCACGCGGAGAGAAAGGCGTCACCGAGTTCGCCTCCACATGACGATAGAACGTCGCGTGGTAGTGCTCGAAGCGTTCGTAGTGCGACATGTCACGCGGACGGGCCCAGTTGTAAACGGTCAGCACGAGGCCCGGAGAATCGCGGCCGACGCGGCTGGTCGCTTGGATGTACTCGGCAGTTGTCTTGGGCTGCCCGCTGCAGACCATCAGACCCAGTCGAGGGACGTCTACACCGACGGAGATCATGTTCGTGGCTAGCAGCACGTCGATCGGGTACTTGCGCTTGCCTTCGCGCGGTGCGGGATCGAAGGGCAGATCGAGCTCTTCGAGCAGGTTTGGAATCTCGGTCGATCCGAGTCGTGAGGTGAGCTCGCGCACCCCGGTGATCCCAATCCTACGGCTGGGCAGACCGCGGGCGGTGATTCGACGTAGGCGGCTCGCGACGTCGTCGTCGACGAGCCGGCGCATGCCGCCGAGCTCGCGCAAGGAGCCGAAGTAGCCCACGAGCGTCATCCACGGATCCGCGTGGCGGCCGTGATCGTTAAAGAGAGATTGCGCAGCCGCCATGGCCGCCGAATAAACGCGAATCAGCGCGAGCTTGAGCCTGCGACCGGGTGCGCAGATCCCGAGATAGCGTCTGCCGGGCACTTCATCGGTCGGCCGCTCGACGGCGAAGAAGTTGTCGCCGGCATCGAGCCCCGGTGGAGGAAAGACACGAACGTCTCGCAAGAACAGGCCGTGGACCTGCTCTTGTGCACGACGGACGGTAGCGGTGGATGCGATGACCTTGGGGCGGACTGGTCTGCCGCCAACGGTCCATGTCGACAGCTCATCGACTGCGGTCTCGTACAAGGCAGTCAGCGTTCCGAGCGGCCCACTAATGAGGTGAAGCTCGTCCTGGATAATCAGATCGGGCGGTCGGAGCGGCTCGTGGGTCTGCGAGCGCGCAGCAGGCAACCGGTCCTTCTTCGGATGCGAATCGCTGTCCTCGAGATCCGGCGAGCGAAAGCCATGGCGCTCGCATCGCGAATTCACTTGCCCGAACAGCATCCCGACCGGGCCCTTCCAAGGCATTTGAGCGAACTTGTCGACGGTCGCGATCAGAAGGCTCGGCAGCTTGCGATAGATCTCCTCGTCGACGACGAGCACAGGAAGACCTTCCTCGGGTGAACGTCTCTCCGAGAAGAGGCACTCGCCCCGGCGATCGCCGCAGAAGATCAGCGTGCGCCCTCGTCCCTTCTGGTAGCTCTCGACGCGCATGTCGCGGCTGGGCTCGATGGTTTCGCCGCACCAGGGGCAGCTCTTGAGCTGAACCGGACTCCCCATGCCGCCGATGGCGCCCATGGGAGCGGCGCCGGTGCTGCGCTCGCGCCGAAGCGATTCTTCAGCGTGTGCTGTCTTGTTGGGCGTGCTCCGCCCACCGACCCAAAGCCCGATTCGAAACGGCTCGCGTCCCCATGTCGCTTCATCGCTGCGCCGAATCTCCTCCATCGCGCAGATGAGACTCGTTGCGCGTTGAAACTGCTGGAGGGTCAGCAGCCGAAGCGTGTACCGCATGAGGACGGTCACGCCTTCCTCGCCGCGACGTCCTTCGACTACGCCTTGAAGGCGTCGGATCGCCATCGCGAACGCCGCCACGCCCAGGTAGGCCTCGGTCTTGCCGCCACCGGTCGGAAACCAAAGCAGGTCTGCCGCCGCGTCGTCGGTGTGTGCGCGGTCGGGATGCGCCAGATCCGCGAGGCCCGGGAGATTGATGAGGAGAAAGGCGAGCTGGAACGTGCGCCACGTTCGGTTGCGAGGTTCATCGACGTCCTCGAACAGCGCGGCCTCGCCTCGCCTCCGCTTGGAAGCGAGAGCGCCGTGCACGCGTTGAAGCCACATCGCGCGGTTCGCGAACCGGAATGCTTCGCAGGCCCGTTCGTCGTTCATTACGAGCGCGATCCCGGCAGCGATGCGCGCCTTGGCGCGTTCGCAGTCTCCAAGCGCAAGCTTGGCTGTCCCGCGATGCCCACCCAGTCGCTCGCCGGCCGCATCGACGCGCTTCTGCTGCGCGCGGATCCAGACTTCGTAGGCAGAGACAAGCGGCTCGAGCATCGCGCCCAGATCTGATCGCTTAGCCTCTGCGAACGTCTTCATGTCGAGGACAAGCCCCGCCAGGTTCTCATCCACGTGCGGCCCTGGCGTCTCACCAGCGGAAGACGGCACGCGAGGGCTCATGACCGGGACCTCGCTGACAGGAACGATTCGCGTGAAGACTCGAAGTGCGCGGCTTGGATCGCTGGCATCGACCTCCCATGAGACGCCGGTGCCGTGGCCGACCGCGAACTGCCCCCGATTGCGATAGGCCATGCGTGACAGCTGTTCGTCCTTGTCGTCGCGACTCGCGGCGTTGTCGCCGTCGCCTGCAACGATGCACGGCCCGTTCAGGCAGTCGACGGCGAGCTCGGGCTGGAAGACCCAAGCCTCGTCGCGCTTCTCCTCGGGTTCGTCCTGCGCATTGACGAGAAACAGACTGACGAGCAGTTTACCGTCCGATCGCTTCCTTGCGCGACCCCGCACGATCACACCAGCCTCGCGGTCGTCCATAACGAGCGGACCGACGTCGCCCTCAGCAAGCGTTGTCTCTTTGAGTCCCGCTAGCGGCTCTCGCTGCCAGACTCGTACGGGCTCGTCGGATTCGTTGGCCGGCTGGCGCTTGACGCGCCGATAGCGGCCCCAACCAGCTCGAATGCGAACGAGGGTGTCGGGCTCGATGCAGAAGCTCAGACCTACCGAAGACGGGAACATGGTGTCCGCGCTCAGCGCCGCGTCGTCGCTCGAGCCATCCTCGGCAGACTCGTCGGCACCAGCGCCAATCGTGTCGGACTGCGCGCGCCCCACTCTCACGCGCAGGCGTGAAGGAGCGAGCAGTCCGAGCAGGTAACGGTCGCCGATGCGCGGTTCCTCAACCACCTCATCCGGACCGCCTGCGGGTCCGAGCAAGTCGGCGATGATTCGCTCTTCGAGCGTCTCTCGAAGCTTAGCTGCCGCGAGCGGTGCAAGGCGTGGCGCCGCTGCGATAGCTGGTCGCGGTTCGGGCGTGGGCGAACGCCACACTGCTGGCATTGCCGCGGGCGTCGTTCCTCGCTTACGCCGACGGCCTTTCGAAGGCGGCGGCTCCTCTCCGGCCGGGCGCGCGGCAAGGAGCCGCGCCGCAAGCTGCTCGGGGACCGTTGCGAGGCCTATCCAATCCGGGGCATCGGCGAGGCCCTTGCCACCGAGGAGCGTCGAGATGAACTCGGGCGTCGCGTCGGTCACTTCGGACCAATCGAGATCGGCCTCTCCCCTGGCCCCGCGCGCAGCGAGTGCCTTCGCCTGAGCCAGGTCATCCAGCTCGCCTTTCAATCGCAGTCGCTCGGTCATCCTACGTTCCAATGCGCGTCGTCGAAGCCATCGAGCAGTTTGCTCTTGTGTCCGGATGGCACAACCACCAAGAGCGCACGCATGGCGCGCGTCATCGCAACATAGGCCGCCCGGCGCGCTTCGCCGAGGGCTTCGTCGTCCTGAGTTGTTACGGGCTCGAAGCCCGCTACCGCGACGATCGGGAACTCGAGACCCTTCGCAGATTTCTGGGTGATGACTTTGACGCCGGGAGCCGCGAGATCGATATCACGCACGTCGATCTTATCGGCCGGGATGTCGGCTGCACGAAGATCGTCGGCGAGCCGCAACGCCGCCTGGTTCGTCGGCACGAGTACGGCGCTACCTCCGCGGCCGAGCCGGAGGTCGCGCGCCGCCCCGCGGAAGAACCGGGCGATGAGACGCGCCTCGTCGGCGTCGTTCTCCACGGCGCGAACGGCAGGAAGCGCGCCGTCATGCACGTACTGTGGACTGACGCGCTCGTCATCGAGGCGACCGCTGCCGCCTCCCGCCTCGAGGTACGCCTCTGCCGCTTCTCCGATCTCGCGCGTCGATCTATGGTTCGCCCGCAGGACGCCGGTCGACCCCTGGAAGCTGAGACCATCTGCGATGTCCTTCCAGCGAAACCCGCTGCCATAGATCGACTGATTCGCGTCGGCGGTAAGGAAGATGCCGCCGCGTGTCGTCGCAAGGCCTACGAGCACGCTCACTGTCACGATGGGGAGGTCCTGCACCTCGTCGACGAGCACGCCATCGTAGCGCGGCGTCACGGCGCCCGAGCGCAGGCGATCGCGTGCTTTGAGTCGGATGCCTTCGAAGGTCGTTTTCCGCTTCTTCGAGAGCTCCGCTGTGTAGGCCTCGTAGGCGCGCCAGACCGCTTCGCGCTGCGTCTTGGTCAGAGCCTTTCCCCGCCCTGCACGTGGCGCCTCGAGGTACGAGGCGAGTGAGCTCAGCCCCCGGCCCTCGATGACCGATCGGAACTCGTCGAGTAGAAAAGGGATGCCGAGCTTTCTCAGAGCTTCGCGCTGTGACGCAATCACGAGCGCGTTGCCCTGAAGCCCTGCGCCATCGATCGCCGCTTTTGCTGCAGAGGCCACATCCTGATCCGTCGCGAGCGCGAGATCGGTCGACAAGCTCGCGACCTCACGAATGACCGCGTCCGCGGTGCGGACATCGACGAGCGACGCATCCTTGCCGAGCAAGCGAGCAAGGAGCTGCTCCGACACGCGCGTTAGCGCGCGCGTGTACGTGGTGAAAAGGATACGTGGCTCCGCGACGCCCTTCTTTCGCAGTGCTTCGATCATCGAGCGCACGCGGTACAGGGCGACCGTGCTTTTGCCGGTCCCTGGGCTGCCCTTCAGAAGCGTCGGGTGATCGCTCTTCACACCCCAGGTCACCCACTTCTCCTGCTCGGGATTTAGCCGAAGTAGAAAACCGAGGAGATCGCCCTCTTTGAAGCGCAACAGATCGTCAGCCCGGTCCAGCACGAGGTCCGGCTGAGCAGCCACCGCCCGCTCCGACGTCCCAAGAACCGCGTCGAGCACCTTCAACAAGATGTCCTGCGGGACGGCACACGCGAGGAGTGCGTCTTCTGTCGCCGCACTCCGCAGCGGATCACGAAACTGGTCGGCTACGCCCAGAGCGTCGAGCAGCGGGTCGTCGATCGTACGCGGGAGCGTTCGCTCCACCGACGGTGCGGGGCCGAGCCAGGACTCCCAAGACTGCGCTTTCGCAGGCTGAGGACGCGCGGTGTCGGGCGTCTCGACGTCTCCTCCGAGGAAGTCGACCTCGATGTCATCGTCGTACGTGCTCTCGTCACGTTTTCGGACAGAGAGGAGGCTCACGTACGGCTCAGCGAACGTGTACAGGATGCGGAAGCCACCCGCCCGCAAACGATGCAGCTTGCCTCCCATGTTCTTGAGCTGCTTCTTGACCTTCGCGTCTGGCCGCGGGTCTTTGGTAAGCAGCTCGACCTTCTTCATCACTTGTGCCACGTCCATCTTGTCGAGCGCCGTGAGCTCGTGAAGGAACGCAGGCTTCATGGTGGTGAGCCAGTCAGTCATGGACCGACGATGGTAGCGGATTGGGCTTCCGAGCGATCAGCTCAGCGCATGCCGCAAAGCGTCTCGAGCAGCCGCAGGTGTTCATCCGACGGCAAAGGGCTTTGCGTGAAGTAGACGTGGTCTTCGGGCTTCGCGGCCACGCGAGGCTCGATCACGAAGCTCGGCGCGGTTGGAAGGCCGTGAGCAGCTCCCGAGGCAATCACATCGATTCGAAAGGGCGCTTGGGGCTCAAGCGACAGCTTTTGACTACTCGACCGTATCGCGGACTGGACGACAGCGATGCCGGGGAACATTCGCGGCAGAAGCTCCTTCGAATGAACGACGGCCGTCGTCCGGTAGTTCCAGTCTCCTGGCTCGGAATCGAATTCGCCCTGCTCCTCAGCAGCATCCCCGAGTTTGGACCAAAGCTCCGTGACAGCATCGATCGCGTCGGGCGTGTGCCCGATGACCGTGACTGCCAGCTCGACGTTGGTCACAGAAGCGGACTTGACTTGGATGGTCCGCTCCTTGGACATCGAGAGGGACGCGAGGTGGAACACCACGGTCGGACGGTCGGACGGCTGGAGCTGGATCGCCTTCGCTCCCAGCTCCCTCTTGATATCGTCCCAGAACCCCTGTTGCAGCCACAGTAGTCGTCGCTGGTCTGAGGCGAACACCCTGGTTGCGTGCGACTCCAGCAGCCGGATATCCAAAGTCATCGGCTCGCCGCGCGGAGCGTCGCGTCGCCCGTCTGGAGATCGTCAGGGTTGGGTTCCAAGCGCTTCGGTCGTGCCTTATGCGGGAACGGTTTGGCATCTGTTGTTGAGTGTGCCGTCCGCGAAGTCAAAGGGATGACGACCGCGTATTCCTGCGGGGGGGCGCCACTGGTAACCACCAACGGCAGACCCTGTTCCTCTGCTGTCCTCGGCTTATAGGGGGCTGGCGCTGAACCGGTGCTCGCGAGAGGATTACTTCTCAGATGACGTCGCGCGTCCGCTGCGGTGACGCCAAGATCCGCCGCGAGCGCGGTCGCCGCTTGGCCAGCATCGAGATGATCGCGCGCTGCCCGCCGCCGCGCGGCGTCCACGCGGGACCAGTAGCGGAATGCCGGAGGGCTCACGAGGTCGCGCGCCAGTGAGCGCAAGCTGGGCCGAAGATCGATGGCCCCACCATCAAGCTCCCGCAGTGCGCCAACATGCACGAGCTCGCGGACGGCGTCGCCGAGGGGTCCTGTGAGCCGCGAGATCTCATCTCTCGACAGGCGTCCTCGATCGACGAGCTGGAGTAGCAGCGTCTCGGCCGCTTCAGCATATGTGGTAACGAACCTGCGGAGCTCGAGCTCGGTGCGGCCGAGGTCGGTCCGACAGAGCGCTCTCAGGAACGCTTCGGCCACCTCGAGCAACAACAGTTGCGGTCCTTCGGCGGAGGCCGCGTTGTCTCGCAGAGTTGCCAGCTGATCGTGGAGTGCCGCGAAGTCTCCTTCGTTCGCGAGGCGACGCGCACGTTGCGCGATCGTGACGAGCTGCTCGGCAAGGTCGGCGAGATCGTTCGCGAGGCCTGGGCTTGGAGACGGGGTGGCTTCGGGGCTAGCGACCATGGGGCGGGTGATGCAGTCTACAGAATAATGGGATTGTCGGCACGAAGGCTGCCGGTGCGGGCGGCTCGGCCCACGCGGATGACCTGAACTACTGCATCACCAACAGGTTGGTGCTCCTGATCCCGCTTGAGCTCGCTTTCCGCACCCTTGATGGGCGCGTAAGCACGCATCAAATGCTCGATCTCGGAACTCGGCGGGTTGACTGAGAGGGTGATGCAGCCCTGCCGCGCCCCTAGCAGTCGTGCCTCCTCCATCGCGAAGTCGAGCCTCTTCGAGTACGCAGGAACCAGCAGGACCGAGGCGCCCAGGATTCGGTTCAGGAACATGGGGAGGTCGGACCGGACGTCCCGGCAGATGTTGACGATGATCCGCCCGACGGGCGTGTCCAGGTAGCTGTACGTGGTCGAGGACCGCGGAACGATGTCCTCGAGCCCATGGGTCGGTTCAAGGAACGGCTCGAGCTTCTCGTGGCGCAACAGCTCGGCCCCGGTACCGTCGAGCACGACGGTCTCGTTGGTGTGGCCGATGCCTCCCGCCCGGTGCGCAATGCCCACCACGACGGCGCAGGGGAAGCGCCGGCCGCGTCCTGCCAGGTGTAGCTTCAGCGCGTCGAGCTCCGCCGCGTCGAAGGCGATCTCAGGCAGGAGGGCGATATGCACCTTCGCCCTCGAGAGCTCGTCGAGCATCCTTTCGACGAGACCTGTCGGGCGCATGCTGGTCAGCCCGGTAATTGCGAAGCAGCCGTCGCGAGCCTTTCCGAAGGCGAACTCCGACGACTGGTGCCGACGATAGGATACCAGCGCCAGCGAGAGCTGGTCCTCGTCGAGGGCACTCTGCAGGCGTTGGCGGAGCATGCTCGGAAGTCGTCGCGGGTCGGGGCGCGGAACGGCTCCGAACGCGTCGAGGTGTCGGCTGTCGCCAACGAACCAGAAGGTGCGCATCCAGCGGCGGCATGCTGCGACGGGCGTCATCTGACCAATTGGTGGTGGCGAATTCTTGATCTCGTCTAGAAAGCGGGCCGGAACCAGAGCCACGCCGGAATGCTCGAGGTCGGCAGCCGTCGCTCGACCGAAGAACTCCTCATCGAGGAGGTATGCCACGACGAACATCGTCCGCGGTGCATCAGGTGCTCCGTTCCGTTGGAGAATCGCAATCAGCCGCTCCCGCTCCGGCTGCTTGAAGCGATGCCGTCGGGTCGCTTCACGCTCCGCCAGATCCTCGAAGAACGCGCGAAGCTCTTTGACCGTGGTGTCGCTGAGCCAGCTCAGACCCGTAAGGTCGCCAATATCGAGCCGCAGGAGCGACGCGAGATCGTCTGCGGCGAGCTTGAGCACTGCGTGCCGAAAGGTCCACGAGAAGAGGCGTGGGATCGAGTCGACGCCCTGAAGCTCGTTGCGTAGGCGCTTCGCCGAGGCGGCGTCTCCCCCGCTCCTCATTTAGTTGGTCCAGAGGGCTGTGCTCATCGTTGCACGCGGGCACGAGCACGCAGCATGACGCTGAGCTCGGTGTACAGTTCGGCCTTGGCGTTGTCTTCGTCCTCGAGGGCGACGACGACCGCGTACTTTTCCTTATCGTCCACGAGGTCGGTGCCCCAGGGGGCGACCTTCCGCGTGACGGTGAGGAACACCTTCTGAGTTCCCCCTCGAAGCGCTTCGCTGACGACTTGGATTTCGAACGACGAGCACTGGACGCTACCGCGGCTCCGGTCGTCCGCCCCCGTTGAGGCATTGCCGAGCTCCTTGGGCATCTTGTCTTCCGCACCGTGGGTCATGGCGCTCACCACTTCATCGAGGCTTTGGCGCTTCATGAGCCTGAATCGCAGGCTGGAGGCTCGGTACTCGAGCCGGGTGCTGCGCACGTGCGGGGTGTGCGCCACCGCGACGACGATGCGACGCGGCCGGTTGCCGCTGGAAAGGAAGGAGGTCGGTAGGGGGATCTCGTAGAAATGTGTGCGGTCTGCCTCGATCTCCTCCTCGCACATGAGGACGGTGCGTGTGTCGACGGAGTCGAGCGCTCGATCCGCGTCCGGTTTGCCATAGCCGACGAGCCTTCTGCGCTCTTCGGGGGCGAGGTCGAGCTGCATGCACGCGTCGGGCGTTCGGGCGCTTGCGACCAAGAGCGCGCGGAGAAGATTCGGCGACGCATTGGGATATCGCTCGAGCAAGCGGGCAGCGATATGGGCGACTTTCGGCGCGGCGTGGCTGCTCCCATTCATCTTGATGAACGGGGAGCCGAAGGCGAACCCGAAGTTCAGGCAGAGCTCACCGAGCGCATCGACCTCCTCGAAGTCCGTAGCGAGGTTGAGCGCTTGGTTTCCGCCGTACTCGACAAGGTCGGGCTTGATCGACCCGCAAGCACCGGGGCCGCTTCGCGTGAAGGGAGACGGCTGATCGCGACGGGCAAGAGGGTGGTAGCGAGGGTCGCTTGGGTATGTCCGCGCCGTGGAGCTGCGGTCGTGGCGAGCGATTGCGCCAACCGTGATCACGTTCAGCCCAGGCCCAGGATCCTCGAGGCGGCCGGCCGGCTCGAGCAGCCTGCGCGGGTAGCCGTCGCGCGTCTCCGTGCTGGTACGGCGGTCGTCTCGGTTTCCGGTGCAAACGATGAAGAGGACGTTGTGCTTGCGGCTAAGGTCATCCAACGTCGCGGCCAGCCACCCCGGATGACCGTCTCGGTACACGGCCTTCTTGTTTCGCAAGGAGAGGTTGAAGACGCGGACACTCGCTCGCTGCACGAGGTCGGACACTATCTCTTCGACGCGGTAGACGGAGTGGGAGTTCACCGAGAGGACGCGTGCACTCGCGACCTTTGCGAGTGGCTTGAAGTGTCTGCTCTTGAGAGCCTGCTCGATGTCGCCGTACACGACGCATCCGGCGACTGCGGTTCCGTGTCCCGTATCGTCCGAAGCATCTCGACCCTCCAGGTAGGAGTCGGCACGCACGACGGCCGCCTGAAGTAACGGATGGCCGTGAACGATTCCAGAGTCCAAGACGCCGACCGTGGCTGCCGTTGGCGGCGGCGCACTTCGCTCGAGCTCCTCGTCACGGACCCGGAAGGCGTGAACGTCGAGGTCCCACTGCGGAGGATGATCAATGCGGCGAACGTCGGGGTGTTGCAGCAGTCCTGTGAGCGCAGGGACGGAGCCGCGACAGCGGAACAGGACGACGACTGAGTTCTCCAGCCGGCCAAGGATTGCGACCTTCTTGTCCTTGCACCACTTCTCGAAAGCACGGACGAGCTTTATCCGGCCCTGCTCCAACGGCCATAGCTCCACGTCGAGATCTATCTTGGCTCCGGTAGGCCAGCCTTCAGCCCGAATGGCTGGGCCGAGCCGATCTTCGGCTCGCCACAGATCGATCGCATCGATCGCTTGGATGAGGCTCTTCCTGTCAGCGGACTCGCTGTTGCCGGCACCGAAGCGTTGAATGCGCCTCCGAAACTCTTGCAACGCGGTCTCGTTGACAAAGAGCAGAACGACGTCGTTGCGCTCCTGACTGACGAGCTCGAAGCCGGGGTAGGCGCGTAGATCCCCCGGGTTCATCCCGGTCACCGTCAGCTTCAACAGGAGCCGCGGATCGAAGCCGTGCTCGAGCGTGGGGGCTTCGCGGTCGACCTCGGCGAGCTCATGGAGCAACTTCGCCGCGTGCTCTCGCTCACGGCGTGGTGGGGGAAGGGGCACTCGCCCCCACCTCCTTCGAGGGACGTTCGGCTCCGAACGAGTCAGTTCCAGATGCCTGTGTCCCCCCGCCATCGTCACCTCCGTCGTGTCGGTTTCTGTCGCCTCTCGTCCGCGAGCGCTGCCAGGAAGGTCTCGAGCGTCAGCTTGGTCGAGTCACTCAGGACCATGGAGCGAATGGCTCGGCGGAAAACGCGCTCGACGTCCGCCTGGGACTTGCCCTTCATTCGCGCAACGAAGGTCCTTCGCGAGAGGGGTAGGTCGTGCCGGAGGGACCGTGTCAAGAGCGCGAGCATGGCGCTGGTCTCAGAAGGCGTGGGCAGCGGAAACGTGACGATCTCGTCGAACCGGCGCCACAACGCGCGGTCGAGGAGTCCGTCGTGGTTCGTCGCTGCGACCAGGATGGAGCGACCGCGGTACGCATCGAATTGCTGGAGGAACGCGTTGACCACGCGGCGGATCTCTCCGTGCTCGCTGGGATCGTCTCGCTCCTTGCCGAGCGCATCGAACTCGTCGAAGAGCGCGAGGTATCTGCCTTGCTCCAGGAATTCGAACACCTTGCGCAGGTTGGCGGCGGTCTCGCCGAGGAACGAGGAGATGATGGCGTCGACGCGGACGATGACGAGGTCGAGGCCGAGGTCATGCGCGAGCGCCTCGGCCGCAGAGGTCTTGCCCGTTCCCGGAGGGCCAGCGAAGAGGAGCTTGGACGACGGACGCAGTCCGTAGCTCGCGAGCACGTCGGCTCGGCGGTGCTCGTCTAGTACCCGGCGGAGGACGCGCTCCGTGTTCCGCGAGAGCACGAGCTCATCCAGCCCTCGACCAGGCTCGCGCACGTCGACGAGTGGCAGGCCGCGCTCGCGGTCATGCGGGACGACCACGTTGGGCTTTGGCGTCGTGACGATGTCCCGAGCAAGTAGCCGCTCGAGATCGTTCGCGAGCAGGTGATGCTTCTTCGATCGCTCTTCGCGGACCACTTCCTCGACGGTGCGCCGGAAGTCGTCGGTGCGCGCTTCGACACCGGCCTTGACGAGCTTGCGGAGGAGTCTGCTCTCTGCCACGCGATGATGCTCGTTCGAGGGCGAGGACGCCGCAAGAGTTTCGGTGCGCATCAGAACTTCCTCGCGTAGCGCGCGCCGCGGCCTTCGCCTTGCTGCTCGACCAAGCCTGCTTGTTCGAGCTCGGCGATCGCGGCGGGCCACCGCTTGGCGTCGATGCCGCTGGCCTTCACGAGCGCGGATTTGCCGAGGGGAGATGACGCTTCCTCGATCACATTGAGGAGCTTGGCGGCATCTGAGGAGAGGGCGGCTTGGGCTGCGTCCTGCGGATGCGACGGTGCTTCGGCGGATGCGGCCATGTAGACCGGATTCTCATCGTCGAGCAACCCTGGTGGACCGACTTGGTCGAAGTCGATGCCAAGCTGGCGGCGAGGGCGGTTGCCTTGCCCGTTCGCTACACTGAGCGAAGACGACGCGGTCGCGGGGGCCTTAGCCTTCGCCGGCTTCACTTTGCCGGCCTTCGCCGCCTTGGCGGGCTTCTCATGAAGGCCAGCCGCGAGCTCTTCGGCGTAGCGCTGATGATTCAGCTCAAGGAGGCGATCGAGGAGCTCGACGCGAGCGGGTTCGCTAACGGTGAACCGGAGGCCTTGCTTGGTCTGGTGGTAGCCGTGGTCGAGGGGGAGATCGGACCAGCCGTACGCGGCGAGGACGGCGAGATCCATTTCGACGTGGAGGTCGCGGAGGGTTTGGATGCCGTCGTCGTCATCGTCGGGATCGTGGAAGCGATTGTAGGTCGCGGTGAGGCCTTGGTTGTTGGCCTTCATGATAGCGGCGCGGTGGGTGTGGTACCGCTCGCCGATTGATTCGAGGGAGGAGAGGTCGCGGGGGAAAGGAAAGGTTTCGAACGCGTCACCGAGGGAGTACTTCAGCCGAGACTCAAGCGTGGAGCTTCGGGAACGAGCCCAGATCTCATGGATCGTGGACTGTAGCGCCGGAAACCTGTCTTCAACGAACACATCGATATTGGTTGAGAATAATGTGCGCGGAGCAGGCACTCTTGCGAAGGCAAGATGAGCGGTGACTTCGGAGCAAACCAAGGCCGTTTGCATTCCTTGCAAGCGGCGATAGAGGTCTGCCTTCGCTCGCCAATGACGCCACCAGGGCCATTCGGCGACCGCCTTGGACTTCGTTGCTCGCTCTGGTCTTACTAGATCCCTTACGATCTGGAGACAGTCTGAATAGTCCGTGGCGACTGGTCCGAGATAGTCGGCAGCTGCCGAGTCTCGGCTTAGCGGCCAGTCTTGGAATGCAATCGCGAAGCGGCTCGCCTGATGATTCGGATGCCGATTGAGGTCCTGGCCATTCAGATACGGCAGGATGACTTCTGCGTTACGTTCGCTCTTGCGAAGCAAGGCGGTCGCTTGATCAGGCTCGAGCAGGAAGCCCTCGCCAAAGAGGATCACGCCTTGGGCGCCCACTTCGCGGTTTGCCGCAAGTTTATTGGGTTCGCCAGCAATACGGCCAGGTTCAGAGAGCTGAGAAGAGATTCTCTTTATGCTCCTGCCGTCGAGCGTGTGCGTGCCCAACCACTCGCCCTTGCGGAGCCACACCTCCGCCACCTCGAGACTCGCGTCTCCGGGCCACTTCGTGGTCGCCACGGCGCGCGGGATCGCAAAGCCATCGGTCAACAACGCATCAAGACCAACTTCGCGTGTGTCGCCCTGGGCGATAGTATTGGTCGCAATCAGTCCTGCAATGCCTTTGCTGCGCAGCAGCGCAGCCGCACGCAAGAAGAAATACGCGCATAGGTCTGCGCTGCCCCTCCGATCCTTCGCGAGCACGTGGACGAGGTAATCACGGTAGTCCGTTCCGAGCGCTCCGGTCAGCCGCTGCCCGCCCTGAAATGGCGGATTCCCGACGAACGCATCGAACCCGCCCCGAGCCATCACCTCGGGAAACGCTAGCGCCCAATGGAACGGTGTTCGCACGGGATGGTCGGACCCGCGGTGCTGGTTCAACAGCTCCTGAGCGCGTTCCCTAAGCCGCGGCCGTAGCTCGCCCCGCGAAGCCTTCTTCGCTTCCTGCTCCGTCGCCGTCAACTTCATCTCGTCATCACCCGGCAACAACCGAATCGCATCGTGCGCAAGCGTCTCGACGAGCCGATCGAACGTCGCTGCCTTTCCCTGCGAGGCGAGCGAAGCCCCAATCAAGAGATCGCCAAGGATGCGCAGATCGCTCGTCGCCTCGCGTGCGTGCCATTCGAGCAACGCCTTGTGCGCGGTGTCGACGATGCTCGAGCTGGCGAGGCGCTCGATCTCCTCACGCAGCTTGGAAGCGCGGGCGAGCTCGGCCTCCACATGCTTCTTGGGCAAAAAGAGATCGTGGACCTCCCGCCCTCGCACCGGATCGAGGTGGAACGCGAGCAACTGCTCCTTGCTCGTGATGCCAAGCAGCGAATCGCCGGCGACGAGTGCGTGGTCCAGGAACGTGAACGGCCGAGCCTTCTGCAGGGTGACAAGCCAAAGCGAGAGCTTCGCCATCTCGACCGCCCAAGGGTTCTTGTCGACGCCGAAGAGGCACCGGTCGGCAACGTAGCGGCGTGCAAGGGTCAGCCGCTCTTCCTCCCGCGCTTGCTGTTTGGAGGGCGGCCGGCTCGGGCGGCCGCGCACGGAGGGCGGCGGCTCGGAGTCGGCAGTCTCTGCCGTCGGGGCTGGCTCTGCGGCAAAGAGCGGACCCTCTGGGATGAGCATCCCGGGGAGCACAGCACTCGCTCCGGGCGGAGGGCGCAGCGGCGGAATGATCGTCTCGCCGACTGCACCGACCGAGATGCCGCCGTCAGGGCCGACCACGAGCTCGTAGCCGGATCGCACCTCAGCCTCGGCCCAAGCTTCAACGACACGCTCGGCGAGGTAGCGGCATGCCTGTACGAGGAACGCTCCGGAGCCCATGGCGAGATCGCAGACGCGGAGTGCGAGGATGTCTTGCGGCGTCTTGAGTCGCCACTCGGCCTCCGGTTTGCCCTCAGCGGGGCCTTCGTAAACAAGAGGCTCGAGGGTGTATTGAACGATCGGTTCGGTAAGCGTGACCGGTGTGTAATGGGTGCCGGTGGAGCGCCGCTCGTCGCCGTCGGTGACGTACACCGCGCCTGCGTCGAGCACGACGGGGAGATCGTGGGTGTCTTTGCGGACGAGCCCGGCCCACGGCCGGACGCGGTCGTAGAGATCGGAGCGGTTCTCGCAGGCCTGGAGCAGGCGGCGCCGATCCTCGGGCTCGGGCTCGTAGCGGAGAGCGTCAGCGAGCGCAGAGCGCGATCGGCCGGTGCGGTCGACGAGCCAGTCGATGAGTACGTCGTCGCCTTTCTTCTTCAGAGCCTCGAGCTCCTCGATGCCGACTTCGGGCTCGCGCTTGCCCTGAAGCGAGACAGTGAGGCCATTGGCTCGGCGCGCGGTGTGGTCGAGCAGGCCCTCATAGACGTGACCAATCTGTTCCACCCCCAGCGAGCGGAAGGAGAGGCGCCGGCGCTCGCCGCGGCCTGATGACGACTCGAGCTCCTGAATCGCGCGGAGCAGATGGAGCACCGTGCGGTTGTCGATCGCCAGCGGCGCGCTGACACGCTGGACGGGATCGCGAAACAAGGTGCCGGGCGCGCGGCCCTCGAGAAACGGAAAGCGATCCGGATCGAAGAGCGAGCCGCCGTAGCCGGGGAGGCGAAGGTCCTCGTGCTCGATGCCGATGTAGATCGCGCGAAACGTGGCGCATAGGCGCGCCCACGCGTCGTGCCGGCGCTCGAGGAGCTCCTCACCATGACGATCGGCCGCCTCCTGCAGTTGGTCGCGCAGGGTGCTCGCTGCGTACCCCTGATCGTAGAGATCGTTGCCGCGAAGGAGCAGGCCTCTCTCCTCGGCCGCGAGGAGGAAGACGAGGCGCATCATCACGGTGATGGAGGCCTCGTAGAGGACCACCGGATCGAGGCCACGAAGGAGTGCTCCGCGCCGCGCGCGGTCGAGTCTGTCGATGGTTTGGATGAGCACCTCGACCGCGCGGCGTACCTGCATGCCGAGCTGATCGGTGACCTCATGTTGATGGCCGGCGCTCTCGGTGTAGAGGGCGTCGAGCGTGTCGGCATCGGGGACGTTGAAGAACCTCTTGAGGCCGACCAAGCTGACGAAGGCGCGGAGCGTGAGCGGCTCGTCGAAGAAGAGCTCGCTCGTCCAGGTCACATACGAGGTGGCGTCACCGGGTTTGGCGCGCACCAGCATCCACGCGCGGCCGTTGGTGACCAGCCCGAGGCGCGGGCCGCCGCCGGCCTGCGCACCGTGGAGCAGCGTCATCATCCGCGCCGCGGGCGAAGCGCGCCATGGACGGTCAATCGTCGAGCGCTCGAGGTCTTGGTGGGGTGGCTCGATTTGAACCAAGAGATGCAACTTGTTCGCGCCATCGCGGAGCGCGAACGAGGGAGACAACGTCTCATGGTGCTGAGGTAGCTCGACGCGCGTCCAAGCGGGCAGCGCTTGCCCTTCGGCGACGTCGCGCCCCTCGACCCCGAGCAGCTCGCGAAACACGTACCGGATCCAGGCAACGTGGATGGACGGGTCCGGTGCGTCCTTGCTCGCCTCGTCGAGCCACTCCTCGTGTGCGAGCCGGAGCCGCGCCTTCAGCTCGGGTGCGATCTCGTCGAGCCCTTGCGGAAACGCACGAACCAGGACGCCTGTCGCGAGGAAGGGCCCCGATACGTCGATGAGCGACAGCCACTCGTTGTGGTGGGCCGAGATCGACGGCTTGCGAGGAAACCGCGGTCTCACGAAGCCCCCGCGAGGTGCGAGGGAACCAAGTATGACAGCGCTACGGGAAAGATGCGGTCCTCGGTCTCGGCGTAGCGCTGGCGAATGGCCTCGGTCTCGCGCCCGATGTCGTCAGCGATTGTCGCGATGCGCACTCGCACCGCTTCGGCGACGCGGTCGTATTGGTCGCGCTCCCGCCTCGAGAAGAGCTCGAGCTGCGGCTGTGCCATGTCCTCTTGCTGGCGGCGAAGGCTCGCTTCCAGCTCGGTCAGGACAGCGGTCGTGTGATCGACGTCGCGCTTCTCGCGCTTCTTGAGCAGGCGGTCGAGATCGCGAACGCGTGCCTTGCGCGCGCGGCCCAGCTCTTTGACGAGCGTCTCCTGATGCTTCTCCCAGAGCGCGGCGAGGCTCCCGATGACCTTGTTGCCAGGTGCGCGCGCCTCGGCCCGGCCAGCGCTCTGTAGGCTCTTCTCCAATGCTTCGCGATCCTGCGGCACGAGCACGCCCGATTCGATCGCGCCGCCGACCAGAAGCAGCTCCTCGTGCAAGCGCGTGCCGTCTTTCGCCAGGACCACGAGCCGCGCATGGGCTGCAAGCACCGGGTGCTGGAGCGCACCGCTCGGCACGACGCGCGCGGTGACGCGGGCGAGCTTGCGTTCGGTCTCCGGCATCCACACCTCGGCGCGGAGAAGCGATGCGCACATCTGCACGAGCTTGTGGCCCAAGTGTGCCAGCACCACGTCGTCGCGCCCTCGCACGGCGTCATGGTCGAACACGATCGGACGCATCATGCCGGTGTGGGGATGGGCCAGGCCGTCGAGGCAAGGTGCCCATGTGCCCGAGAGATGCGGCACCTTGAAGGCGTCGAGCGGTCCGTGATCCGGAGACTCCAGCCGCGCGGTTTCCAGGGGCGCGTGACCGGCGAGCTCGAGCCCCACGTCGACCACCGCTTTGAGCGTCTCGGGCCGAATGCCCAGCTCGTCCCGGCTTGCGAAGAGCTCTTGCCTGAGCTTCTCCACATGCGCGCGCAGGTCACGCTCGAGCTTGAGCGCCAGCCGCGCTGCCTTGCCGCGCTGGCCGACGACTTCGTCATCCATTCGCTTGCGGCGACCGAGCATCGCCTCTTCCACCTGATCGGCGATGACGTCGCCTGCGCTCCCGAGGTCGTCCCGGACCTGGTTGACCTTCTTCGCCGCGCGGAACAGAAACTCCAGGTCGCCTTCAAGGCTGCCCGGGTCCTTGCCTTGCGCGCCGGCTTCCCAGCCCTGGCCCACGAAGTGGAAGACCTGGACCGCGTGCTTCTGGCCATGGCGATCGACGCGACCATTGCGCTGCTCCATACGCATTGGGTTCCACGGGATCTCGTAGTGGACCAATCGATGGCAATGGTTCTGAAGGTCGATGCCCTCGCTCGCCGCGTCGGTCGCGAGCAGGATGCGCACGTTCGCGTCCCGGGGGGATGCTTGAAACGCCGCCTTCACCTGCTCGCGACGATCTGTATCCATCCCGCCAAAGAGCATCAACGTGCGGTCGTCCTGGGCGAGGCCGCGCGAGACGAGCTGCTCGAACAGCCAGTTCTGCGTCGCGCGGTACTCGGTGAAGACGATCACGCGCTCTTCGGACCAGGTGCCGCCAGGACGCACCGTTCGCTCCAAGAAGTCGAGCAGCGTCCGCGCCTTCTCGTCGGCCGTGCCGGCCGCGCGCTCCGCATAGCGAAGCAGCTCATCGACCAGGCCGAGCTCCTCCTGGGTTGGCTGGGGCAAGAGCTCCGTGCTTGCGTCCAAGAGGCCGAGTGCGCGGGCCTCTTCTTCGTCCTCGTCCTCCGACTCTTCTTCGTAGCCAAAGGCCTCGCGCTTCAGGATCCCGGGCGGCGGGCGCTTGTGCGCCTCGGATTTGCGTGGACTCACCAGCGACTCGCGGTGTTTCTCCAGCGTGATCCGGAACGCCTCTGGAGAAGAGAAGAGGCGTTTCTTCAGGAGCTTCGTCACGAAGTCGACAGCCACCGTCGTCCCGGCCGCCTCGGTTCGTGCCGAGAGGAGCTTTGTGTACCTCGACAACGCGTCGTGCGCGGCGCGCTCCTCGGCCGTGAAGGCAACGGGCAGCGCCTCGAGCCGTCGCTCCGGAAAGCGTGGGTTACCGAGATCGTCGGGCGGCAGGTCCTTCTTTAGGCGGCGCACCATCACCGCGCCGAGCTGCGCGTTCGAAGGTGGCGCACCGCGGTGGAAGCGCTGATCGTCGAGCAGCTCCAGCAGCGCCGAGAAGCTCTCTGTGTAGCCGTTGTGCGGCGTCGCTGACAGAAACAGCTTGTGCTCGAAATGCGGCGACAGCGTTCGCACCGCCTCGGTCCGGTTCGAGTCCATCGCGTAGTTTCCACGCCCGGAAGGCGCCACGTTGTGCGCCTCATCCAACACCAAGAGATCGAATCGCCGAGGGAACGCTGGCTCACCCTCCGCTGGCAGCACCTCACGCAACAGTCGCATCGGCCGATCGCGCTTCAAGAAGTCGATCGACGTGATGAGCCGCGGAAAATGCGTCCACGGGTTCACCCCGATGCCGCGCCGCCGCCGCAGGTCCCGCATCGCCTCCGAATCCACGATGCGAAACTCCAACCCGAACTTGTCGCGCATCTGATCGCGCCAGTGCAGCTGCAGTCCCGCCGGGCAGACGACCAAAACCGTCCGCACCCGGTGCCGCAGGATGAGCTCCTGCACCACCAAGCCCGTCTCCACCGTCTTGCCCAGACCCACGTCGTCCGCGATCAAGAGGTTCGCCCGCGGCATCGCCACCGCACGCGCCACCGGATCGAGCTGGTAGTCCTCGATCGAAATCCCGCTCCGAAACGGCGCGTGCAAACTCTCCACGTCTGCCGACGCCACCGCGCCCCACCGCACCGCGTGCAGGAAGGCATCCAGCCGTCGGGGGTCGTCGAAGCGGCCGAGCTTCTCGAGCATCAGGCGCGGATCGGGGAACGCATCGGCGGTGAAGAGCATCCGCCCGAGCTCCAACTCCCACACGACGGTGAGCCGCTCACCTTGTCCCTCGTCGTCGACGGACTGCAGCTCCACCACGTGCTGCGGAACGTTTCCGCGAGACGCAGGAAGGCCCTGACGCTTGACCTTCGTGATGACGAACCGGCGCTGGCGGACGGTGCAGAGTTGACCGGGGTTGGGGAGATCGGACATCGGGAAGAGACCGACGGACAGGGGCGAGCAGGTTACCGAACCCGTCGGCGCGGAGTCATCCGAGGATCACGCGGTCGATCAGCTCGGCGATTTTGGTGGAGTCGAACGCGCCGCCCGGCGCATCTCGTGTGACGATGAGCACGCCCCTCGGACCGGAGCCTTCGTCGTGCGGCAGGATCCCGCTCCTCCGGTAGAGCTCGAGCTTCGTCGTCCAACGCCGTTCGTAGGCTGGGTCATCGAGGAGTCCAAGATGCTCCCAGTAGAACGTCTTGCCCGCGTCGGGATCCTGGATCGTGAAGTCCGGGAACCGAACGCTGCCATCGAGGTCGAGGGGCGCCTCGTAGGCGTAGTTCACTCCGCGAGCGTGAAGCTTGTCGGCGATGATCACTTCGGACTTGGATCGAACCAAATCCCCACGTTCAGTCCGGTGGACAAGTCGCTCCTCCAGGAAGCTCTGCTTTCGGACGCCGGCCTGACCATCGACCTTCACCGGCACCATGGCCGGCGGTGCGAACAGGTTGGTGACGCGGCTGGCCACTTCGGACGAGGCTTCATCCGCGTACAGCCGAATGTTCTTCACGTCGCCCTGAGGGAAGAGGATGAGCTTCTCTTGGTGGCGTGTGAGTGCTGTGTAGAGCAGCTCCCGAGAGAGCAGCCGGCACGGATGCGGAAGAACAACGAACGTGACTCCGAACTCGCTCCCCTGGCTCTTGTGTACGGTGAGAGCGTAGGCGAGCTCGAGCGGTGAGCCCTTGTCGTTGTCGGCGAACTCCGACTCCCAAAACATGAGCTCGTACCCGGGCTGAGCCACGAACTCGACCTTCAAGTTGCGAGGCAACCCGCGAAACTTCTGAGTCTTGTACTCGCCCACCACGAGACCGATGTCGCCATTCGCGACGAAGGAATCGCCTTCCATTGGGGGGTAGACGCGGCGCCGCGCCTTGTTGACGACATTGATGACCTTGTCGCCCCAAAGAATCGCTTGCGGACCCGCTGGACGAGGAATCTTTCGCCGCCAGCCTTGCTCGTGGGCCATGGTTTTGGCTCGCTTGCGGAACCGAGCCTGAACAGCTCGGTTCAATGCATCGACACCAGCCGAGGTGCCACGAATCGGACACAAGACCTGCCAGCTTTCGAGCAGCTTGGCCTTCTCCTTTTCCCCATCGCGCTTGAGCCAGAACATCGTCCGGCCGTTCCACTCGCTTCCTCCTTGCCTGAGTCCGAAGCCGTTCTCGTCCTCGTCGTTGTCGAGCCGAAGCTCTTCGACGAGCTTGGCGATGAGCTTGCCCTCGAGCTCGGCCGGGTCGTTCCACGGAATGAGCTCGATCCCTTCGGCCGCACCCCGTGTCAGGCGGCCCCAAACCTCATCTGCGCCAGGCTCGAGAGCCCGCCCGCTGAAGTGGGCGGCGATGAGGAGATCGTCCTTTCCACTCCGCTGCCGTCTCGGGACTGTCAACTCTGTGTAACCCGGTCCGCATTTAGGAAACAGATTCTCGACGTTGTCGGGCGCCAGCTGCCTGACGATGTCGACGAACGGTCTGCCGGCGCCGATGGGCGGGAGCTGTCGGGGATCGCCGACCAGGATCAAGCGATCGTACTTCACCGGCAGCGCCGAGATGAGTGAAGCCAACTGCTCCTCGGTGAGCATCGAGCATTCGTCGACGATAATCGTCCCTGCCCCGGGAGCTCTCCTACCGTCGGGATCGACGATGTAGCGGCCGGTAGATCCGTCGTATCGGCCGAGGGCGTTGAGGAACTGCGCGATGGTCCGTCCCTCTCCACGCCGCCCGGTCGTGGCTTCCAGCCGAACCCGCGCCTTGCCGGTTGGGGCGAGGAGAACCAGGCCCGCCTTTTGAACCTCGGGAATGGAACAGAGCGCTTTCAACAGGGTGCTCTTGCCAGTGCCCGCTGACCCGATCAGGACGGACGCTCGAGCACCGAAGATCTCGCTCAGCGCGACGGCCTTCTCCTCGCGCGCGCGCTCCTCTAGGCGACGTTCGTTCGGCTCCGTCGGCAGCGGCGACTCAATCGCGTCGTCCACCAACTTTCTCCACTTGTAATCACCTGCGTGTCGCGGCGGCCGTGTCCGCTTTGCGATCGCGTCACGAACTACCTTGCCCGCGGCAGCGAGGCGCTCGAGCTGGAAAGCGCGGCCCCCTCCAGGCGAGTCCACGCACTGGACCCACGGTGAAAAGCTATCCGCGGTCACGCTGAGCGTGTCCTCGTCGAGGGGCAACCCGGGTTGCAGCGGCATGTCGCGAACTCTCTGGATGGCCCAGGATCGCGGCAGCAGCGTGTGACCTTCCTCAGCGGCTCCCTCGAGGGTCTCGATAATGCCTGCCCGGACTCGGCGCGGATCGATCGCGTCCGCCATCGTACTGGGCTCGGGCACCGGGAAGGACTGGCGGATGACGTCATCCGGGAAGAGCCCTCGATCAACGACTCCGAACGGGATCGGATCGGCTTGGTCTCGATCGCGTTCATACAGGAGGTAGGGATTCTCCAGGAGTTCGCGATCCGAAACCTGGATCCCGAGCTTCTCCCGCTCCGTCTCCTGATAGTAACGGATGGCCTGGTTGTCGGAGAGCTCGCACCGAGCAAGCGTCTCGAGCAGCTGTCGCCTCGGCTGCGGGAGCTTCTTCCACTTCTCTCTGAGGGTCTTGCCAACCTCGGGTCGGACCCGCTCTGGGAGCAACGAAGGGTCATCAAAAATGGCTTCGACCAGATCCCACGGATTCTCGGTCCACTCTCGCCTCTCCGACACCTGCGCAGCGTTGACCGCGTGCGCGATCAGGTTCCCATGAGGCAGCCCGAACGCCGTCAACGCAGCACCGAGCCCGGGGAAGGGCCCGCGAGCCTTCCAGAGTCGATTGAGCTCGCTGTCGAGCCACTTTCGGAGAGCTGGCCACGGACCTGGCAGAACTTCTTCGATCGCCTGCAACGCCGTTGCACAGGTGATTAGCGAAGCAACGGCACCATCGTGCAGAAGATGCTCTGACGCATACGAATATGCATCGAACAGCTCAGCAGGCGCCTTCGCAACACATCGCTCCAAATCAATTGCTGGGTTGCTCTGAGCCTTCTCGAGAAGCTCCTGGTATGGGAAGAGAAAGCCGTCCTCGAAGCCGGCGCGGATCGAGTGACGAACATTGCGTTCCCACAACATGCCTCGGAGCGGAGGCTGATCGGTCGAATACTTGTACTCGACCGGCTGGCCCACACTGAGTACGCGCCCCACGCCCAAAATGATGCGAGAGCCATCGTCGATGAGCGGTGTCCGTTTCGCGTAGAAGAAGACCAGCGATGAGCGCGGCTCGAGCGCACCGAAGAAGGTGTCGAGGAGCAAGCTCTGGTTCTCGATGGCCTGCACCCAGCTCGTCTCGAACTTGAGCTCGGGCTCGAGGCGCGGCTCGTACGGAAGCAGTAGGCGCGCCGCCAACCCTTCCGCGTCCTTCTCCCCCTCTACCGCTCGCTTCAGCAGCCACCGAAAGGGAACGCACGCGGCCGAATGAGGCTCGTGGTTGAAGGGTGTGGGGAGAAAATGACCGTGTGTCTCGGGTGCGCTCTCCACGTACGGATGCCGATGCATCCGGGAGAACCCGAACGTCGACATGAAGGTTCCACGCTCTTCAGCGCAGGGCGGGAGCTCCTCCGATGTCAGCTCCAGAAGCGAGCGTCCCCGCAAGAGATTCTCGCGCTCGTCGTTTCGCGAAGCCCCAATCCGATTGAGCGCCAAGCAACTCGTGTTCTGCAGTGGGGCTTTGCAGACGTGACCGGTCCAGCCGGCGTCGTGCCAAGGAACCCGAACGGTGAGGTGTCGAGGCGGTAGCCCGACCGTAATCGCGGCGACAGGCAGACGTCCGTTGATCATGAGAGCCGTCCCCCAGCGTCGAAGTTGCGCTCAGTAGCCAATGTGGCGACCTCCCGGCATCCGGAAGTGCCTCTCCAAGGTGTCGAGAAAGATGTCGCCCTGAATGCGCCAAGCGTCCGGCGTGCTGCCCGCGACGATGCCCTTTGCCCGGGCGCCCTCCACGGCGACCGGTGAAGGTATGAACCGACGTTCGCGCTCCCGGAACTCGGCGTTGTGGCCGGCGGACGGCATGTCAGCGTGTAGAAGCTCGTGATAGAGGAGGAACTCCAGAACGAATCGCGGGATGTCGGGGGAGTTGAGAACAGAGCTCAGAATGATGCATTTGTCGGAATGCCGATAGCAGCCGAAGTAGGTGCGAACGGGCCGTTTCGACCAGCAAAGGTCGTGGAGAACGGGCGGCCCTTTCGGGAAATGAACCTTCTGGGCGAGAACGGCATCCCTAAGCTCGATGAGATTTATGCCGTCCCCTGAAGGCCACGGAGCTAGCACCTCCGGAACGAGCCGAACCAACTCGGGCGGTGGGGCAGGACGAACCGGCGCCTCTGTCAGAGCGAGCATCACCTCTTCCTGGAAGGTGCGGAAGTCGTTCTTGTAGACCAGCCGGCAAGCCGGGTTTCCCTGAAAGATCTCCCGAGTCCGTTGCATCAGCGTTGGGAGATCGAGCTTCTCGACCATGGATTGAGCCGCGACCTGCCTCGGGTCGAACTTCTTCTTGTCCTCGAGTGTGTAGTGCTGAGGCGCCAAGCCGTTGGCCTGTGCGTGCACGAGTGCGGCAAGGTCGAGCCAGCGAGGAAGCGGATCGGAACAGTCCGAGAAAAAAAGGCGACGCAGTTCGAGCCCGAACGCCTCCCCCTGATGGGGAGGCGTCGTCCCAGGCGGGAATGCGTCGAGCATGTCGCGGTACCCACGCAACTGGTGCTCGTAGACCATCACGAGCCGTCGCTGAACGTCGTTCTCGAGCAGCTCGTCCCAAACGTACCAGCCGTGGGGCAGCGATTCGAACACGCCTCCCAATTGGGCGCTGCTCACCGTTTGCAGCAGACGGTAGGCCTCGTTCACGAGTTCGATCGGAACGAGAACGACGTCCGCCGGAGCACCCGGGGTCGGGTGCACTTCGATGTCCTCCTTCGGCCCGAGAACATAGTCGGAGTCGATTGGAGTAAATTGACTCCAAGTGTCGACGAACGTTACGAGATGCGCTTCACGACTACCGCCTGCCTTCGGCCCGCGGAGTGCGCGGCCTATCATTTGGGTGAGCAGGGCCTCGGATTTCGTCGGTCGCGCTAGAAAGACCGTTCTCGTGTGCGGCGCATCGAATCCTTCTGTGAGCATCTCGACGTTGATAAGAACCTGCGGCCCCACCTTGGAACGGTATCGCGCAAGAATCTGCGCGCTATCCCCACGCGTGTAAGCGACGTAGTCCGCATCGATTCGCGCTTGCTGGAATTCGGTTGCCAGAGTATGCGCGTGATGGGTATTCGCCGCGAAGACAATAGTTGGCCCGTATTTGCTCGCGCCCTTGCGGTAGTGTTCGACAATCAGCTTGTTGCGGCCCGCGTGTGCCGCAAGCTGCTCGAGTACCCGTTCGCTAATTTCACCGAAGCGAGCGAGATGCTCCTTGTCCTGCTCTGTGAAATCGCGCTCGAAATCCACCTTCGTCTGGACCGTCTCGGGTCTCGGAATGGCAAGGACGCCGGCTTCTACGAGTTGCGCGCGCTTCACCTCGTAGACGAGGTTCGCATCGAAGAGAGCCGCAAGACGCCGCTGGTCCACGTCGTTCATCCGCACCGGGGTTGCGGTGAGCCCCAGCAGCGGGCACTTCCATCGAGCCAACGTGCGGAGCAAGCCCGCAATCTGGGGGGCCGGGGCGTGATGGGCTTCGTCCAGCACCACGAAGAGGCCCGGGCCGGATCCGAGTCTCATCGCATCGATGAAGCCCAGATTCGATTCGCGGACCGCAGTGGGCGTGGCGCAGAAGACAGCGTCCTCGAGCTTTGACACCTGAGACCACTGGCAGTCTTCGGACGAAATCGCGATCAAGCCGAGTTGCTCTTTGGGTTGCGCGTGCGCGCGCAGGTCGGCAAACGTCCGCATCGCTTGGCGGACCAGTTCCTTGCGGTGTGCAAGCCAAAGGACTCGGCCGCCGCGGCTGATCCAGTGCTCGAGCAGCCATTTCGCTGCAATGAGGGTCTTTCCACCACCCGTCGGGATTACGAGGAGACCGGCCTGCTTCCCTTCCTGCTCGAAGCACTTGGAGAGCGCATCGTATGCGGCGACTTGATGGGGATAGAGGTTTGGTGCGGCGCCCTCCGTGTCGACCTTGATCAACTGGCGAGGCTCAAAGCGGCTTGCGTCTTTCATGTTTGACCGGCTCAAGTGAGGACCGTTCCCGTGCGGGCGAGGTCGTGAACAAACGCTGCGAGATGTCGCAACAGCGACGCGGAATCGACCGGAGCTAGGACCCGCGGCTCGGACCCGTCGGCGTCGACCACGAAGAACGCGTGGCCGACGTCGTCCTGACGAATTGCGAGAGAGCGCGTCTCATCGTGATCGAATGCGCACTCGAGCCGGCAGAGTGGCGCGAGCGGCCGACCATCGATGGGAGCGTTGACCCCGAAGGTAAGCACCATGCCGTCCGGCAGATCCTGAAGTCGAGCCCAAAGACTCAGGGATGACAGCCAAAGTGCGGTGAAGCGCCGCTCGGATCCTTCTATGACCTGATCATCGTGACGCTCGGCGTGGTCGGTGAGCGCCTGTTGAAGTAATGAGAGGGCTTGCCGTGGAGAGGGCCCCGCACCGGAGGAGCGCTTGAGTATGCGTTCCTGACCATGCACGGCCGACGGCCTCAGGAATGTCGTCGTGACCACTTCGGTGAGCCGTTGAAGGCCCGGCCGTAGATCCCGAACGGTGTCTCGGTACGTCTCCGGAAACCCCGGGTCGGGTACGTAGGCGAGGGACCTCGCTCGCTCGAAAAGCACGGCCGCAGCCAGCGCGCACTCGGCTTCGCGACTCCCCTCAATGAGCGTTGCGGCAGTGATCGGTGCAACCAAATTGGCCGCTCCGAAGGGCCCGGAAAGGGTAAGGATCGCCGTCCCTGTCTCCGCGCTGAGTTTCCAGACGTGGACCTGGATCGTTGCATCCAGCGTCGGCAGCAGGCGGAGCTTGCCCGTTCGATAGAGCGCGCGAAGAGCGATCATGTCGCCCGTAGTAGACGAAACGCCGAGGAAGGACGGCTCGAGCTTGTCGAGGTTTCGGCGCAACGCCTCCCAGAGGCGGTTGCGTCCCCCGTCGGTCTCGATCGACGGGGCAATGAACGAGATTCGAGTCGCCCACGCGCACAGCCTTTCGAACTCCGTCGCGAGCGTCGCCGGATCGTGAAGGAGCGTCACATGCGGGCGCTCGGGCTGCGGCGGCGTGACTTGGGGCGGAGCAGAGCTTTGAGGACCGCCAACGTGTTCAACTGGAGCGGCCGTCCCTATCTCTGCTGGCTCGACGGCTTCCTCTTCATCGAGAAGTCTGGTCAGCTCGGCGGCCACGTCGTCGAAGGACTTTCGCCTCGACCCGCCGAGATGCTCGACGATGTCGTTCCACATGTTTCGGTTGAGTGTGCCATCCAGAAAATCGACGAGGCCTCCGCCCCACGTTCCCGCGACGCGTCCAGCGATGTCTTGATTGCGTCCGTAGTCAGGCACGCGACGCTCTTCCGCCAACAGAACCAGCGCAAACCGAGGCAGGAGGCCCAGGACTCGATCGAGCTCATTGGGCTCACGCGAAACCGATAGCGCGAGGTCTTCTCCTGGGGAGCGTGCCATCTGCTGTGGCAGCGTCATCGGGTTGGCGAAGAGCTGCCGCGCGACGCTCAGGAGCTCGTCCTTCGGCAGCCCGTGGACGCCAGGTAGGCGGTATGCGGACGAGCCATCGTAGAAGACCTCGTTGAGCAACGTGATCAAGTCCGATCGGCGCAGGTCCTCGAGGAACGCCTTCAAATCGCCCCGGTAAGAGCGAGAGAGCTTGGAACGCCGGTCGTCCAATGCGCGTGGCGTCGGAAGCTGACGTCGCTCGCAGAGTGTCTCCAGCGCTTCCCCAGGAAGCACATCTAGCAGATCACGAATTCTCACTGGTTTCTCTGCGGTTCCGTTCGACCGGGAAGCTGCCATATGCCGGTGACGTCACCGCGCTCATCCGTTTCGACGAGGAGCTGCATGTCCTCGTTGCTCGCGCGCGCGCGCAGCTCCTCGTCAATGCGCCGTGAGAATTCCTGGAGTGCGCTGCTCGCATTAATCAGCTCGGCCTGCGAGGCCCCAAGGATGCGACCCACCTCGCCTCGGTGGGCGACATCAATCTTCTCTCGTTGGAATAGGGCGCGAAGTTGCGGCATCTTGTCCTCGACTACCTTCTTGATGGCTCGCCAGAGCTCGTCGTGGGTACGGAGGTCCTCCTCAAGCGATCGAAGAGCACGCTGCGCGTAGGCGCCACCGAGGTCGAGCAAGCCGCCCGAGGCGACGAGGAGTGCTCTCACCTGGCCAGCCAGCAGAAAGGCATCAGCCCGCTGCTTGGCTCTCTGGATCGCGCCCGTCGCATCGCGAACCGTTTCCTCGGTGCCACGGAGTGCCTTCCACTTCTGGTTCTCGATCTCAGCAGGCACGCGGCGGAGCTGCGCCAGCATCTGCTCGGCGACGGCTCTTGCATCGGAGTCGAGTGCTTCAAGGTGGGTCACGACCGCCTGGAACTCCGCGGGACTCACGCGCGCCTCTGCCAGCGCTTCGGTGCGGTCGCACAAGTACCGGACGTGCGCCCGGAGCCTCCCGACGGCCTGATCGTCGAGCCAAGACTGGACGTCTTCGATGCCACGCTGGACCGCCACGAGCTTCGTATTGATTTCGTCGAGGTACTTCTGCGCGGTCACGATCGCGGCCACTTGCCAAACAGCGCTCACGACCGCGACCGGATTCACTTTGGTTGCGATTACGCCATGCTCGACCAGACGCTTCGTCGATGCATCTCGCGCCATGCCGTAGAGGCCGTTCCCAGAAGCTACGTTGGTCAGCTCGAGCGTTCCGTTGGCCAGCCCGCGCGCCGTCTCGGGCGAAAAACTCAGAACGAGTCGCTGGGCGTTAGTACCCAAGTCCAGTGCCGTACCGAGTGCGCGCGGTGCGTGCTTAAGAATGGGAGCCAGCGCGTGTTGTGCTGAAGGCGGGAGCCGGGACGAAGAGGTTTGAGTGGTAGCCAGGTCGCTCGCGCCGGCTCGCCGAACGGTGATGTAAGGTCTGTCAGGCGGGCCGAGGACCAAGGCGTCGACCGCGCTGCGGCCTCCGTCGGCTTCGACGCCGGACGGCAGGGCCGGGGTGGTTTCGCGCGTGGCCTCCTCGTTTTGTACGGCGCGGGTCTGACTGCGCCTAACGAGAAGCACGACCGCAGCTACGACAACTCCACCAACGATTGCCGCGAGAAGCTGCTCAATCATATCGGGCCTAAGGGCTGTTGCGAGATTCATCGATCAGGGGAACCTGGCGCAGCGCCGCTCGAAGAGGCGGGCTCGCGTCGAGGAACCACGCCAATGTCTCGGTCATTGGATCCTCTTGAACCCGCGCAAAGCCGAGCAGCGTGTCGAGGAGGTTCATGGGACTACTTCGAGATGTCTCTACCGGGGACAAGCGGTTCGATCGGCTCGAAGCCGGTTGTCTTCTTGAACTTCATCTTGGGCCTGTACTTGGCAACCGCATCCGACGGATCCAGGCGGTCGAAGTTCAGGCCCATGAACGACGCGCGATCGAACGCCACCGATAGGAGCAGCAGCACGTCGGTGTGTCCGGTCGCCGGGTTCAGCCCGACACGTCCGACGTGGACGTATGCCTTCGGGACGGGGAGCAATGCGAACAGCTCACGGCCCACACGCAACGCCGGGCTGCACACGTGATCTTGGTAGAGCGCCCAGTACTTGCCCGGCGCCATGCTCTTGTTGCGCAGCTTCCCGTTCGCTAGGAGCTTTACCTCCTCAGTAGGGATAACGTCGGCGTCGGCGACGCGTACATCCGCCTCGACATAGGAGGGAGACTCCGAGCGAACACTGACGGAGGTGCCGAGCTGCTCGAGCTCTTCGAACGGCATCAGGTTGTCGAGAACGGCTCTGAAGGCTTGGATGTCGCCTGCGACCACGCCGTGCCCCACGCGGCGGTACCACTCCCACTGCGCGTATTGCTGCTGGTAGACGAGCGCATCTTGCTGCCTTGCGGGGAGAATTGCTGCCTCGAGTTGCGCCCGCTTTGTCTTGTCGTTGCCAGTTGCGCGATCGACGAGCCCTGGCTGATAGCCCTGCAATGCGGCGACGGCGGCACGCTCGTTTTCTTGAGACCGCGCCGGTGGCGGTCCGTTTGCGACCTGCTGCCAATCCCAAGGGCTCCAGGAATCCTTGTGAAGCGAAACGACCAGGTCGAGGTAATTCTCGAACATCTGCACTTCGTGGCGAGCCCGAACCGCCTCGTCCGCGGCCTGCATCGCCGCCGCCTGCTGGAGCAGCTCTTTACGTCGGCGCGCAGCGTCACGCTCGCTTTGCTTCGCGTGCGCAATGCGAGCACGCTGAGCGCGTCGTTCGGCGGCGGCCATCGCTCGGAAGACGCCTCGCCAGCCCATTAGGACACCCCGCCATCAGTGTTGTTGTCGATGGGCGCGGATGCTCCCGCCTCGCGCGCTGCCGCTGTTTTCCTCCACTCCTCCGCCTCAGCCACCAACGTGAACGACACCAAACCATGGTGCTTCTGCACCTCCGCTTGGATCTCCTCGAGCGTGACGCGGAAGTACTCCTTCCTCGCATTGACCATGTTCACGCGCCGATCCGCGAACGCCCGGTGCAGCTTCGCTTCCAGTCCCGGCGCGTCCTCCGCAAAGATGATCGCGTGCACGTCGAAGGGAAACGGCACCGAGGCATCGCCGAGCTCGTCGACGCGCTCATAGGGATCCAGGCGGCGCGTGAGGCCGATCTTGAAGACGCCGTCGCCGAACGAGCCGAGGTTGGAGAGGACGTAGACGTGCCCTGACTTGGTGAGCTGGGCGCGCGCGATGGCTTTGGCCTTACGGTCGAGCGCGTCCTTGAGCTCGTTCTCGAGGCGGCCAACGAGCGCTTCGAGCTTCTCGTGCTGCTTGCTGGTGGCTTCGTCTGCCGCGAGCTGGGCACGAGCCTTCTCGAGGGCGGCGGCCGCCGCAGCTTCTTCCTTCTCGGCCTCGGCCTTGGCGCGCTCGATCTCCGCCTCGGCCTTCTGCTCCTCTTTCATCTGTTCGCGAATTCGGCGCTGTTCCTGCTTCTCCTCCTCGACCTTCTCACGGTGCTCGTGGACGAGGTGAAGCTCGGCGAGCTTGAGGTCCATGAAGCGCCTCGAGATGAAGACGCGCTGCACTTCCCCAAGTTTGTTGATGTCGGCGTACGCCTTCTCGAGGCGTGCCTCCATCGTAGTGATGTTGTCGTATCGGACCTTCGCGATCGCCGCGTCGGCCTCTCCATTGAACGCGCGCAGCATGAGCTTGGCCTGCTGCTTCACCATCTTCTTGCCCTCGGCGGCGCTGCCGCCGACGGTCCACTTGGTGTCGCAGGGCGCTGCCGAGCCGTCCTTGATGAGGCGCTGCTGCTCGTCGCGAGTGCCTTTCAGACGGGCGACGTACTGCGCCGAGGATTCGAAACCGTACTTGGGCTGGTAGAAGCCGAACGACTGGATCTCGAGGCTCTCCTCGACGGAGCGGAGCTCGCGCCGTCGCAGAGCGATCTCGGATTCGATCTTGGCTAGCTCCTCGGCCGGCTGAGCTGTCGCGCGAGCGGCTTGGAGCTCAGCCTTCGTCTTCTCCAGCTCCGTCCGCAGGAGGATTGTCTCGCTGGAAACGGATGTCGGGACCGGCGGCGGCCCTTGCACGCTCGAAGGCGGCGGCCCTTGCACGCTCGGAGGCGGAGACTGCGGCTGCGGCGGCCGCAGGGCCGGCAACCAGACGACCATGCCCACCACGCCGTTGTTCGCGGCCGTCGGCGCGTCGAGGCTCGCCTGACAAGCGACGGGCAGGTTGTAGCGTGCCTTGAATGAGCTCAGAGCTGGATGCCACGCGGCAGCGACTGGAGGCGGCAGGTAGCCGACGCGCGAGCCCATCGCCCAGACCACGACACCTCCCGACTCCGGAATCAGCCACGCGGGCACCGACGCGTCGCTGCGCCCGTGAACGGCGGCGGCGATGCGATGCATGTGCGGCTGGTTGTACTCCTCGCCGAAGACTTCATGACGCACGCAAGTCGTGCCTGCGATCAGCACCGCGTTTTGCGACTCGACGTGCGTGACCGTGTGCGCGATCTGCGCTGGCTCAGTCGCTTGCATCATCGTCGTTCCTGGAGTCGACACGAGTAGCGCGCTGGACGCTGCTTGATGGCTGGACCTGCGACGAAGACCCCCGTCATGCTCGCCATGAAACGCAACCCACTCCACCTCGTCAACGCCCCATCACACGACGCATCGCACCGTGATCTCCTTGTCACCTTCGCGATCTCCTTTGCGCTCCAAGGATCCGAAAGACCGTCCGAACATCCACGCCGAGCGCCTTTGCCGCGTCTTTCCGGCTACCTCCGCAGGCGCGAACCACCTCGACGACGTGCTCGCGACGCGCGCGATCCAGGTAAGCCCCGAGGGGCTCGAGCTGCTCAGTGCCCTCGGTAGCTGGCAATTTGCCAGCTTTCTTAACAATCAGGATCGCGTCGTGCTCGCCTGTGGAGAGACCGTCGTCCTCGAGTGTGACGCAGACGATCGCGGTGGGACGTGACCTGGTGCTCATGGCTCCTCGTGTGACGAGAGAGCTAAGCGCCGGCGGACGCGCGCGGTACCGACCGCGCGTGTAGTGATGGGACGAGGAATGTCCTAGCGAGCGCTCACCGCACGCCCCGCTTCAACTTCGCCATCCCCTCCGAGTACCGCCGATACACCCACTTGTACGGCTTGCCGATCGCACGCGACACCTCCGCGATCGACTCCTCCCCCCAGTACACGCGCTCGATGAGCATGCGCTCGACGTCGTCGAGCTCGGCGAGCGCTTGGGCGAGTCGGCGGCGCTTGCTCTCATTCTCCTCGAGGGCGATGAGCTCGTCTTCGGGCGAGCTGGGCTCGTCGTGCATGGCGAGGGCTGCGTTGGCGCCGATGGCGACGCGCTCGGCGCGCTGGCGGCTTTCCGTGGAGGCAGGCGGCTCGTCGTGCTCGAGGCGTGAGGCGAACTGGCGGGCGATCTCGTGCTCGAACGCGACGCGCGTCCGCTCTTTGGCGTTGGCGTCGCGCATGGCGGACCGCGCGTCGGGATACACGTAGCTGAGGAAGCTGGCGCCGCGCGCGGGGTCGTACTCGGGCGCGCGGCGGCACGCGACCTCCATCGCGGTCTGCTGGAGGTCTTCGCGGGGGGCTCGGCCGAGCTGGGCGATCCTGCGGGCGAGTCGCCCGAGGGAGGCGCTCGAAGTTCCGCTTTCGGAACCGGCCGACGAGCGGAGGCTCGAAGCGAAGTTTGGCCGGCTCGTGCCCGTCGCGAGGATAGGTGGTGATGGCAAACCGCAGACAGGACGCGCTTGCGTGACCAAGACGTCGCTCGTCCACGAAGCGCCGCTCGACGTGATCCGGGAGCATCCAGCGGTCGTGCTCGACGTGCTGAGCACCGTGGGCCACCCATTGCCCGCGGACCCGGCGCTGCTTGACGTGGTGGTAGCGGAGTCGACGCTGACCGACGCGGCGCCTGTTCATTGGGCGGCGGATCTGGTCGTCGTCATTGGCGAGCCGGCAAGCTCCCGCCCGAAGCTGGTGGTGGTTGTCGAAGTTCAACGCGATCCCGATCCGGACAAGCGCTTCGCGTGGCCCCAGTACGTCGCGGCGTTGGCTGCGCGACATCGTGCACCGGTACTTCTCCTCGTCTGGGTCTTCGACGCGGGAACCGCTGCATGGGCGCGGGGGCCCCATGAGATAGGCCTGGGTTTGCCCTGACGCCGCTGGTGATCGAGCCGGCGTCCCTTCCGTCCTTCACGTCCGGCGACTCAGCCCGGCGACTGGAGCTCGCGGTGTTGGTGGCGCTCTCGCTTCTCGGCGAGTCGGCGTCACGACGTGGCAAGCCGCTCACCCAGGACGCTCCCGATCAAGTGCTTCGCGTGGCGGCGGCCGTGCTGGCCCTCAAGGACGAGGTCCGCCGACGCCCGATCATCTCGCTTCTTCACGGGACGGCGCGCGAGCCGTTTCGCGCTATTCTCAAGCAGTTTCTGGAGGCACACGACATGGGCGCGCTCGAGTTGATCCGAGAAGAAGGTCGAGAAGAAGGGCGGCAGGAAGGTTGGCTCAGCGCCAAGGCGGCGACGTTGGTACAGCTGCTCCGCAAGCGCGGGTTCACCGTGGACGAAGCGATCGAAGCTCGCATCCTTGCGACGACTGAGCTCGAACAGCTCGAGATCTGGCTCGATCGCGTGCTCACGGCCGCTACGCTCGAGGAAGTGCTCGAGGGCTGACGTCGACGGGGAGAGCCCGGCGACCGCTCGGAATGCCGGGATCAACACGTAAGGCGCTCCCAGCTACGACGCCGAGACTCTCGCGGCTACTTCCAGCCTGTTCACGAGCGACCTGCGCCGACCCTCGGATCGGCCCGCTGCGACGTCGGCTGCGGAGGATAGCGGTCTGATCTTCGCGGTGGCGGACGTCGACCGATCGGCGCTGAGTGAAACAAAACGTTTCAACCAAGCGCGACGACGGGGCCTTCGAGGCTGGTTGAAACGTTTTGTTTCGCCCAGCGGACATGACCGCTCGCTGCGCGCCACCCGAATCCAAGTTCCGAAAGGCGGAACTTCACGACCCCATCCCCGGGGTATGGGCGCTCGAAGTTCCGGTTTTCGGAACTTGGCGCGACCCCGACGATGAGGCCCTCGGGCCGCGAGTCTCACCCCCGTACGAATGACGCTGTCGTGATACGACGACCGCGTGGCACCGAACGCGACGCTCTTCCGCTTCGAGCTGGCGGTCTCCGACGTGGATCGCGGCGTCTACGAGTCGCTGGACGTTCGGGTCGCCCGACACCCGTCCGAGACGATGCGCTACATGCTGACCCGTACGGTTGCGTACGCGCTCTCGTGGGAAGATGGCATCGCGTTCAGCAAGGGCGGGCTCTCGGCCACCGACGAGCCTCCGATCGCCGTGCGCGATCCGACGGGCGTCCTCCTCGCCTGGATCGACGTCGGCGCGCCGTCGGCCGAGCGCCTGCACAAGGCGTCGAAGGCCGCGCGTCGCGTCGCGCTCTTCACTGCGAGCGATCTCGTCGCCTTGCGCCGCGAGGTCCAGACGCGCCCCGTTCACGCGGTAGAGGCGATCGAGGTCTTCCGCCTCGAGCCGGGCTTTCTCGACGCCGTCGAGCCCCACGTGGACAAGCACACCAAGCTCGAGCTCGTTCGGAACGACGGTGTTCTCTACGTGACGATCGGCGCGACGACGATCGAAGGTCCGATCGAGCGTGGGGCGCTCGTGTAGCTGTGGCGGCGCCCCCGGCGCGGCCGCGGCGCGGGTTTGGGCGGCTCATCGGGGCTGACGGAGGAGAGGAGAAATGTTGGCCGGTTCGTAGTCGCCGC
>JBGTSH010000064.1:0-39983 GCA_041940405.1 Polyangiaceae bacterium
CAACTTACTCCGCATCGCACGCTTGGTGGCCGCATGAGCGGCCGCATGGCGAGTCGCGCCGCTCGCCTCTCCCGCCGGGCGAGAGCCGGTCCGGCCGGGAGCACAACAGAGATGTTAGGCTCCCCCCTCGCGGAGCGAGGGGGGCTGGGGGGGTGAAAGAGCAGCCACTACCCCACCCAGCGGCGTGACGTCGCCATTTTCAGCACCCTGCCAGAGGATCTCCGCCACCGGGCACGTCGATCGTCGCGCCCGATTGCTGCGGCATCGTCAGCGCGGCCTCGGCGACTGGACGCTCGTCAGATGTACTGCGCGACGAACTCGCCGGTCACTTGCCGCGTCGTCACGTTGAGGCGGTTCCAGAAGTTCGCGAGCGCGATCGACATCACCAGCGCGCCGAGCGCTTCTTCGTTGAAGTGGCGCGAGGCTTCCTTCCACACGTCGTCCGGGACTGCGTCGGCACGATCGCCGAGCCTGGTCGCGGCCTCGGCCAAGGCCAGCGCCGCGCGCTCCGGCTCGGTGTAGTAGGGAGTCTCTCGCCATGCAGCGATCATGAAGATCCGCGTGTCGCTCTCACCGTGCTTCTTGAGCGCGCGCGTGTGCATGTCGACGCAGACGGAGCAACCATTGATCTGGCCCACGCGGGCGTGGACGAGCTCGAGCGTCGCTCGCGGCACGCCGCACTTTTCGGTCGCTTTGTTGATCGCGAGCAACGCTTCTCGGGTGCCGGGCAGGGTAAAGACCGGGCTCTTCATGCGAGGTTCCATGATGTTCATCTCCGAGCGATTGGTTCGTGTCACATCACCCGCGTTTGGCGGGTCTCATGTGCATGACCCGCAGCGATAGGGGAACGTGACCGATGGACGATCGAAAGTGGCTCGCGGAACGGTTCGAGGTCGAGCGGCCCCGTCTACGCGCGGTTGCCTATCGCATGCTCGGCTCGCTGAGCGAGGCCGAGGACGCCGTCCAAGAGGCGTGGCTGCGGCTCAGCGGCGCCGCCTATTCAGAGGTCGACGATATCGGCGCGTGGCTGACGACCGTCGTGGGTCGGATCGCGCTGAACATGCTCCGCTCGCGAAAGACGCGGAACGAGGCGCGCATCCCGGATCCCATCGTCGACAGCGCCGACGGGCCGAGCCCCGAGCATGCCCTCCTTCTCGCCAACACGGTCGGGCTCGCGTTGCTCGTCGTGCTCGAGACGCTCTCACCCGCCGAACGAGTAGCCTTCGTGCTGCACGACGTTTTCGGCATGCCCTTCGAGGAGGTGGCGCCGATCATCGAGCGCACGCCCGAGGCGGCGCGCCAGCTCGCGAGCCGAGCTCGCCGCCGCGTACAGGCGCGCAACGCCACGACCGACACCGATCTCGAGGCGCAGCGAGCCGTCGTCGACGCCTTTCGCGCGGCCGCCGAAGAAGGTGACTTTCAGCGGCTCGTCGCCGTCCTGGATCCCGACGTGGTGCTGCGAGCCGACGTCGGCGCATCCGCTACGAAACCGATCCAGATCCGCGGCGCCGAGCAAGTCGCTCGCGGCGCGCTGATGTACTCGCGCGCCGGGCTTCTCAGGCGCCCGGCGCTCGTCAACGGCATGGCCGGTCTCGTCGTCATGCTCGATGGAGAGCCGCACGCGATCATGGCCTTTGTCGTGAGCGGCGGCCGGATCGTCGAGATCGACATCCTTCGCGACCCCGCGCGTGTGTCGAAGCTGGATCTGACCGCGCTCGACGGCTAGCGCCGGCGACACTGCCAAACTGAGTCACGCGCGGAACGCGATCCGCGTATTTCCGCGGAGATCCAGCGGGCACGAGTGCTGCATGGGACGAGCGGCTTTCTTCGCCTTTCGTCTTCCTTCGCTCGTTCGCTTTCGAGGTGAAACATGGACAGGACCTGGCTTATCGCGCTCACGGGTGGCGTCGCTGCGCTCACGCTCGTCGCCTGCATCGGAGGGGATGATGCAGAGGACGCCGGATATGGCGGCGGCAGCTGGGGACCGGGCGCCAGCTCGGGATCGGTGAGCACCAAAGCGAGCGGCTCCGGCGCAACGAACGGCACAGGGTCCGGTCCCGGCACCGGGCCCGGCGGCGATCCATCGTCGCCTGATCCGCTCGTCGAGTTCGTCCCCGCCGAGTGCGCCGAGCTCGATCAATCCCAGCCGGCCGTGCTCTATCTATCTGCCGACGACTCCAACTCGATGGCGTCGCCGGTGCGCGCTCGCGATGCGCTGGTCAACCAGGCCTATGCCTCGAACATCCGGACCTTCGAGTTCCTGAACTACTACCGCATCGACTACCCCGCGCCCGAGTTCCCGGCGCTCGCGATCTATCCGGACCTCAAGGGCGCGAGCGGCGCCGGCGAGTACGATCTCCAGATCGGCATCCGATCGTTCGACGCGCTGACGCCGCGGCGTCCGATCAGCCTGACGCTCGTGCTCGACACCTCGGGCTCGATGGCCGGCGAGCGCATGAACCGCCTCAAGGCCGCGGTGAAGGCGATGGCCACGCAGCTCCAGGCAGGGGACATCGTGAGCGCGGTGTCGTGGAACACCTCGAACCTCGTCCTCCTCGATGGGCACGCCGTGACGGGCCCGAATGATTCGACGCTGCTCGCCTTGGTGAACGGTCTCTCGACCGATGGCGGCACGGATCTCCACGGGGGGCTGGTCGCCGGCTATGAGCTCGCGACCGAGAACTACGGCCCGACGCGTCTCAATCGCGTGGTCCTCATCTCCGACGGCGAGGCCAACACCGGCATCACCGATGACCAGCTCATCGCGCTCCATTCAGAGGACGCCGACCAAGAGGGGATCTACATGGTCGGCGTCGCGGTCGGCCCGGGCGGCAACGACGCGCTCATGGATGTCGTCACCGACCAAGGCCGCGGCGCGTCGCTCTACATCGATAGCGAGGCCGAGGCGACCCGGATGTTCGGCGCGCGCTTCGATGAGGTGATGGAGGTCGCGGCACGCAGCGTCGAGGTCGAGCTCACCCTGCCCTGGTACTTCCAGATGCACGACTTCTTCGGTGAGGAGTTCTCGCGCGATCCGAGCGAGGTCCAGCCGCAGCACCTGGCGCCGAGCGACGCCATGGTGCTGAGCCAAGTCATCCGCGCGTGCGATCCATCGGTCGTCGTCGGAAGCGACAACATCCGCGTCGAGGTTCGGTGGACCACGCCGCTCGGCTACATCCAGCACGAGACCTCGGTCGAGCTCACCATCGACCAATTGCTCGCGGCGCCGTCACCGCACCTCGCCAAGGGCAAAGCGATCGTCGCGTACGCCGAGGCGCTCAAGACGGGCACCCAGACCGACCTTCACGCCGCGCACGAGAAGGCGCTCGCAGCAAACCCGAACGGGACCGACGCGGACCTCCAGGAGATCGGAACGCTCCTGCAGGCCCACCCCAACTTCTGAGCTTCACTTCGCCGGCGGCCGCAGGAGCTCGACGGCGCCACCTTCGTCGAAGCGAACGAAGAAGGTGGTGCCCTTGTAGGGCACCTGCGACTCGTCGGTCACCGCCAGGAGCAGCGCGTCGCCGCGCACGAAGGCCCGCCATCGGTGGTAGCCGATGGCTCGCGGATCCGGCGGGGCCTTGTCCTGCGTTCGCAGCACCTCGACCAAGGATTCCGTCTTCGCGTCCGACAGGTCTTCGAGGGGAGCGAAGCGATAACGCAAGAACCCCGTCCCCTCCCAGACCAGGAGGATGCGTTCGCCGACGGCGTAGGCGTCCGGCGCGCCGAGCCCCCATGACGAGCTCCACCCACCCACGCTGAGCCACATGACGTCGAGACCGTACACCTCCATCTGCTCGTGGGAGCAGTCGGACCGCGTGCACGTGAGGACATCGACGCGGTGCCTCTGCGGATCCGTGGGGATGTCCACATCGACCCCGAGCTTGTACGTGGGCGCCGTCACCGGGTCGGACGCCGCCCACGTAACGCGGAAAAGATCGCCATCGCAGGCGAGGTTGAAGCCGCTGCGATTCGACGCTTCGTCCCGAGCCGGTGCCACGATCTCGTGGACGAGCTCGACGTCTGTTTCGAGGAGGTAGACGTTCGCGCCCGCCGCGGTCTTGACGAGCAACACGTCGCCGCTGGTCGCGCGGCACCCTTCGAGGGCCGTCGCGGTCTCATCGCCGAGCCAGCGGCGATCTCCTCGAGCGGCGCCGTCTGGATCCTTTTCCACGACCCAGAGCGAATCATCGGCCTTGAAGGCGAGCCACTGCGAGAGCTCGACCTCGGGGGAAAAGCCTTTCTGTCGAGAGCTCATGACCAGGGGGGGCTGCCATGACGCGCGTCGAAACGGCTTGTCGCCCTCGGGGCTGAGCACGAGGTCCTTGTCGGAGAGAGTCGCGCGCAGCTCGTCATCACCGCCGCGGGCCTCGCGGTCGACCAGAAACAGAGCGCCCGGCACGAGCGCGCGAAGCTCTTCGAGCTCGCGATCGACGAGCGGGATCGGCGCGCGCGGATCCTTGGGATCGGGCATCGTGCGCCAGGTGAGGCTCGCACCGGCAGACCAGAGCTCCTCTGCGTTGCCGGGGCGCTGCCCGTCGCGCAGCGCCTCTGCAGCACGCTCGGCGGCGCGAATCAGACCGGGTGCGTGCCACTTCGCCAGCCGAGCGGTTGCCACGCGGTCAGCCGCCTCCGCGCACTTCGCCATCTCTTCTCGCCGGTTCGTCCAGACGCGGCGCCGCACCGCGCGCTGCGCATCCTCGGCGGCGACATCGATGGAGCCCGAGAGACACACGAGCAGCTCGCCGTACGCCGCTCGAAGCTGTCTGCGCGTGTCGACGTAGACCGATAAGACCGCTACGCCGAGCGCCGCCACCGCCATCCAGGTGGCGATGGCCGGCGTGATGAACTTGAGTCGCGAGGGGCGAGCAAGCACGCGGGAGCTTACAGCCTACGAGCTGGCGGCTGCCGGCGCACCTGCTTCGAACATTGGTATTCTACGGCCGTTCACCGCCGTTCCGTCATGACCCAACGACTCTTCCTCCTCGCCGTCACGGTTCGCGAGTACGACGAGGCCATCCGCTTCTATGTCGACCGCCTCGGCTTCGATCTCGTCGAGGACACCGACATGGGCGGCGGGAAGCGCTGGGTGCGCGTGCGCCCGCCGGGGTCGAACGGCGCCGAGATCCTTCTCGCGCGCGCGGTCGGCGAGAAACAGCTCGCGAGCGTCGGCAACCAGAACGGGGGTCGCGTCTTTCTCTTCCTCGAGACCGACGACTTCCGGCGCGATCACAAGAAGCTCCTGGAGAACGGCGTGCGCTTCGTTCGCGAGCCCAAAGAGGGGAGCTACGGCACCGTCGCGGTCTTCGAAGATCTGTACGGCAACCTCTTCGATCTCATCGAGCCCCGCCGGTGAGGCCCTCACCCATCCCGAGCTCTCTCTTCGATCGAACGCCGGGCAGCGTCGCGTTCCTTGGTCGGGTGCTCGCGCAGCTCGATGATCCGCGGTCGGTGATCCCCGCAGACCACGTGACCGCGGTGCGCCGCTTCGCCGTCGCCGCGATGTCCGGCCTCGTCCCGCCGCTCGCAGCGGCAGCCGCGATCACCAAGGCGCACGAGGAGAGGCAGATCGCGCAGATGGCCTGTGAGCGCGAGCTGGTCGCCGGCGTCGAGAGGTTCGGCCTGCGGGAGGCGCGTTCGCGAATCGACGATCGGCTCTGTGTGCTCGAACGTTTCGAGAGCGCACACGCCCTCGAGTCGCTCGAGATCGTGGAGGTCGAGCTCACCCGAGACACGCACGTCACGATGATCTCCAATGCCTACCTCGAAGGGTCTTCACCGACGCGCCCCTTCTACGATGCGTACATCCACCCGCCGGGCTCGTGCACCTGGCGCTACTTGCCGCTCCAGCTCCTCGTATTCGCCGCCCTCGAGGCTGCGAGCGAGACGCCGGTGGACATCGAGCTGACGGCTGACGAGCTCTCGCTCGACGACGTCCGCGACCTCCTCGCTCGACCGCACCCGGCCCGCCCGCTCTGCGTGTCGTGCGTTCCGTTCCAGGAGGGTGGCTTCGCCGTGCACGGCGGCCTCATCGACGGCTACCAGATGACATTGCACGATCTGACCCACGCCATCGTGCTGCGCGCGCGACCGAGCGGGCGCACGAGCGAGGCGGTTCGGCTCTACGACGCCCTCTCCTCGGCGGTGCGAGAAGATCCCCCGAGCAGCGAGGCACGCGGTCCCCTCGATGAGGTGCTCGACCATTTGATCAGCGGCTACGACGCGCCTGGCGCGGCGCTCGCGCACGTCGAGGCACGCCTCGCCGCTCTGGCTCCCATGGTTGGCGCTACGCGGGCGCGCGGTTATGCCGAAGCGCTACGGCGCAGCGCGTAGAAGCTCGGTCTCGAGCTTGCTCGAGGCTTCGTTGCCAAGCGACAGCGCGAGGCGAAACCCGACGCCATTGCTGCGATACCGAACCCCCATCGGGATTCGCGACGCGGCTTGCTGCGCGCCCATGCTTCCCCAATGGCCACCCATCCAATAGGCATGACGTTGTTCCGCGACCGGATCGGAATCGCGACCCGACGTCGGAGGGATCTCGTCGTCGGTCAACGTCGCAGTCCAATCGGCGACCCCGCCGCCCATGTCGCGGACTCCGTACGGTGATTCGTCCAGGGCGAAGGTACCGACGGGCTCGACCACCGGACCTTCGGCGCGCGATTGGCGAATTTTTGCGAACGACGGATCGAGCCGGTCGCCCATAGGGAACGGGCGGCCGTCCGCGCCACGCATCGCTTTCTCCCATTCGAGCGCCGTGGGGAGCCGATACGACAGCCCATCCCGTTCGGCGCGCCATTTTGCATACGCCACTGCATCGAACCAGGTGACGCCGTAGACGGGCAGATCGCGCTCTCGTCCGGCCGGGATCCACGCCTTCGCAGGGCCGTCGACGGTCGTCTCGGTCACCTGCCACTTGCCTGCTTCGAGCCGAAGCAACGGCGCGACCCCGTCGTGGGGGACATGCCGCTCGGTGGCGCCCTCTCCCAACGAATCGAGCCACTCCGCGTACTGTCCGATGGTGATCGGAAACCGCGCGATCGCGAAATCACCGAGATGGCAAACCTGCAAGGTGTCGCCCGTCGCCGAAGCGAGGAACGGCCCGCCGGGGATCAGCACCATCGATTCCGGCAAGCCTTCTGCAGCAGCGAGCCGGAGCGACACGCGGTGACGCCTTCCGCGGCCGACCTGCACCGGATAGCGCACCGCGACCGTGTCGGTCCGAGCGACCACCACGTAGGAGCCGATCGCCAGCGATTGCGGGCTGACCGGAGCGTTGCCGAGGGACCGAGGCTCGGCGGCTACGCGAAGCGGGCCGCTGCGCTCGTAGCGATAGAGCTCGACCCGAGCGCCCTCGATGTCCGTCAGCACCTCGAGCTCGCCGCGCGCCGAGAGCTCGGTGGCGAGCGATCCGTCGTCGTAGGACCGCGCCACCTCGAGGTGCTTGGCCATGCGGTCGGTGTCTCCGGAGCGCTCGGCCTCGAGCATCTGCGCGAGGTGAAGCTCGGCGAGGCCGCGCCGCGCAGCTGCGTGATCGCGAACCCTGCCCAGCGCCGAAGAGAACGCGATCTCGGCCTGCGCGAGCGCACGGGCGGCGTCTGCGCGGAGCTTGGCTGCGCGCTCGGCGACCACCCAACCTTCGCGCTTCTTCTCGAACGGGTCGTGCGGCGCGAGCCGAGAGAGGAGCGCGTTCGCTTCCTCGTCGAGCGCTCGCGCCTTGCCGTCGAGCTCTTCATGCTCTGCCGTCCGTGCCTCCCCTTCGGCGCAGAGCGCGGTCGCCTCCTTCTCGCGCTCGATCCGCTCTCGCTCACCATCGAGGAAGGCATCGATCGCTTCGGCGATCCGGCCTGCCGTCGGCCTCTCGGCGGGATCCAGAGCGAGGCATGCGCCGACGAGATCGTCGAACGCCTGGGGGGCTTTGCGACGGCCGACGACCCAGCTCGGCGGAGGGGGAGGTCGCCGCGCGGGGACGCTCCGGACATCGGCGCAGTCGCGAAACGCCCGCGCGCCGACGAGGACCTCGAAGAAGATCGCGCCCAGCGCGAAGACGTCGCCGGCCGGAGCGTTCTTTCCTTCGATCTGCTCCGGCGCCATGTATTGCGGCGTGCCGGCGACCGCGATTTGAACGAGCCCCTCGGCGCGCTGGAGATCGCTGCCGGGCAGGACATAGGCCACGCCCCAATCGAGGACGTAGACCTCACCGTACGAGCCGACGAGGATGTTGTCGGGCTTGAGATCGCGGTGCACGACGCCGCGGCTGTGCGCGTATTCGATCGCGAGGCACACCTGGCGAAGGACGCCGAGCAATTGCGCCAACGCGGGCCTCTCGGGCTCGGCGAGGATCTCGCCGAAGCCTCGCCCCTTCACGACGCGCATCGTGTATCGCGCCGCGCCGTCGTCGCCGGTCGTCAAATCGTAGACCGGGACGATCGACGGATGCTCGAGCTGGGCGCATATCTGCGCTTCGGTGACGAGCAGGGCGTCGGTCGCGCGGTCGAGCGCCTCTTTCTGCGCGACATCCCGGCCGAGGACGCGATCGAAGACCGCGTCGACGCGGCCCATTCCGCCGCGCCCGAGCTCGCCCAGACGAAAATAGCGCTCGGACGACGCGGCGCGATCGCTCGGTACGATGACGAGCTCTGCAGACGCCAAGGTTCGATCGGCGCCGGCCTGCTTTGGATCGAATTTCCGATCCTTCAGCGTCACCGGCTGCATCCTGACTTCACGCGCCGCATCCTAGTCGGCTAGCCTGCCTCGTCCAAGCTCGGCGCATCCTCAACCAGCCGAGCAGACACGGAGCTGTCATGGCGAACGACATCACCGAGCCCGAGCTTACCGCCGGCGACTTCGAACCCGGCGTTTGGACCCACGACGCGATCATTCGCAAGCTCACGCGAGCTTCGACGGTGCTGAGCCGAGTCAACGGTCGGCTGACCGATATCCGCGAGCATGCGAGCCCGCCGCCGGATCCGGTCAAGCCGCAGGCCCTGGCCGCAGCCCAGCGGGTGATCGACAACGCGACGCAGGCGCTCGCGCTCGCCAACGAGATCAAAGGCAAGCTCCGCTGAAACGACGATGAACCGACACCTGGGGGCGCTGCTGCTCGTCGGCGTAGGGGCGTCCCTTATGGTCCTCTCGTCGTGCGGCGGGCGCCGGCGGCTGAGCATCAACTCTTCGTCTTCTTCGATCGCGCGGGGTGGGGCGGCTTGCTCTCGACCTTCGCGAGCTCTTCCGAGAGGAGCTCGGCGACGGCACGCACGCGAGGGATCGCGAGGGCGCTCTTCGTGCTGACCAAATAGAGCGAGGCGGGGATGGGACCGAGGTCGATGCCGATCTCGACCAGCGCGTTCTCCGAGAAACGATGCCTGGCGCGACCGAGCACGACTGCGCCCAGCCCGGCGCGTGCAGCGCGGAGCTGAACGATGAAGTCGTCGGAGGCGAAGACTGGAGCGAAGCCCGGCAGGAGCTTCGACAGCTCGCGGTTCGGCGAGAGATGCTCGAACGGCGGCGCCCAGCCGATCCAATCGATGTCCGCGAGCGTCGGCCGTGGCGGCAGGCTCTTGACGTACCTCGGAGACGCGAACGCGCCGACCTCTGTGCGAAGCTCCTCGATCAGGACGAGATCGCGCGTCGATGCCCGATCGGTTCGGATCGCCAGATCGGCGTCGCGACGCGCCAGGTCGAGGTACTGGATCGTCGAGATCACCTCGAGCCGGATCGCCGGGAGCCTCTTTTTCGCGTGCACGGCGAAGGGCGCGACGAAGTCGTAGGCGAGGCCGGGCAGCGCGGTGATCCGCACGACACCCGAAGGCTCCGGATCGCGCTGCTCGGTCACGCGCTCGAGCTCGGTGGCCCACTCGGCCATGCGCCGCGCCGGCTCGACGAGCCGCTCGCCGAACGGAAGCAGCTTCGTCCCCTCCACTGCCCGCTGAAAGAGCGGCTCGCCGAGGCGCGCCTCCATGTCGGCGAGACGCCGGCTGATGGTGGGTTGCGCAACGCGAAGCCGTCGCGCCGCGCCGCTCAGGCTGCCGGCCTCGACGACCGCCAGAAAGAGCTGCACGTCGTCCCAGGGGATATTCATTTCCGTATGGTACGATACGATCTTGGCGGGTCGTCATACGCAATCGTAGGTCCTAGGTTGGGCCCATGACCAAGCGAAACCGCCGCAAGATCTTCCTCCTCGTGTTGGCCGTGCTCGGCGCCGCGCTGACCGCCGTCTTCGCGATCGGCTTTCGCGCAACGACGCACCCCAGCGAGCGCGCTTCCCTCGGCGTGGCCTCTTCGGGCGATGCGCTCGAGGCGTCCCTCGCCAAACCGGGGCCCGTGGTGATCGAGACCATCGTCGCGGCCGATTGGGAGGTCGAGCGCGCCGGGCTCATCAACCTCGATCACGCCGATGCCAAGAAAGAGGGCCTCTCGAACGGCCCCGAGCCGATCCAGATCTACTTCCACGTCCTCCGTCACCCCGAGAAGGGAACGTTCCTCGTGGACACCGGCGTGGAGCGAGCGCTCAAGGCCGATCCGGAGAGCGCGGCGATCCGCGGGCTCGTTGCCCGTTTCATGAACGCCGAGAAGATGAAGGTGCACACGGATACCGCCACCTTCCTCGAACGAGAGGCGTCGCCGCCTGCGGGCGTGCTGATGACGCACCTCCACCTCGACCACATTTCGGGCATGCCCGACGTGCCGAAGGGAACGCCGGTCTTCACGGGTCCGGGCGAGGGTAGCGCCCGCGCCGCCCTCTTCGCGTTCGTGCAAGGCAGCACCAACAGAGCGCTCGCCGGTCACGCGCCCCTCTCCGAGCTCCCCTTCGCGCCCGATCCCTCGGGTCGCTTCGCCGGCGTGCTCGACCTCTTCGGCGACGAGAGCGTGTGGGCGATCTGGGTGCCCGGCCACACCCCCGGGAGCGTCGCTTACCTGGCGCGGACACCTGACGGTCCTGTCCTCTTCGTGGGCGACACCTGCCACACCGCGTGGGGTTGGGAGCACGGGGTAGAGCCCGGCTCGTTCACCGCCGACCAGCCGCTCAACGCGACGAGCCTGCGGTCGCTCAAAGCGCTCGTCGGGCGACACCCGCAGATCGACGTGCGCCTCGGGCATCAGCCCCTCGCAGGCCGCCAGCAGCGGCCGGTCGTGGCGAGCGGAAACGGCGCTCAGTGAATCGAGTAGGCGATGACGAGCGGCGGCACGGCGTACTCGCCTTGTGAGTCGTCGGCGTAGAGGAGCGTCAGGTAGAGGAGCCCGCTGGCGGCGTCGTAGGCGCCGCCGGCGATCGTCCCCGAGAAGGGCGTGGGGAAGACGCCGTACTCGTACGGCAGCACCTCATGGGATGCGATCTCGCCGTTCTTGACGCGAACCAGATCGTCGACGTCCCAGAGCCAGTAGTAGTTCGCGTAGTCGTCGGGGTTCTTGGCGCAGTAGCCGCCGCACTCCTGGGTCTCGCCTTCGGGGACGCACTTGTAACAAACGCCGGACGCGTGGCCCCCGCTCGCGCCAATCGTCACGTAGGTACGTGTCCCCGGCGGGATGAAGCCGTACGCGGCGCGCGAAAGGTGCGTCCAGAGATCGTTTTGGCCCATGTCGTTCATCAGGTCGTCGGCGAGGGGCGTGTCGAGGCTGAAGTCGAGGAGGGTCGCTGTCGTGATATCGCCTGGCGGTGCGCCACCGACCAGCGACGCCGGATCGAAGACGAACGCCGACGGCCCGACGCTGAGCCGGCTGATGATCGGGATGCCGCTCGACTGGCCGGTGATGAACGCGCCGCCGAGCGCTGCCTGGTGCTGCTGCGGGATCGCCGACATCCATCCGCTCGCATGCGCTCCACCCTCGAGCGAGAACCAACCCTCGCGCGCCGCGCCCTCGATGTTCGAGGCGTCGCGGATCACCATCGTCGTGTGCGAGTTGTCGGCTGGAGCGTCGTAGTACTCGTACGCGTTGATGATCAGCTCGGGCCCGTTCGGTCCATCGAACCAGAGCATGCCGCCGATCGAGTTCATCTCTTGGGGGTTGCCCCCGGAGACGCCGGAGAGGACCTGCGTGAATCCCTGCGTCGGCGCGCTCGCGAGGGGTAGCTCGCCCACGGACATGGAGCTCACCAGCGCCGGGATCACAAATTCCGCGATCGGGTGCTGCTGCGCGTGACCGACGAGGAAGAGCGACTGGTTGGCCGGGTTGAAGGCGATGGGGCCCGCGGCGTAGTTGGCGCTCGAGGAGCCGAAGTCGTCCGCCGGGATCCGGAAGCCACCCTCATACTGGAAGGAGGCGAGATCCACGAGATCGTTGGGCGCACCACCCGAGCCCGAGCCGCCGTCGCCAGTCGAGCCGCCGACGCCGGTCGTGCCCGGGCCGCCCGTCGGCCCATTGCCGCTCGACGGCCCGGCGCCCGCGCCGGTCTCGGTGTCGTCGTCGGACGTGCCGTCATCGCAGGCGACGGCGGCGAGCATCGAGAACGAGAGCGCAGCGCAAGCGATCGACGTCTTCATCGTGGGGGCCTGTAGGCAGCATGCGTGCCTGGCAATCGAGGCTCGAATTGCGCGTTGGATTGCTACGTTCGGCCGCGCGGCTCACCAGTGGTGCAAGTGTCGCTGCGCCATCGGTGCGAGCGCGCGCTTTGTCATGCTAACGGTGCTCCCATGAAGCGCAGCGCGGCGGTCTGGGGTATCTCGCTCATGTCCTTGGGGGCGGTGTGGGCGACCGCCTGTGGCGACGACGAGGAAGCGTGCGTCGACGATCCTTGCGGCGGTGGCGGGGCCGGTGCGAGCGATCCCGACGGTCCTTCTACCTCCGCGGGTCCGACGACGACGACCTCGTCGATGACGACGAACGGGCCCACGACGACGAGCGGCAGCGGTCAGTCGACGGGCAGCGGCATGGACGAAGCGACGATCAACCTCACGTTCACCGGTTGCTCACCGAGCTTCGACGGCGATCTCGTGGTGGTCTCGAACCAGGAGTCGGTGGCCATCTCGACGACCGTCGCACCGATCTCGAGCCTGCAGTTCGATCTGCATCAGACATCGGGCACGATCCAAGTCTCGACCGCCCAGCGCATCGCGACAGGGGACGTGATCAACCTCGTCACCGACAACTCCACCTGGACGAACATCTCGTCCCAGATGCCCGATCCCATCAGCGGCACCCTCACCATCACGACCTACGAGGAGCAGGCCGGCGTGCTCGATCTGACCTTCGACGGTGTGGTCCTCGAGAACGTCCAGGGCATGGGCCTCTGCACGATCGACGGAACCGTGACCTCGACCGGCACGAGCTTCTGATCGCGTCCGTCAGCGCACGTCCCAGATCACGACAGAGTCGTCCTGGCTCGCCGAAGCCAATCGCTCGCCGCTCGGCGAGAACGCGAGCTCGTCGACGTTGTCGAGGTGACTCCCGATCTCGCGCACCGCGCCGGTCGTGACGTCGAGGAGCGCGATCTTCTCGTCGGTGTCGGCGAAGGCGACGCGCGGCCTCTTGGGATCGCTCTCGACTCTCCAGATCGAGCGGTCGTTGACCTTCTTCACCTTCCCGTCCTTGGCGACGACGTACGTGCCCAGATCGGTTCCGACGACCAGAGCGCCGTTGGAAGCGAACGCGCAGGCCCACCGGTCGTCGTTCTCGAAGAGCGCCTGGATCGCTGGAGCGGCGGTGGCCGTCTCCCATCGATAGAGGCGCGGACGGCCTTTCTGCTCGCCGAGGACCGCTGCGACGCGCGACCCATCCGCAGAGACCGCCACGCACTCGGGCGTACGCTTCTCGGTGGCGCCCGAGAGCGGAGGCAGCTTCTTCATCCGCGCGGTGTCGATGCGCTCGAAAGTCCCGAAGGTTCCGAGGAACATCGTCTTGAGGTCGGCCGAGGCGCCGTAGAAACCGCCATCGAGATCCTCGAGCTCCCCGACGCGCGTCCAATCCTTGGTGCGAACCTTGACGATGCCCCTCCGAGTCGACGCCACGAGCACGTCACCCTTGGCGCTGACGACGAAGTCACCGAGATCCTCGTCGGCGATCGGCTTTTGAGGCGCCGACTTCGGCGAGGCGACAGACCAGAGCTCGATGTGAGAGCCGAAGGACAGAACGCGGTCTTCGTCGAGGAAGGCGACCGCATTGACGTCTTCTTCCCCTCCCTCGAAGAGACGGACGGGCTTGCCGTCCCTTCGATCGAGGTGCTCGACCGAGCCCCCTCCCGTACCGACGACTGCCCTGCCGCTCCGATCGAACGTGACCGAATAGCCAAAGCTCGCATAGCCCGTGAGCGAGACCTCCCAGCGCTTCTCACCGTTCGAAGCCGAGAGCAGCGTGACGTCGGCGTGGCCCGCCGAGGTGCCGACCAGGACGTCCACGCCGTCATCGGAGATCGCGATCGACTCGGCTTCGCCCTCGAAGGCTCCAGCGCGCTGGAACGTGGTGCGGCGAGCCTTGGGCAACCAGCGAGCGAGGGCTCCGTTGGCGCGCGCCTCGATGAGCTCCTTCGTGCCGGGGAGGTACGCCAGCGACGGAGCAGCGCGGAGAGGTTGGGGCTGCGCGTACGCGAGGAGGAGCTTGCCCTTCGCGTCGATCACGAAGAGGCCGCCCTCTTCGTCGCCGACCGCGATCTGCGCGCCGTCGTCGGAGATCGCCAGCGTTCCAGGGACCGGCGCCGAGCATCCGACGCTCCGCAGATGCCGAGCCGGCGACGTCTCGTAGAGGTCGACCTCGCACCCGGCGTTGCGCAGCACCGCAGCCGTCTTGCCGTCTCGGGAGATCGCGATGTCCATGACGGCACCGTCGCGAACCGGGAGCGCGGTGGTGCGGATGCCGCCGTCGATCCGCTCGTAGAGGAGCGGCTGCGCCGACGAAGCGACGAACAGAAAGCGCCCCGCGGCATCGGAGCAAGCCGCGTGCGGGAGCTCGAGCTGCGCGCTCGCGCTCAGGCGACCTGTCTCTGCGTTCCAGAAGTTGAGCGTCGCTCCGCGATGCGAGATGCCCTCGCCGGCGCTGACGATATCGTCACCAAATCGCGCCACCCCGTAGACGGTGCCTCCGTGATGCAGGCGCGTGGTGCCGAACCGGGCGATGGCCCCCGGCGGAAGCGGATCGCCGAGCCGATCGACCGGCGTACCGGCGGGGGGCTCTGGAATCACCTGGACGTCCGGACCAGCCTTTTGGATGGGGTCGGCAGCCAGAGGAGCGGCGGACGCCGACGCGGAGGCCGTGGGACGCGGCGCCTGGATGCGTCCCGCGGCAGGCTGCTGCGCCGGATCGTGGCTGCACGCGCCGAGGAACAGCAGAAAGAAGGCCGCGCGGGGAGCTACCGCAATTCGGCGGAGAGGGCGGGATTCGAACCCGCGGTACGTTGCCGTACACACGATTTCCAGTCGTGCACCTTCGACCACTCGGTCACCTCTCCGGTGCTACTCGCGCGAGCGTTTCGCACGAAGAGCGACGGCGAGCAAGCCCGCTGGCGGACCACCCAAATGAATCGCCCACTCTCCCCCCGGGGCGTCGTGCACCTTCGACGCTCTGTTTTTGGCGTGCCGCTTCGCGGCCCGCTGGTCACCTCTCCGGTGCTACTCGCGCGAGCGTTTCGCACGAAGAGCGACGGCGAGCAAGCCCGCTGGCGGACAGCTTCCCAGGGCCCGTAGAATGCCTCCGTGCTGCGCTCGTCTGTCCGCCGGATGCGCTTCGCTTTGGGGTCCTCGTCGCTGCTTTTGCTGGCGGCCTGCTCCTTTTCTTCGGGCCGGGTGGAGCCCCCTCCCCCGCCCGGGTCCAAGCTCCCCTCCGGGTGGGAGTGGCCGCGGACGGCGCCCCCGCAGGCTGTCGCCGCGGGCCCGGCCGCCTCGCCTCCGGTGCGCCCGGTCCTCCGGCCGTTCGACGCGAGCAAGCTTCGCGCGCGCGCCAAGAAGACGAAGGGGTGCAAGCCGATCGAGCTCGGTCCGGGCAAGTGGATCATGCCCGACTGCATGTCGCTCCCCCGGATGTCGTCTTCGCGCGCGATCACGCCGCGCAACAAGATGGGCCTCCGCGCCGGGACGCCCGATGCGATCGACCTGCGGGCGATGGGCCTCGACGGCCCTGTGAAAGATCAGCAGCAGGTAGGGGTTTGCTGGGCGTTCACGATCTCGACCTTGATGGAGAACTCGCTGCGACGCGGCGGAAAGATGGATGTCGTCTCGCCGCTCCACATCGTCGCCGAAGACGCGTGGGACGATCTCCATCGCGGCGGCAAGACCGACGGGCGCATCACGCTCGAGGCGAGCTGGCCCTACGATCCCGCCAAAGCGTGCAAGCTCAAGGAGACGCCCAAAGACGTCTGGTGCGAGGACGCGTACCACGTCGATCAGGGCTCATGGCGCAGCGATCCAGGCCTCGTCACCGAGAAGGACCGCGCCAACCAGATGGGCGTGTATCCGATCACCAAGATCCAGACGCTCTCGGCACCGGGGTCGTTCGATGAGCTGGCCGAGGTCATCGCCGGCGGGCAGGCGATCTATCTCTCGCTCAACATCGACAAGCACGCCTGGTCCAACCCGCCGGGCGGGGTGATCGCCGAGTACGAGACCAGCGGCGACTACCGTCACGCCGTCGCCGCGGTCGGATACCGCTCGACGCCTTCGCGCGCGCTTTTGATCCACAACAGCTGGGGCGCCGACTGGGGCGCGGGCGGCTACGCGTGGCTCTCCGAGCCGATGCTGCAGAAGCACGCGAACGACGCATTCGTCATCGAGGTCGAGGGCGGCGGCAGCGGGACGGGCATGGGCATCCCAGGCGTCCCGGGTTTCAACATCCCCGGTCTCGGACAGGTTCCGGGGATCCCGGGGATGCCCTGGCCCGGCTTGCCCGGGCTCCCGAACCCGAGCTCCGGACAGCCGCCGCCCGCCTCCTCCTGTCCCGCCGGACAGGTGACCGACGTCGTGACCCGAGCTTGCGTCGCGCCCTGCAAGAACGGGCTCCCCCCGGCAAACGGCTTCTGTCTCCCCTAAAACCCACAGCGTTTTTTCTCTCAACGGGAACGGCCGGGGACGGACACCGAAGAGCGGGTACAATCTTTCGGGTCTCCCGAATCTCCCCGCTTCCTTATGAGAGCTCACGCCCTCGGCTGGCTGGCTGTCGCGATGATGGCTTCCGCCTGTCCGCGACTTGCCATCGCACAGCCCGCCCCGTCTGCGGCACCACCGCCATCGGCCGAGCCCGCGCCGCCTCCGATCCCGCCACCGGCTGCGCCGGCGCCGTCCGATCCGACGGCGCCGCCCCCTCCGGAACAGCCGCCGCCGCCTCCGCCGCCGGTCGAGCCCACGGCTCCGCCCGATACGCCGCCCCCGCAGGTGACGCCGCAGCAGCCGCCACCTCCGCCGTTCGTGCCCCCGCCGATCCTCTTCATCCCGCCTCGCCTACAAGTCGCCGACAAGCCCGAGAACGATCTGCTCATGATCCCGATCGGATCCTCGGTGTCGATCGGCGCAATCTTCATCATCAGCGGCGCGATCGTCCTCGGCACCGCCGGGGGTGACGAGTACTGCGGCATCGGTGGCTGCATCGACCGGCCCGACGCCGAGACGACCAACCTCGGCGCCAGCTTGATCGGCGCCGGCACCGGCTTCGCTGCGGCCGGCGGGCTCGGCATGCTCGCGCTCGTCGACCCCCCGAAGGGCACCGAACGCAGAAGAAGTCAGCCGCTCGCAATGACCGGCTTCACGCTCACCTCCTTGGCGGCTGCCGGGCTCGGCGTCGGGATCGCGCAAGCAGCGAGCTACAGCCCCGACGGCTCGCTCTCGACGACTTGGCCTTGGCTCATGGCGAGCACCATCAGCGCCGGCGTCGGCATTCCGATGCTCGTCGTCGGATCGAAGAAGCAGACGCAAGAGGAGCGTGACGCGCTCGAGCGGCGCCGCATCGCGCTCGACGATCCGAACGTGAAAGCCGAGCGCTTCTCGACCGGGATGGTCGTGACCGGCGGTATCCTCACCGGCATCGGCGGTCTGGGGATCGTCGCAGGCACGGGTATCTTCCTCGCCGACGTGGCGCTCGGAGGGCCGAGCGACGCAGGAGCCGGCATCGCCGGGTTGGCGTTCGGCCCGGGAACGGTGCTGACCGCCGCGGGCATTCCGCTCATCGTCGCGGGCGCTCGCCGAGACGTCGATCCCGACGTTCCGCCGGCGATGGTCCCGGACGTGCGGTTGAGCGGCACGGGCGTCGGTGCATCGTGGAGCTTCGAATGAGACGCGCCGGCCTGACGCTGCTTCTGCTCGCCCTCGCCGGCGCATGCGCGCCGCCGGGCGGGCAGGTCACCGGCAGCCTCCAAGTCACCGGGACGAAGATCACAGGTGAGCCCGGGGCCCAGATCCTCGAGGTCGACACCCAGCTCTTCCTCTCGAGCAGCTTCGATCCCGAGGGATACCTCGACGGCGCTTCGCTCGTCGTCACCGATCGCGGCGAGGCGACGACCTTCGACACGCCCACGCTGACGGCGACCGGCTTTCCGGCGGGAAGCTTTGGAGGCGCGACGATCCATCTCGAGGTGCCGAGCCCGTTCACCGATCTCGGAACGTTCGACTCCTTCTGCACCGCCAACGCGCGGAGCGTGGCCGTCACTGCGCAGCTCTACATTCCGCAGAACGACACCGATCCGGATCGGCCTCCGCCCCTCGTCACGGTCACTGGAGCCGCCGCCATCACGCCCACGGGCAATCCGCCCACGAACGTCGTCTTTGCTACCGGCGAGCCGACCCTCGAGTCCGCCGGCTTCTCCGACGTTCCGCGCCCGCTCGAGCTCGTACCTTGGAGAGCGGGCTCGCTCGTTTTTTCGAGCGGCGTCGCCAACGAGTACGACTCGAGGTTCACGGTGTTCGAGGCGAACGTGAACGGCGGCATCGACAAGCTGTGGACGTCTTCCCGAGCCATCGAGGCGCCCCGAATCGCCGCGTTCGGCGAGACGCTCTACGTCGCGGCCGCGGACGACGACGGCATGGTCGAAGTCGCTCAGGCGGTCACCGGAACGGGCTCTCTCTGGTCGGCCGTCATCGAGCCGCTCGACATCGACGCCGAGCAAGTCATCCATGCATCGGCGATCTCGACCCACGTTGGGGGCGTGCGCGTGGCCGTCCAAGCCTCGGTCACGCTGCGAGGCACCGAAGGGCTCACGATCGATCCGCCGATGGGGAAGTACTACGGGTCGTTCTTGTACGAGTACGACCACGCAGGGATGCTGGTCACCGCAGCAGCCAGCGCTCGGGACGTGATCGCGATGGCAGATCTGGAAGATGGCGGCCGAATCGTCACGACGGGCGAGCTGCCGCCCCGCGAGGAGGCGCCGGGCCTCCGCGTCGAGCGTCTCGATCCGACCGGGACGGCGATCTTCACCCACGAAGAGCCCGTGCTGGCGTACCACGCGACCACGACGCCCCTCCCCGACGGCGGGCTGCTCATCTCCACCGAGGACCGAAGCCTCGCGGACACGGTCGTGCTGGTACGCCTGGCAGCTGACGGTACTGTCGTCTTCCGTCTGCGCGCTCTGGGCCGCGGCGGCTCCGCCGCTCCGCGCCCGGACGGTAGCTTCCTCTGGACGTTCACCGGCACGATCGCCGGCTTGCCCCAACCAGCCAACGGCACCGTCCCCGACCGTGCCGTACCGCTCCTGCTCGAGGTGACCGCCGACGGGCAGATCAGCCGCGCCAAACAGCTCGGATGCTCGGGGTGGACCGCCGTGGGGCCGGCACGCTCGTCGGGATATTCGCTCTTGATCGGATCGGTCGACGAGCTCTCGGCGATGGGCACCCAGCCCGTAAAGGCGACGCGAAACGAGATCATCGCGGTGCGCGTCGAGTAGCGCCGTACACCCGCGTACCCTCGGCGAGGGAAGCCGGTCGGGTGAGGAGCGTATGAGCGGCGTGCGCTTGGTCTGGGCATTGGTGCTCGCGCTCACCGGCTGCGCGCCCGCGGCTGCACCGCAGGTCGCGACGGCGCCGCCCGTGACGGCTTCGCTGCCGGCCCCGCCGCCTGCGCGTGCGCCTGCACTCACCGAACGAGACGCCATCGCGCTCGTTCGCACGCATTTGAAGCCCAGCATCTGGATCGCGCTCCACACCGAGCTCCGCGATCACGCGGCCGGCAAGGCGCTCGTCTCCAGCTTCGCGTCGTCGACGTTCGAGCAGGCCAAGATCGATCCCGGCAACGAGATCGACGCCCTGGTCTCGGGGTGCGCGAAGGAGAGCGGGTGTTTCACGCTTTTCGAGCACCACATTGCGCCGGAGCGCATCCGGCGCTTCCTCGACCTCACGGCGGAGAAGAGCACGACGCCGGCAGAGTGGCTGACCGAGGACCCGCCGACCGTGCGCGTCACCTACGCCGACGACGGCAAGGGCGTCGCGGTCCTCACCCAAGTGAACGAGAACCTCCTCCTCGCGTCGCTCCGCCCGGCCCCCGGGCTCGTCGAAGCGTTGCAGACCACGCGCGGGCTGGAGGCATCGCGCGATGGCTACGTCGCCGTGGGCGGGATGACGTGGATGTGGTCCAACCTCGAGGATGGCCTCAACCTGCGCATCAAGATCGCGCCCGACGGAGCGCTCGCGGGCGACCTCCGCGGCACGGCGGTCTACGCAATGCCGATGGACTTCGTTTCCGACGAAGCGTCCCACCACCTCAAACGTCGCTTCGACTTCTGGTGGCTGCCGCCGGGGATCTTCACCGAGAACTTCCGCTTCGAGATCAGGGATCGAGAGCTCTTCATGCCGGTGCGCATCGAGCCGTCGCTCATCGAGGCGATCGCCTCCGGGCTGCGCCTCGTGATGCGCTTTCGGTGACTTGTTACCAAAAGAAACCAAGCGTCTTCATCGTCTTCACCTTCATCTTCGGGCTCAGGCGGCGACGCCGAGCCGCGTGGTGAGATCCAGCCAATCGCTTTCGTCGAGCATCGGCTGGAAGGACTCGAGGAGCATCACGAAGGCCTCGGGCGGCATCGCGCTCTTGGCACCGGAGAGCATGCCGACGCGGACATCGCGGCCGTTCGCCGGAACCATCACGCGCGTGAAGGCGAGCATCTCATCCGGACCGATCGAGGCGAGGATGGCGTCGTGCAGCGCCGTGAGCTCCTCGGTCGTGTAGAGGCTCTCGAGGAGCGGCTCCATCACGCTCTCCTCGTCGAGCATGTGCAGGAGGCTGTCCGCGACGAAGCGCGAGTACGCGAGGTAGAGCTGGCGGCCGACCGCGGCGAGCGCCTGCGGTCGCGCGGAGTTGAACGCGGTCATCAGGGAGCGAAGCTCGAAGATGGCGCGCTCGTGCTCGCGGTGCTCCTCCATCAGCCGCGATGAAGCGCCCGGAGCCTTGCGCTCGATCGCCGGGTGCACATGGTTGTCCTCATGCGCGATGTGGCTCTCGACGAGGTAGAGAACACCGTCGAGGTCGTCGAGCAAGCCGGCGAGCTTCGCGCAGTCGGTCAGGTCTGCAGCACCCATCCGGGTAAGGAGCGACGAGAGCGCGTAGCGGATGCCCTTGTGGACGGCACCGTACAGGTCCACCTTCGGGAGTCGCGGCTCGTTGTTGCGAAGGGTCGGGGGCTCGATCTCGGCGTGCATGGGCTGGGTCCTTGTCGGGGGACGCGTCGTTGCGTCGATCCGTAAGGTGCACCTTCCCGGCGATCCGCGTCGCTAAATGGCCCTTTTGGGCTTCGTACGAGGATCGTAAGAAGATCCTAACCGGCCTCTTCGAGCTCGATCTTGCAGCTCGGCTCGACCCTGAAATGGCCGCGCGCCGTCGAGGGCAGCTTGATCTCCGGGCACTTCAGCTCGAGGCGCTTGCGCAGGAGGACGAGCCGGCTCTCGAGGTTGTCGCGCAGCGCGGGGAGCCCGAGCCACGGGTCGAGGCGGAGCTCACGGTTCGAGAACTCGGTCCTGCCGGTGTCCACGTGAGCTCGCAAGAGCTTCCAGAGGATGCGGCCCGGTACGTTGCGGATCAGATACTCGTCGTCGACGAAGACACAATCGTCATGACGGAAGAACTTGAACCGGCGCGTAGGGGCCTGCGCGCTCGCGGCCCGAGGCGGAACGGGCGCTGGCTCAGCCGCAGTCGGGGCCGCGGGAGACGTCTCCTCTTTCGCGTCCTCTTTGGCCCGCTCGCGCAGGAGCACGTTGTCGAGACCGAAGGCCACCTGGTTCGCGACGATCTCCAGGAAGGTCTCGTCCCACTCGTCGAACGACAAGCGGTTCTTGCTCTCCACCGCCAAGACGCCGACGAGTCGATCGCCGACCACGAGCGGCAGCCCCATGTGGCTCTGCGCGTCCGAGAGCCCGGCCAGCGGGATCTCCGGCTTGAGGCTCCGCCTGCCGCCGGCTTGCTCCACCGAGCTGCGGATCGCGCGGCCGTAGCGGAGATCGTTCTCGACCCCGGAGATGCGGAGGATCTGGCGCTGCTTCGCGACGGTGCCGATGAGGCCCTCACCCATCGTGATCTCGGCGCCGATGCCCTCATCTCCGTAGCCGCGGCTCGCGACGGCGAAGAGCTTGTCGCCGGTCTCGTCGGGCATCAGGAGCATGGAGTGCTCGAAGCCGAGCGCCACCTCGAGGCTCTCGAGCACCGTCGAGAGGAGCGTCTCGAGGTCGGGGGCACGACAGACTTGTTGGGAGACGAGCTGAAGCCCGCGGAGCTCGCTGCGCGGCCCGCCCGGGTCGTCGCTCTCGACGACGTCGGGCACGTCGATGAAGCCGTCCTGTTTCTCGCACGAGAGGACCTCGTACACGTCGGCCGATAGGAGCTTGAACACGCCGGTCATCCCGGTGTGCGACGCGATGGCTTGGATCCTGAGCGCCATCGTGTCGAAGAGCGGCCCGCTCGCTTCGGCGCGCAGGTACTTCAATTCGAGGCGGTAGCACTCGAACGTGAAGGGGTCGTAGATCCGCACGCACGCATACGGGTTCTCGAGGACGTTCTGCTTTGTCTTGTTGAAGAACTGGCACGAGAGCGCGACGTGCCGCTCGTCGACGTTGAAGACCTGGCTCAGGTACGTGACGTTGGGCGTTCCGTCCTTCGAGCACGTCGCTATCAGCGCGGGTATGACCCCTTGAAAGCAGCGATTTGGCGGACCGCAGGTGCGCTTCACGCTCCCTCCATCCGCCGGCCTGCGTCCCTGCCCGGCGTCTGCAGGAAGACATCGGTGGGCTCGAGCTCGACGACGATCGCCGGCTTCGTGTGGACCCGCCGTACGACGGACCGCGGGAGCCCTGCCAGCGACACGGCTTCGGCGAACGCGTTCAGGTACCGGTCCGAGATCGCCTCGTCCTCGGCCGTCCCTTGTCGAATGATCCGGACCTTTCCCTTCAGCTGGATCGATCGATGATCGAAGATCCGCGAGAACGTAACGGCGATGAGCCCGTTCTCTTCGAGGTTGTCGCGCATCTTCTTGGCGAGCGGCTCGTAGAGGATCACGCTCACGCTCGCTCCGTCGCCGGCGACGGTCGAGCCGAGCCCTCGGGCGCACTCTGGACGAAGGTTCGCATCGCGAGAGCCGACGATCGTCGACACGCCGCTCTCGATGAGCTCGATCATTTCACGGGACAGGCGTACCGCCATCGTTGGGATCCGCCACTATACTCCGAGGCCCGCCGCGCGCCGCACCGGCAGCGCGGTCTGCTTGGGCCGTAGAACATCCTCGCGGGGGAGCTACGGCGTTTCGGCGGAGAGAGCGGGATTCGCTGTCGACGCTCGCTGCGAGCGCAGCGAGCATCGGGCGGAGAGAGCGGGATTCGAACCCGCGGTAGGTTGCCCTACACCTGATTTCGAATCAGGCACCTTCGGCCACTCGGTCACCTCTCCGCCGCGGAACATGGCAGATGGCATGCCCGGCGGTCAAGACGGTCGCGCGAATCTGATGACGCTCACGCGGCCGGACGTCGTCCCCGGCCACGCGAGCGACGAAGGACGCGGCGGTCCGCCCGCTCGAGGAGCTTCCAGATGCCGAGGCCCTCGAGCTCTTCCTCGTCGCGTCGTGGAAGGTCAGGCCAGAGCTCGAAGGGATCCATGGGCTCGGCCTCCTCGTCGATGAGCGGAACCGGGTACGGACGAATCATCGCGCACCTCCGAGCGCGCGCCGGAGGGCGACCATGCTGCGCCGAGCCCAGTCCCTCGTGCGCTCCCAGACGCCCGCCGGGGGCGTGCCGGCAGAAGGAGCGAGATCCTGAGCGTCGGCCTCACCGGCGACGTGGATGGCGAACCGCCGCGGTCGGACGCTCGGAAGCTTGGCGACGCGGACGACCAAGTCGCCTTCGTCGAAAGACGCCGTGAACGTACTGAGAACGAGAGCATCGCCTTCGTCGTTCCACCGGCTTCGGAACGCGTGCGGGGGCGCGACGCGGGCCGGCCGGAGATCGAACGGGAAGGCGGACCATTGCACGAGTGCCATGGGAAACCTCCTTGTCGATAGCGGGACGGATAACCATCGCGCTCGAGACCGCAACGGTTTCCGGCTGCGGGCGCAAGCGCGAGGTCTTGACGGCTCGAGGGACGAATTTATCGATCTGGGCGATCGACAAGCCCCAGGAGGTGGGGCTCCAAAAGGAGGTGGCTCATGTTGACGACCTACGGTGCATTTTCAGCTTTCGACCGCCTGTTCGACGACGTCATGCGTGACGTGACGGGAACGTCGCTGGGTGCATCGCGGGCAGCTTCGTTTAGCCCGGCTTGCGACGTACGCGCGAACGGAAACGAAATCTGCTTCTCGCTCGATGTCCCCGGAATGAAGCGCGACGATCTCGAGATCCTGCTCGAAGGCGGTGTACTCACGGTGAAGGGTCAACGAAACTACGCCGGTGATCCCAACGACAAGGTGTGGCTCGGCCGCGGCTACGGTTCGTTCGCCAAGTCCTTCACGCTGCCCGAGCACCTCGACACGGACAAGCTGTACGCCGAGCTCGCAGACGGCGTCCTGACGATCAAGATCCCGCGCCACGACCGGGCAAAGCCTCGTCGCATCGACATCGGAGTCGGCAGCGGGAGCGCTCCGCCGCAGCTCGACGGCGGCTGATCGCACTGCACAGAGGCGCGCCACGCGAGGCGCGCCGGAGAGCACGCGCGAGCGCGCGGGACATCTCGCCGATTCATCGGCGTGGATCCTCCCGCGCGTTTGCGTTTTAATCCGGGCCCTATGTCGCACTCGGCCGACTACCGGTCGGCACCGAAGTCGCGCATGTCGAGCCAGATCCATGCGGGTCACAGCGACGGTCGAATCGTCGCCTTGGCGCTCGGTGCGTTGGGCGTCGTTTACGGAGATATCGGAACGAGCCCGCTCTACGCGGTAAAGGAGTGCTTTCACGGCCCCCACGCGGTGCCGCCCAGCGAAGTGAACGTCTTTGGCGTGCTGTCCCTGATGTTCTGGGCGGTGACGCTCGTCGTCAGCTTCAAGTACGTCGGGTTCATCCTGCGAGCGAACAACCAGGGCGAAGGCGGAGTGCTCGCGATGCTCGCGCTCCTCCCCGACGAGAAGCCCCGCAAGGTCGTCGGGACCGTCGGCATCTTGACGAGCGTCGTCTTGATCGGCGCCTGCCTGCTGTACGGCGAAGGCATCATCACGCCCGCGATCAGCGTGCTCAGCGCAGTCGAAGGCCTGGGCGTCGCGACCCACGCGTTCGACAAGCTGATCGTTCCGATCACGGTCGTGATCCTCATCGCGCTCTTCGCGATCCAGAAGCGCGGCACCGGATCGATCGGCCGGGTCTTCGGTCCGATCATGATCGCGTGGTTCGCGACGCTCGCGATCCTCGGCGTCCTCGCGATCGTGAAGTACCCGAGGGTCCTCGCCGCCGTCTCTCCGACCTACGCGGTCGAGTTCTTCCTGGCGAACGGCAAGACGGGGTTCACCGTCCTCGGCTCGGTCGTGCTTTGCATCACCGGGAGCGAGGCGCTCTACGCCGACATGGGCCACTTCGGCCGCAAGCCGATCCGGCTCGCGTGGTTCACCATCACGATGCCGGCGCTGATCCTCAACTACCTCGGCCAGGGTGCGCTCTTGCTCGCCCACCCGGGTGAGGCCGAGACGATCGCGAAGAACCCCTTCTACTCGCTCGTGCCACAGGGCCCTGCGATCTATCCGCTCGTCGCGCTCGCGACCGCAGCGACCGTCATCGCCTCGCAAGCGCTCATCTCCGGCGCCTACTCGCTCACACGCCAAGCGGTGCAGCTCGGCTTCCTGCCGCGCGTGAAGGTGCTCCACACCTCCAGCGAATCCGAAGGGCAAATCTACATCCCCGAGGTGAACGCCGCGCTCGCCGTCGGATGCATCGCCCTCGTCCTCGTCTTCCAGAGCTCGTCGAAGCTCGCCGCTGCGTACGGCATCGCGGTGATGGGGACGATGGCGATCACCTCTACTGCCTTCTTCGTCGTCTGCCTCCGGCGCTGGGAGTGGCCGCTCTACAAAGCGCTGCCTCTCTACCTGCTCTTCATCTCGATCGAGCTCACCTTCCTCAGCTCGAACCTGGTGAAGTTCTTCGACGGCGGCTTCGTCCCGCTGGCGATCGGTGCCGGCATCTTCACGGTGATGCGCGTATGGAAGCGCGGCCGCGGCCTCCTCGCGCAGCACTTCGCGCGCGCTTCGAAGCCGCTCGACGAGTTCTTGGAGAACGTCGGGCGCGACGTGTACCGGCACCGAGACGGCAAGGAGCTCAACATCCTTCGCTCCGAGGGCGTCGCGGTCTTTCTCACCAGCAACCCGGTCGGCACGCCGCCGCTCCTCATGCATCACGCGCGCCACAACCGATGCATCCAGGGCACCGTCCTCTTGGTCACGGTGCTCAACGAGAAGGTGCCGCGCGTGATCGACGATCGCCACGTCGAGGTGGAGCCGCTCCTTCATGGCTTCTATCGCGTGCGGATCCGCGTCGGCTTCATGGAGACGCCCGACGTTCCGGCCGCGCTCGCCGAGGCGGCAAAGCTCTTCGACGAGCCGTTCGATCTCGACGATGTGACGTATTACCTCGGTCGCGAGACGCTGCTCGCTTCCGCGCACGGCGACATGGGCAAGCAGGCCGAGCGCCTCTTCGCATTCTTGTCACGCAACTCGAACCAAGCGCCGAGCTACTTCGGGATCCCGCCCGAGCGCGTGGTCGAGATCGGGATGCAGGTCGACCTGTGACGCGCTAGAGATCCGCGCGTGGACGTAGCGGCGCCAGTAGTCGGCGCAGACGGAGCGCTTCGGCCTCCAGAATCGCGCGAGCACGGGAGCACGACGAAGCTGGGCGCGCTGGCGCTCGGAGCGGTCGGCGTCGTCTACGGCGACATCGGCACGAGCCCGCTCTATGCGCTCAAGGAGTGCGTGCACGGACCGCACGCCGTGCCGCCGACGCTGGCGAACGTCTTCGGCATTCTGTCCCTCATGTTCTGGAGCGTGATCCTCGTCGTGAGCGTCAAGTACCTGACGTTCATCATGCGCGCCGACAACCAAGGAGAGGGCGGCATCCTGGCACTTCTCGCGCTCTTGCCGGAGAACCCGGAGAAGAAGAAGCAGGGCAGGGTCGGCGTCCTGACCGCGCTCGTCCTCTTCGGGGCCTGCCTCCTCTACGGCGACGGCATCATCACGCCGGCGATTACGGTTCTGTCAGCGACCGAGGGCCTCGAGGTCGCGACGCACAGGATGGATCCGTTCGTCGTCCCGCTCACGGTGGTCATCTTGCTCGGGCTGTTCGCGCTACAAAAGCGGGGCACAGCAACGATCGGCAAGCTCTTCGGACCGATCATGGTCCTGTGGTTCGTGACGCTGGGCGTCCTCGGCGCGTTCCACGTCAGCAAGCACCCCGAGATCCTCGCGGCAGCGAACCCCATCTACGCCGTCCGCTTCTTTCAGGAGCACCACATCCACGGCTTCGTCGTGCTCGGCTCCGTCGTCCTGGTGATCACCGGCGGCGAGGCGCTCTACGCGGACATGGGTCACTTCGGCCGCCGGCCGATCCAGATCGCCTGGTACGGCCTGGTCCTGCCGGCCCTGCTGCTCAGCTACTTCGGTCAGGGCGCGCTCCTCACCACCGCCCCCGACGCCGAGACGCTGGCGACGGTCGCCGCCAACCCTTTCTACGCACAGGTGCCGAAGGGCTGGTTCGTCATCCCGCTCGTCGTCCTGGCCGCGATGGCGTCGAGCATCGCGTCGCAGGCGCTCATCTCCGGCGCCTACTCGCTGACGCGCCAGGCAGTACAGCTCGGCTACTTCCCTCGTGTCACGATCACGCACACGTCGAGCTCTACCGAAGGGCAGATCTACATCCCCGAGGTGAACGCAGCCCTGGCCATCGGGTGCGTTACCCTCGTCCTCGCGTTCCAGCAGTCGTCGTCGCTCGCCGCCGCGTACGGCATCGCGGTCACGGGGACGATGGGAATCACGACCGTCGCGTTCTTCGTGATGGCGCACCAACGCTGGCGCTGGTCGCTCGGCAGGATCCTCCCGCTGGCGGCCATCTTCTTGGCGATCGACCTGTCCTTCTTCGGCGCGAACACCCTCAAGATCGTCGACGGAGGGTTCGTCCCGATCGTCATCGGGGTGTGCCTGTTCGCGTCGATGATCGTGTGGAAGCGCGGGCGCGCCCTCTTGGCGGAGCACTTTTCGGCCCTCGTGCGACCGCTCGCCGAGCTCATCGAAGGCATGCGAAAGGGACAGTTCACCACGGACGAGCAGAAGCGGCTGCCGATCGTCCGCGTGCCGGGCGTCGCGGTTTTCCTCACGTCGAACCCGAGCGGAACGCCGCCGCTTCTCCTTCATCACCTGCGGTTCAACAAGGCGATTCACGACGTCGTGCTCCTCGTCACCGTGGTAAACGAGAAGGTGCCGCGCGTGCTCGAGCGAAGGGTCGAGGTCGAGCCGCTCGATCAGGGATTTTATCGCGTGAGGATCCGCGTCGGCTTCATGGAGACGCCGAACGTGCCGCGAATGCTCAGGCGAGCCGTCAAACAGCTCGACCTACCGTTTTCGTTCGAGGACGTCGCGTACTACCTCGGCCGCGAGACGCTCCTCGCGACGGGCGCAGGCAAGATGAGCCGCCGCGCCGAGCAACTGTTCGCGTTCATGAGCCGCAACTCGCAGACTGCGCCGCGCTACTTCGGCATCCCGGCTCAGCGGGTCGTCGAGATCGGGATGCAGATCGATCTGTGATTGATGGTCCCCACGACACCGTGCGACCCTGCCGAAATGGCGGGACCCCAGAGCGCACCCTTCTCGGGTGCGCGACTCCAGCTCGCAAAGCTGCGAATCGGAGAACAGTTCCCTCTGCAAGAGGCATGTCGGAAGGCCGCTCGTCTGAGCGCGGACACGCTGCGCGTCTCACGCGTGGGCATCTGGCTCTTCAATCCCGATCACACGACGCTCCGGTGTGAGGTGCTGCACGGCAGTTGGCCGACGGGGACGCTGCCGGTCCTCGAGATATCCGCTGCGGCCTATCCCAAGTACATGAGCGCGCTGCGCGAGCGGCGCTGGATTTCGGCGCCCGACGCGGTGAGCGATCCGCTGACCAGCGAGCTCGCCGAGAGCTACCTCGTTCCGCAGCAGATCGGCGCGCTCCTCGACGCACCGATTTTCCGGGGCGACGAGTTGTTCGGGATCGTCTGCCACGAGCACGTCGGCGGGCCGCGCGAATGGACGGCGCACGACAAGGCGTTCGCCGGAACGATGGCCGACATCTTGGCGTTGGTGTTCGAGCAAGCAAACACCCTCCAGTCCGAGCGCCGGCGCCGCGAGCTCGAGGCCGAGCGTCGTCAGGCACAGAAGCTCGAGGTCCTCGCGCGGCTCGCGCTGAGCGTGGCGCACGACGTGAACAACGTCCTCACGACGATCCAGCTGCTGGTCGCGTCGTACGCGCGCGAGGAGTCGCCGTTCGGCGAGGTAGCGCGCGACGTCCTTGCGGCAGTCGGCACGGGCGCACGGTTCACGCAAGACCTGCTCCGGCTCGCGCAGCAACAGCGCGAGAGCGCCGCGATCGCGACCGACGTCGGGAGCACCGCGCTCGCCTTCGAGGGCGTGCTCACCGCGATGGTGCGCGGACAGGCGACGCTCGATCTTCAGGTCTCGAACGACACGCTGCGTGCTCGGGCGACGGCGAGCCAGATCCAACAAATCCTGTTGAACCTCGTGGTCAACGCGCGCGACGCCATCGGGAGCGGCGGCACGATCCGCGTGAACGTGCGCGGGGCCAGACGGGGCGACGCATCGTTCGTCGAGGTCAGCGTGAGCGACACCGGCGGCGGGATGACCGACGCCGTACGCAGGCGTCTGTTCGAGCCGTTCTTCACGACCAAGTCGAGCGGGACCGGGTGGGGGCTCACGATCGTCCGCGAGATCGTCGAGGCGCTCGGCGGAACCATCGAGGTCGAGACGCGCTTCGGCGAGGGGACGACGTTCATCGTCTGGCTCCCCGCGGCCAAGGAGCGCGACGCCCTCGAGGAGCACGGGCCGCCGTGACCCGGCGGGTGGATCCATATCCACCCACATGTAGGCTGCGGTGGGCCACCGATGATCCATACAGGCGTCCGGCGCAGGCAACTTCTTCCGTATTTACAGCTGAATGAGCCGCCGTCGGCGGCTGGCCTGCGCCGTGCTTTAGGCGCCCGCCATGTCGAAGAAGCTTCTCCTCGCCGCCCTCGCCGCCCTGTTTGCCGCGACCTCGATCGGTTGCGAGGAAGAGGGAACCACCGCGGAGGAGGACTACCTCAAGAACGTCGAGAAGACGGGCGGCAAGAGCCAGAAGTGGATCTACGAAGGCTGGCTCCCGAAGATCGAGTCGCCGTCGCTCGTGGTCTCGCTGAAGGGCCACACGGTCCGTGCGACAGGTCTCCTGCCCGAGGGCTTCGCCGGCGAGCTCCCGTTCTATGCGCGCACCAAGGTCGAGACCAGCGGGCGAACGAGCCTCACGGTCGTCTACCCGATCGCGACCGGCGCGGTCGACCCGTCCACCGGCAAGGCGCCCGCCGGCCCGGGTCACTACCCGAAGCTCTTCGCGGTTCCGTTCACGCCCACCAACGAGAAGGCGGCGTGGGGCGGCTTCCCGTTCATGAAGTACCACGCGTCGCGCGGTCTCGCGTTCCACGGACCGATCACCTCGACGCGCAACGCCGACACCGGCGACTGGGAGTGGATCCTCAAGCGCGGCCCGGTCTCGCACGGCTGCAACCGCATGGCCGGCGAGCACGTCGTCGAGCTCGCGCACATCCTCGGCATGGACATGTCCGAGCCGCACGCGTCCGGTGAGACGGCGCAGCTCACCGTCTCGGTCGACGTGATCACCGAGTGGGACACGCACGAAGGCAAGTTCGTCGACGTCGACTACCCGGCGATGTCGCAGGTGAAGCGCCCGACGACGAACGCCGACGTGTTCCCCACCTGGGACTCGCGCAACCTGCCGCAGCTCGTCTGCCCCTACGACAAGAACCGCGCGCTCGACGGCCAGCACTGCGCAAACGCCGGCCAGATCAAGCAGGACCTCACGACCGGCGAGATGCTCGTCGTCCCGGACGACAGCCCCTGGATCGGAACGCCCTGCGCTTCGAACGCCGACTGCGCGTTCTCGGTCGACGGCGAGCAGGCGCACTGCCTCAAGGACGGCGGCGACGGCTACTGCACCGTGGAGTGCGAAGGTTACTGCGCCGACTCCGACGGGCACGCGCCGACGTTCTGCGCCAAGACCGCCGACGGCGGGACTTGCATGGCCAAGGCAGCGCCCGAAAACGACGGTTGCTCGTCGATCCCCGGCACCACCGCAGCGTCGCGCGAGCGCTTCGTCGGCTCGAGCGGCGCCGCTTCGAAGGTCGCGACGGTCTGCACGTTCTGAAGAAGACTACGCGTTGGCTTCTTCTTGGTGCGGCGCCGGCTCGAGGCCCAGCCGCCGCATGATGAGGCCGTGGACGGCGTAGACGACCGGCGTGAGGAGGATCGCGACGACGACCTTGATCAAGTACTCGCGAACGATCTTCGCGATGATCCAACCCCAGGTCTTGTCCGCGACGCCTGCCCAGAAGATCGAGTTGATCGTCGCGGTGTCGACGAGCTGACTGAGGAGCGTCGAGCCCGTCGCGCGCAGCCACAGGTGCTTGCCCTTCGTCGCCTTCTTCCAGAAGAGGAAGATGTTGATGTCCAGGATTTGCCCGATGAGGTACGCGATGATCGAAGCGAGGAACAGCTTCGAGCTGCCACCGAAGATCTTCGTGTACTCGCCGTCCTGGAAGTAGCTGTCGGCGTCGGTCGGAAGCAGCGTCGTGACGACGAGCGCGAGATAAGCAAGCGTCGCCATGGCTGCGCCGACCATCGTCACGAAACGCGCACCGCGGCGCCCGTAGAAGTCGTTGATGACGTCGGTAAGGAGGAACGTCACCGGGAACAGGATCATGCCCACGCTGACGGGACCGACGGCCGTCGCAAATGCCTTTCCGCCCGTGACGTCGCCGAGGACCAGGCAGGTGACGAAGATCGCAGCCAGCACCACGAAGAGCTTCTGTTCGACCGAGAGCGCACGCGGCGGATCGGCGTGCCCCTCTTTCAGGCCCCGGGCGATGCTCTTCAGCGTCTCGTCGACCTTTGCCACGGCCGAGAAGTAGCAGATATTCGGGCCGGGGCCGAAGGCAGCGAATCGATCAGCACGGGCCGTCGGGTGACGGGGGCGGCGTGGCGAACGCACGCGCGCCTACGTCGCCGGTGCCGAACGGCTCGTCGACGAACGTCTTCAAGAGCTGAGCAACGAGCTTCTGGTCGGTCTCCGAAGGAACCTTGATCCGAACCCGGTAAAGGAGCCCGTCGCGTTCGAGAACGCTCGTATAGACGTCCGAAGGTTCGCAGCCGCTGCGCCAGAACTCGGCGAACTCGAAGGCTCGCGCCCCGCGCATCTTGATGCTCGTCTTTGGGTCTACTTCGGCGCCGGCCCACGATTCGGAGGCGACGATGCTCTTGGCCCACGCGGCGGCATCCTGCTCCGGGAACTCGGACGGATCGACCGCCGTCACGTAGACCTCGGCGAATTCTTCTCGATTGTAGAAGGCCTTCACGTGCCCGTCGGGGAGGCTCATCGTCCAGCCTTGGGCGAAGAGCACGCCCGAGCCGCCGAGGCCGTGCTGTCTGGCGCGGCAGAGCTCGTCACTTCCGGTTTCCTCGGGCTCGTCACCGCTCGCGCACTTCACGCCGAACGCCGAGAACCCCTCGGGAGGCTTCACCTCGTACTTCGGCATCGCGATGGCCCGTTCGGGGGCGCCTTCACGAAGCGCAACGACGCGCTCGTTGGTCGAGAGGTACAGGGTCTTGCCATCCGGAGCGAAGACCAAATCGCGAGGCGTGGCCTCGTCGACCCGCGCGATCGCTGTGAACGTCGCGCCCGCGAGCTCGACGACGACGACCCCCTTGTCGTCCAAGTAGGCGGCACGTTCTCCGCTGCGATCCAGCGCCATCGGCTCGAACCCGTGGTCGTCTTCTGCGTCGCCGGCGCGCCCCGGGAGCTTGACCACCTCGTTGCCTCCCGGCAGCTCGATCACCGCTCGCGTGCCGTCCGGGCGCTGGACGATCGCGCGGTTGCCTCCGCTCGAAAACGCGATCGACTCGACGTCCGCGGCGTCGCGGAGCTTCACCAATTTGTCATCTTCGACGACCATCCAGCTGCGCGACGCACAATCGGTCTTTTGCCACCTGGAGCCGCCCTTGTTCCTGCCTCGCGTCGTCTTGCAGTCTCCCGGGACGATCGCGATGACGCGTTCGTCCGCGAGGAACCCGACCGTAGGATCCGGCGAGACCTCTCCGAGCTCGATCTCCGTGACTTCTTTCAAGGGATCGATCTCGCGGACGATGAGGCTCCCGCGCTCGACCGTGACGAAGCGCTTGCCGCTCGGAGAGATCGCGAGGCTGTCGGAGAGGCTGCCCTCGGTCGAGCTCTCCGTCGAGCCGCCCGGACGCCCGACCATCCACTTTCCACCATAGTCGTTCGAGAGCATGCGCCCATCGGGGAGGATGGCGGCGACGCCGATGGGGACCTGATCGACGAACACACCGCGCTTGGTCTCGAAGAGCCGCGAGCAGAACGCCACCGACGCTCCGTCCCGGGAGAGGACCGGCGGGGTGATGCTGCCCTTGCACTCTCGATGGAACGCGGGAGCCCAGATGGGCCTCGGTGCGGGTGCCGGTGCTTCCACGAGGGGTGGCCGCGGAGGCCCCGGCGGGCGCGGAGGGCCCATCGGAATTCCGGGAGCAGGAGGCCGCCGGCAGCCGAACAGCGCCGCGACGGCGAGCGCCAGCACGTGGACGCGTCGCATCGCGTCAGGATACGCGGTAGTTCGGCGCTTCTTCCGTGATGATGACGTCGTGCACGTGACTTTCGCGGAGGCCTTGCGAGGTGATCCGCACGAAACGCGCGCGTTCTCGCAGATCCTTGATCGTCTTCGACCCGGTGTAGCCCATGCCCGAGCGGAGGCCGCCGACCAGCTGGAACACGATCGACGAGAGCGATCCGCGGTACGGCACGCGCCCCTCGATGCCTTCGGGGACGAGCTTCTCGTCCGCGGCGCCGCCCTGACCGTAGCGGTCCTTGCTGCCCTTCTTCATCGCACCGAGCGAGCCCATGCCGCGGTACACCTTGTAGCTGCGACCTTGGTAAAGGACGAGATCGCCCGGTGACTCGTCGGTGCCCGCGAAGAGCGATCCGACCATGATGCTCGAGGCGCCGGCGGCGATCGCCTTGGTGACGTCGCCCGAGAATTTGATGCCGCCGTCGGCGATGATCGGAATGCCGTGGCGGTCGCCGACGCGCGCGCAGTCGCTGATGGCGGTGATCTGCGGGACGCCGACGCCGGCGACCACGCGGGTCGTGCAAATGCTTCCCGGCCCGATGCCCACCTTGACCGCGTCGGCGCCGGCACCGATCAGCGCCTCGGTAGCCTCTGCCGTGGCGACGTTTCCTGCAATGACATTCATGTTAGGATAGCGCTTCTTCACCGCTGCGACGGCCTCGATCACGCCGCGCGAGTGGCCGGGGGCGGTGTCGACGACGATGACGTCGACGCCCGCGGAGACGAGCGCCTCGATGCGCTCGTCGCGATCGGCGCCGGGCCCGATGGCCGCGCCGCATCGCAGACGACCGTGCTCGTCCTTGAGCGCGTCGGGGTTCTTGTCGGCCTGCATCAGGTCCTTGATCGTGATGAGGCCGACGAGCTTGCCGTTGTCGTCTACGACCAGGAGCTTCTCGATGCGGTGCTTGTGGAGCAGCTCCTTGGCGCGGTCGTTCGAGACGCCCGGCGGCACGGTGACAAGGTTCTTGGTCATCAGCTGCGAGACCTTCTGCCGGAGGTCGAGCGCGAAGCGCACGTCGCGCGCGGTGAGGATGCCTACGGGCTTGTCATTTTCGACGACGGGCACGCCGCTGATCGAGTGCTCGTTCATGACCTCGAGCGCTTCGGCGAGCGTCTGCTCGGGCCGCGCGGTGACCGGCGCGCCGATCATCCCGCTCTCGGCGCGCTTGACGCGCTCGACCTCGCGCGCCTGATCGCGCGGCGTGAGGTTCTTGTGGATGATCCCGATGCCGCCGACGCGGGCCATCGTGATCGCTGCGCGCCCCTCGGTGACCGAGTCCATCGCCGCCGACAGGAGCGGCGTGTTGAGCTCGATGTTCTTGGTGAGCTTGGTCTTGACCTCCACCTCGTTGGGCAGCACCTCGCTGTACGCGGGGACGAGGAGGACGTCGTCGAACGTCAGGCACTCGCGGAGGCGGTCATCCAGCATCGCCACGAGTTACTCCTCTCTCCCGTCGCGCGCCACGGCGCTGGAGGGCCTGGTCCGCCTCGACGGTCCCGACCACCGAACCGGGTGCTCCCGTGTGGGCTTTCCTGGGTGGTGAATTGTTGGTCCATGGATAACCAGTCGGTCTTACCAATTGGCGGTTTTCGTGGGGAAATATCCTACACCACGACGCCGTATTTGGGGTATTCCGCCCGCGCTTCGGCCTGCGGCGCTTGGTCCACTGTGTGCACAAGCGCCCCACACCAACGGGCGGCTTCCCCTTCGGTTTCAAGGTGACTCCCATGAACTTCGGACGAACGATCAGCGGCTCCCTCGGCGTGCTTTCTTTCTCTCTCCTCGCGCTCGGGCTCGTCGCCCCCGGCTGCGACGAGGGTGACGCCGAGACGGGCGACGAGCAGGACGTCGTTCCGGAGGGTGCGCAGACGCCGTTCGATCTCGCCGGTCTCTGCGAAGAGAACATCACCCGGCACGCCGCGGTGAAGGCGCAAGAGCTCGCCGAGGGCGTGGTTCGCTGGCAATGCGGCGACCGCCCGGGCGTCGACGGCGACATGGGCACGCGCGACGGCCGCGGTCAGGAGTACTGCGAGTACCACGCGATCCAGAACGGCAAGGCGATCACGACGTACTCGGAGATCGATCCGAACGCGAAGCTCTACTGCTACTTCACCAGCGTCTACCTCGACGTCTCGGTCGGCGACGCGCGCGACAAGAAGCTCGCCGCCGAGCTGTCGAAGGCCGCGAACTTCGGCGCGACGTTCGACCCGACGCTCGTGCGCATGGATGGCGAGTTCAACTCGCGCGGCGCCGCGACGACGCTCGTCAAAGACGCGATGGGCGTCGAGTCCGACAAGAACGAGGATCGCCAGGCGGCCTGCTTCCTCGCGACGCTCAAGTACCCCGAGAAGGCCGAGAAGCTGAAGAAGGCCTGCCGCGGCGTCGACCTCAGCAAGAAGAGCGCTTGGGACAAGGCGTACAAGCTCGGCGCGCGCGTGATCACCAAGCAGAGCGACCCCGGCTACGACCACTTCAAGGATCTGACCGCGTGCATGACCGTCGATCGCCTCGAGAACGGCGGCGTCGATTGGCGCATGAGCGATCCGCACATCAGCCAGGTCGTCGTTCGCGCGAACCAGGAGTGCGGCTGCACCTACAACGAGCTTCCGAACGAGCTCGAGGGCTTCCTCCAGGGAACCTGGTCGAGCAAGGACGCGCTCCCGCCCGGCTGCCGCCGCGCGAAGGTCGACGGGCAGGACTACCAGCAGCTGACGATCTGCGAGGTTCCCGCTTCGGAGCGCAGCGATCTCGAGGTCAACCCCGACTACTCGGAGAACCTCCTGGCGTTCTGCAACGACCGCTTCGGCAAGGACATCGTGCTGACGGCTCCCCTCCGCGCCGTCGAGAACGCCGGCTCGTGCACCACGACGACCGGACCGTTCTGCAGCGAGTTCACCAAGACCGCGAACTGATCGCGATCGAGAGCGCATCATGAAACCCCTTCGCTTCCTTGCTCCCGCAGTCCTCATCTCGTCGCTCCTGGCGGTCGCCGGCGGCTGCGAGGAAGAGGAGCCCGTCGAAGAGCAGAACGTGGCCGAGACCAAAGCGCTCTTCGGCGACGACCGCGTCGCCGACGTGCTCAAGGGCCACCTCGACAAGGTCCCGCGCAACTTCAAAGAGTTCGAGAAGCTCTTCAAGGTCGGCCGCGAGTGCGAGCGCACCGACTCGAAAGAGATCTTCGTGGTCGAGGAGAGCTCGTCGCGCGCCACCGGCGAGCAGCACGAGACCGACATGCTGCTCCCGCGCTCGATCGTGACCGGCTGCAACACGGGAGAAGGGAACCCGGAGAGCGAGCCGAGCTACATGTCCTACAGCTTGATGGCCGCCATCTTCAGCTCGCCCGACGTCGCGGGCGCCGAGAACGGCGATCCGATGGTCTTCGATCGCGTCGAGGTGATGGCGCTCGATCGCAAGACCGGCCTCTACAACTTCTACGTGATGACGCCGAGCAGCGACAAGAAGAAGCCCGGCATCCTGCAGCGCGTGCAGCTCCGTCCGGATGGTGACGTCTACACGTACACCAAGGACCCGACCAAGAAGAGGATGGTCACGAAGAAGTCCGCGGACGCGCTCTGCCACAACTGCCACGTGAACATGGGCCCGCTCATGAACGAGATGCACGAGCCCTGGACCAACTGGGTGAGCACCCACAAGACGCTCCCCGATTCCGCGAGCGAGCTCTCCGGCGAGACGCTCTCGATCGTCAACGAGTCGGTCGCGATCGACGGGTCGCACGGGCGCCTCAGCCTCGCGAACGATCTCGAGAAGACGATGACCGCAGCGATCCGCGTCTGGAACGAGGGCCCGACCGAATCGCCCGAAATGGGCTTCATCCAGGCGAACATCGACGGCGACCAGCCCCAGGGCGTGGACGGTCTCCTCCAGAGCGTGTTCTGCGAGACCGAGCTCCAGTACGCGACCACGTTCAGCACGGTCCCTCTCGAGCTCTTCATCGATCCGGGCGCGGTTGCCGGCGGCGGGTTCCTCCCTCCGGCCGCGTACTCGAGCGAGAAGTTCCCGGTCCTGATGCCGGTCCGCTCCGACATGGACAAGCGGATCGAGCTCGCCCTCGTGAAGAAGAAGGTTCTTCAGCTCCGCACGGTGCAGGCGATCCGGCTCATCGACGACAAGAACGACGTGTTCTCGAGCGCGCGCTGCGGCCTCTACCCGACCGTCGTCGCCGAGCTGCCGGAGGACATCACCCAGATCGACGCGCACGTCCGCAAGATCGTCCGCGACAAGGCCGCGTCGCTCGTGCCCGCCGGCCCCCGTCAGGACTACCTCAATGCGCTGCTCCTCGACATCCAGTCGCCCGAGCTGACCAAGACCGCCAAGGCGGCCTACATGGCGGAGGCGAAGACGGCGCTCATGGCCGACGTCGCCAAGCTCCAGACGAAGGCGGGCCGAGACGAGCTGAAGACCCGTTCGCAAGCCCGCAAGGACGCGGCGCGGAACATGTTCGACCGCGAAGCGAACCCCATGCCGATTCTGCCCGACGAGAAGAAGGGCACCTGATTCTTTCCCTGCTTTCTACGCCACGAGACGAAGAGGACCACGATCATGAATTCGAAGAGCGCAATCTCCCACCTGCTTGTCGTGTGCGGCGCCGCGGGTCTGCTCGGTCTGAGCGCGACGGGTTGTGAGGAAGAGCCCGTCACCGGTGACGAGCAGGACGCGAGCGCGTCGGTGGACGACGTCTTCGCCAAGACGGTCCTCAAGGGCGGCTGCGCCGTGAAGGTCATGAAGACCGGCAACACGGTCAAGACGAGCGGCACCAAGGGCAAGTGCCCGACGACGCTGACCGGCGTCCTCGACGCGATCGCGGCGGACAAGAACGCGACGCCTCACGTCTACGTCGTGTCGGAGCAGGGCGACGGCGCCCCCGGCACGAAGGTCGACGGAAACACGCCCTACCGATTCGTCATCGCGGTCGAGACCAAGGGCAAGACCGCCGACAAGCTCTTCATCAGCACGCTCGGCTCGGGCGACGGCGTGAGCGACGACTTCGTCGAGGTCATGAGCTTCAACGAGAAGAAGGGCGTCTACGCCTATTACGATCTCCAGGACGGCAAGTGGGTTCAAGAGGGCGACGGCACGCAGGTCCCGACCGATGCGGCCGGCGCGGAGCCGGCGTTCCGCTGCCTCAACTGCCACCAGACGGGCGCGCCGGTCATGAAGGAGCTCCACGACTCGTGGGCCAACTGGAACTCGACCTGGTTCTCGATGCAGGACTCGGGCACGAGCGACCCGCTCTATCGCCGCCTCTTCGACGCGGTCGAGCGCGCCGACGATCTCGAGGGTCACATCATCGCCGGCACCGACGCCGTGACCAAGACGCGTATCACCAAGGCGAAGAAGGAGAAGAACCTCAAGCCGCTCCTCACGCAGCTCATGTGCGACGTCGGCGAGCCTTCGCTGATCGCCGTCCACTCCAAGAGCTCGACGCGCATCGGAACGGTCTCGACGTTCTCGAGCATGGTCCCGACCTCGATCCTCCTCAACAACATGTTCAAGACGCCGCAGACGGGCACCGGCCCGCAAGACGGCATGGATGACATCCTTGCCATGAACATTATATCTCGCTCGGGACAGTTTTTGGTAACTTATTGTTGTTATTATTCTTTTATTATTTGCTCTTGATACTTTTGTGTGTGTATTTATGTTTCTTTATTTCATTTTATTCATATTGCAGTTTTCACGTTTACTTTGATTTTTAATATCATTTCCATGTCATGCTTAT
>JBGTSH010000065.1:0-39677 GCA_041940405.1 Polyangiaceae bacterium
CTCCGGACAATTGGTTGGTCTGCCCGGGCCCGCATTGCTGGGCCTGGGCTCGATCATCGAGGGCGGAGGCTTCCGCGAAGGGCGCTACAAAACGTACGGTGGCGAGTGCCCCCCGAAGCTGATGCTGTTTCCCGGGGAGCTGTTCGTCGCACTGAAGGGCGCGACCAAGGATGGCTCGATGGTTGGATCGATCGCGCGAGTTCCGCCGTCCGTTCCTTCGGGACGGCTAACGCAGGACACGGTGAAGCTCGAACTCGTCGCGCAGCGTGCAGGACTCGCGCAGTGGCTCTACCGACTGCTTCTGACGCCTGACTATCGTACTTACTGTGCGAACAGGGTTACCGGCAGTGCACAGGCGGCACTCAGTCGTGAGGACTTCCTCGCCTATTCAGCCCCCCTGCCGCCGGATCCAGTCCTCGCCTGCTTTGGACAACTGGAATCGTCGTTGGCAGCGCGCGGTCACGCTGCTGACAGTGAATCGAAGACCCTCACCGCCCTCCGCGACACCCTCCTGCCCAGGCTCCTCTCCGGCGAGCTCCGCGTCCCGGAAGCCGAAAAGGCAGTGTCCGCTGTACTCTGATCGCTGACACTCCATGCCCGCCGTCACCGAATCCGACCTGGAGCTTGCGACCCTCGAGTGGTTCGCGAACCTGGGGTACGAGGTGGTGCCGGCGGAGAACTTCGAGCCGGAGTCGGTCTACGACGAGCGCTCGAGCCTGACAGACGCGATCTTGCAAGGCCGGCTTGCGGCAGCTGTGCGCCGGCTGAACCCAGACCTAGGCGAAGACGCGGTCGCCGACGTGCTGCGCGCGGTGATGCGTCGCGAGAAGCCGACGCTCGCGCTGGAGAACGAGGCGCTGCACCGCCACATCGTCGACGGGGTAGAACTCGACACCCAGGCAGCGGACGGCACGACGCGCGGCGTGCGCGCATCGCTGATCGACTTCGACAACCCGGCCGCAAACGACTGGGTGGTGACGAACCAATTCACCATCGTTGATCGCCAAACGGGCACGGGTCGGTCGCGCAGGCTCGACGTCGTGGTCTTCGTGAATGGCTTGCCGCTCGCGGTCTTCGAGCTGAAGAACCCGAGCGATGCCCAGACCGGCATCGCCAAGGCGATCCAGCAGCTCCGCAATTATCGCGAGGACGTTCCGTCGGTCCTCGTACCGAACGTCATGCTCGTCGCCTCCGACGACGTCGAGGCGCGGCTCGGCTCGATCACGGCCGACGCCTCACGCTATGGCCTGTGGCGCACCATCGAGGGCGAGCACGACGCGCCCAAGAACGCACAGCCGCTCGAGGTGCTGGTGCGCGGCGTCTTCGAGAAGTCCCGCTTCCTCGACTACGTGCACAACTTCGTAACGTTCGAGCACACGGGCGGCGCCACCGGGACCGAGGTCCACAAGAAGATCGCCCAGTACCATCAGTTCCACGCCGTTCGGCGCGCGGTCGAAGAGACGGTGCGCGCCGCCACGAAGGGCGGCGATCGCCGCGCGGGCGTCGTGTGGCACACGCAGGGCTCCGGCAAGAGCCTGACCATGACGTTCTATGCGCGGAGGCTCATCCTCGATCCGCGGATGGAGAACCCGACGCTCGTCGTCTTGACCGATCGGAACGATCTCGACGATCAGCTCTTCGGCACCTTCGCGAAGTCGGAGCGGCTCCTGCGACAGCAGCCTGTGCAAGCCAAGAGCCGCGAGCAGCTGCGCGAGCTACTGCGCACCGCGTCCGGCGGCGTGTACTTCACCACCGTCCAGAAGTTTGCGCCCGAAGATCCCGAAGACACGAAGCCTCTCTCGCTCCGGCGCAACATCGTGGTCATCGCCGACGAAGCGCACCGCAGCCAGTACGGCTTCGAGGCCAAGCTCAACAAGAAGACTGGCAAGATGAGCTACGGCCTCGCCAAGCATCTGCGCGACGCGCTCAAGAACGCGACCTTCATCGGTTTCACCGGCACGCCGATCGAGCTCGAGGACAAGAGCACGGTCGAGGTCTTCGGCAACCACATCAGCGTCTACGACATCCTGCAGGCGGTCGAAGACCACGCGACCGTCCCCATCTATTACGAGAACCGGCTCGCGCGGCTCGATCTGGCCGAAGACCAGCGCCCCAAGATCGATCCCGAGTTCGAGGAGCTGACCGAGGGTGAAGAGGCCGAGCGCAAAGAGGCGCTCAAGAGCGAGTGGAGCACCATCGAGGCGCTCGTCGGCACCGACAACCGGCTGCGGCTGATCGCCAAGGATCTCGTCGACCACTACGAGCGGCGCACCGAGAACCTCGCCGGCAAGGCGCTCGTCGTCTGCATGAGCCGCCGCATCGCCGCCGCGCTCCACGACAAGATCGTCGAGCTGCGGCCTCAATGGTTCGACAAAGAGGACGACGCGGGCGCGATCAAGGTCGTTATCACCGGCTCCTCCTCCGACGAGCAGCCCGTCCGGGACCACGTACGGACCAAGGCGGCCCGCGAGCGCCTCGCCGAGCGGTTCAAGGACCCCGCCGATCCGCTCAAAATCGTAATCGTCCGCGACATGTGGCTCACCGGCTTCGACGCACCGTGCCTGCACACGCTGTACGTCGACAAGCCCATGCGCGGTCACAACCTCATGCAGGCGATCGCGCGCGTGAACCGCGTCTTCGGTGACAAGCCCGGCGGCCTCGTCGTCGACTACATCGGCATCGCCTCTTTCCTCAAGCAGGCGCTCGAGACCTGGAGAAAGAGCGGCGAGCGCGGCCAGCCGACCCGCGACAAGGCAGCGCTCGTCGCCGTGCTCCTCGAGCAGCTCGAGATCTGCCGCGACGTCTTCCACGGCTTCGACGTAACGCGCTTCCTCACGGGCAAGCCCGCCAAGCGCCTCGCCATGCTGCCAGCCGCGCGCGAGCACGTCCTCGCCCAAAAAGAGGCCGAGGTCCCGAACAAGGATCCCAAGGCGCCTCTCGACGGACACGACCGCTTCCAGAAGGCCGTCGGCGCGATGACGGCTGCGTTCGCGGCAGCGGCTCCGCACGAGACATGTGAAGAGGTCCGCGACGAGGTCGCGTTCTACCAGGCCGTGCGCGCGGGCCTCCTCAAGCTCGAAGGCGCGAAGAAGGCTTCCGGGGCCGATCTCCAGCACGCCGTCAGGCAGATCGTTTCCAACGCGCTGGTCACCACCGAGGTGGTCGACGTCTTCGCCGCCGCCGGCCTCGATCGCCCCGACATCTCCATCCTCTCGCCCGAGTTCCTCGTCGAGGTCCAGGGGATGAAGCACAAGAACCTGGCCGCGGCGCTCCTCGAGCGCCTCTTGCGTGACCAAGTCCGCTCGCGCGAGCAGCGCAACGTCGTCCAGGGCAAGCGCTTCTCCGAGATGCTCGAAGAGGCGCTCCGTCGTTATCGCGCGCGCAGCATCACCAACGTCGAAGTGATCGAGGAGCTCCTCGCCATCGCCCAGCAGATGCGTGACGCGGACGAGCGCGGCGCCGCAATGAAGCTCTCGCCCGAGGAGGGCGCCTTCTACGATGCGCTCGCAGAAAACAAGAGCGCCGTCGAGGCGATGCAGGTCGACGAGCTCGCCAAGATCGCGCGTCTCCTTGGCGACGTCGTCCGCACCACCGCGACCATCGACTGGAACCACAAGAAGTCGGTCCGAGCCAAACTCCAGCTCGCGGTAAAGAAGGTGCTCGGCAAGCACGGCTATCCGCCCGACCAATGCGAGCGCGCCGCCAAGCTCGTCATCGAGCAGGCCGAGAGGATGAAGGTAAACCTCATCGACGGCGGCTCCGAAGCGCTACCGACGCCGGAAGACGATGAGGACGTGCGCGAAGAGCGCGGGGAGCTGCCCTACCCGATTGCTGTGTTCGACGGCATTTTCGCTTCACAGCCCAACCCGGCACTTCGCGTGAAGACCCGACGCGACGCCTTCGACAAGAGCCTGAACTTCCTCGCGTCGGTCGCGTTCGGTCTGTTGAAGGACCGCAACAGCGGCGCCCTGCCCGCGCCGGCAACCAAAGCGGTCACTCGGTTTCTCGGCAAGGCCATCTCGATGGGCGGCTGGTTCGAGCTCGCATGCGAGCTCGCTTCATTGCTGCCGTCCGATGACGACGATCCCTTGGTCCGCAGCCTTCGAACGCTGGTGAACGCCGACGGCAGCAGGTCCGAGCTCGCGCGAGAGATCGAAACCAAGGTCATCCCCGATCGGAACATCTTCTCGCACACCGTCACTGCGACCGAGGAGGCGATCGCCGAGGGCGAGACCGAGCTGCGCGATCTGTGGCAGCGCTTCGAACGCGCCCTCGACGGCCTCCGTGGAGCGCGCCTCAGCGCCAAAGCGGGTCTCGTGGATCACTTCCCCGAATCAGGGACCGCCACGTACCAAGTGCGTCAGCTTCATGGCACGCCCGCGCACTTTCCGATTCGGGAGGCGACGGTCCGCGGCAAGCTTGAAGAACAATGGGGCTACCTCTTGCAAGGTGACCGCCCCATCTCGCTGGCTCCAATCGTCGCCTGCGCCGTTCCCGACGGTGGCGACCGCCACGACGTGTACCTCGCCCGAGTCATCGAGCTGACGAAGGGGAACACGATCGAGGCGGTGCCCGTGTCGGGGACGGGGAAGAAGAAGCTACGGGCACCATAGGTCCCATGGGCGACAGTGGCCTGCAGACCAACCGCCCGTTCCAAGGCGGAATCCTAGATTCCGAGATCAATAGAAGTCCTTACCAACTGGCATCGAGGGTGACCCAACTTCACCGATCCATCCACCGCGAATGAGCAACGCGAGGTCGGTGAGGTCATCGAACTGCTCAAGCAGCTCTACGACTTTGTCCCGAGCGGTCCACGAACCTGACAGCGCGCCCAACGCTGCCGCGCGAACGACTAGCGGTTCGTCCGACAACTCAGCGACGTCAATTAGTGCTTCTCGCACCGATGAGGAAGCAGATGCGCCTCCGACAGTGGTCGCCAACGTTGCGCGGAGCACTGGATCGCGCTCCCGATCTGCAACGGTCTGAAGAAAACTCGGCCCCACTTCGGAAGTGCGGTCCAGGAAGATCCGTCCGAAGTGTCCGAGCGACCACTGCACCAGCGGGGACCGGTCCTTGAGGCGCGACAAGAACCATCCGGCAAGTGCCGGCCCGTCGGGCGACAGCTGGAGAGCCCCTGCTAGGTGGTCAGAGCCTTGCCGCAAGTCCCACAGCTTTGGCTCGACAAGACGAAGGACCTTGAAACTCCTCTGGTTCTTTATCTCGCTGCACGCGTGACGAATCAAAGGCCGCGGGGCGGCATGGGGTTTGGATACGATATGCCGAACGAGGTCTTGCAACTTCGGCATCTGTGGGCGCAAACCCAGAAGCTCACCATCAAAGCCATCCCGCTCAAAGATTCGCGTCTTCGATTGATTGCAAAACAATCCTATTGCAATTAGCCGATCACGAACCTCGTCCAAGACACGCTCAAGGCGAGACGCACTCGTCCCAAACACCCAGACGTCGTCCATCCAACGCGTAACGAAGACGTCTTGACCGAGTCGAGAGAGGTAGTCATCTACCGGCCGCAAATAGAAGTTCGCCAACACCGAGCTAGCGAAACACCGTTGGGGAATACCAGGCTGAATTGACTTTGCCTGCCAAGACCGCAAAAACGCTACCAACTCCGCAACGATTTCCGCTTCTGCGGGTGCGCAGGCCTCACTCAACATCTCGCCGAGAATGTCCAACGAGATGCTCGCGAAGAACTCACGCACATCCACCCGCAGCGCGTAAGAGAATTTTTCCGCACCGGTCTTCAGGTGCCCCAAGTAGTCCATCCACGCGACATCGCGTCGTTCGTATCGGCCGGGTTTTCGGGGGCCAGTACGCCGCGGCTGCCAACCGAAGGCCCATGTTTGTGCGCCAGCCGCCAACGAGCCAGCCACAGCATCCACCAGTGCCTGGAAGACCATCCGATCGTTCGGGTGCAACAAGACCGCGGGGCGCACACTTCCATCGGCCTTCGAAACTCTGACCGGAATCGACCACCGCGGCGCCGAGCCGAAGCCCTCAACTATCGGCCTCCGCCTCTTACTCCTCACTGCTTGCCAGAGCTCGGGCCACAACCACCTGTCGAAGTACCAGTCGCCATGGAGGTCATTGTAGACGTTGCGGGCTGCAACTCCCCAATTGAGGTCGCCAATTCGACCATTTGACGTTCGCTTCTTCCATTCGGGACGTGGCGAGAGTGGTAGCCCGGGAACGGGCTCCTCGTTCGACAGGGACCATGGTATTGCCGTGGTTAGCGTCCAATTGAATAACTCACGCCGGTTCTCTCCACCCGGGAGGATCGCCATGCCGCAGAGACAGAGCTCCATCAGCTGCTCGAGCTCGGCAATTGGCTCCTCCGCGCGGAGCAACATGAGAAAGCGTTCGAGAGCGAGCAATCCATCATCGCTATTTCGATCACCTTCGGGCCGAGTTCTCAGCAGACGTCCGAGAGCATGAACGTTTACCTCGGTCGCCGCCGGGAGACGGATCACTGACTGCGCCCAAGAACTCAGGTCATGGTCAAAGGACAACGCATTCGCAACCGCATGAGCCAGCGCCGATCCGAGCCGGACCGTCGCCATCCTGCGGTGAGCGACGAGCTGCGCGATTTCTGGAATGGATTGTTCGAGACTGGTCGCCCCCGCATCCGGACCAGCGTGCTCTCGATACTGCCGAAGAAAGAAGGACTTCAGCAGCGCCGACGTGCGCGGGTCGACCGGCGGTTCCGGTGTGACCCATCGCCTATATCGGCCAGCAGCCACGGTGCTCATCGGGAGCCAACCTTTGGAACGCGGAGCCCGAGCCAGCGTTCGGGATCGATGCTGTAGAAGCGGGCTGAGATACCTGGAAACCGCTTCATGAATTGCGAGAGAACATAGTAGCAGCTCGGACACGCCTCACGTTCGGTGAAGAGATGGAGCGAGCCGGCCGGATTCCCTGGACGTTGTAGCAGTTGGTCGGTGATGTCTGAAAGAATCTTGAACTCAGAATCATAGTGCCGAGAGTACCCGAGATGTTTTAGCGGCTCATAATGACCACCCAGTCCCGTTATTGGATCGGGCCCCTGACTTTTGGTTGTCGGGTCAGGAATCGGCACCGGTTTGCTCGTGGCGATCGACGGAATTAGCTCGCCGGTGCGGAGGTGGAGTACGGCGGCGGCCACGTTGCCGGACTTCAACTTCCGCGTCGAACGGAGGCTTTTCGTCTGCTCCCTCAGACTGACCCGGATCGATGCGGTCAGGACTCTATCCTCCAACCAGTGGCCAAAATCTAACCGGTCGAGAAAGGTACCGTCCCACTTCCTCAGGAGGGTTTGAAGCGTCGCCTCAAGGATATCGTAGATGGGCATAGCCAACCGTTGGCTGCACGCGTGTACATAGAGAGGCAACGCAGGCCCCGGCCATCATCCGGCGCATCGAGCCCTTAGAGTTGCTCCGCTCCTCTCGTTGCATCGTCGTTCGCTTAAGAACCGCCGGCACCGCGACCACGGAATCAGGACGGTACCAGCCGCGCTCGTGGGCCTTCAAGCGGCGCCGGAGACTTAGAGTGTTAAGAAGACTGGCAATCTGCCAGCTTCGTCACACGGACGTCGAGGAGCAACCACCCATCGATCTAGCGAGGCGCGTCGGTAAGATCCGCATGTACCGTCCGCTACCAATCCGCTCCGCTCCGGGCCCTGCAACAACAGCCAGCGCCCGAGCTCAATGTCGACCGTAAGCCAGCGACGAGCGGAGGCCGGCGCGGCGAAAAAGAGTATCCGACCCGTCAGACCCGTACATCCGAGTGCGTGAACGAGGCATGCCAACGCCTCCTACACCGACCTCCCACCCCGCCCACTACCCCCAGCCAACCGAGACCGCCTTCGCCAAGACGCTGAAGGCACTCGAGAAGTCGCTCCCGAAGCACCACGCCGCCCTCGTCACGCTCCTGGAAGAGGGCCGTTTCCACGACGCCGACGCCGTCGTGGCCGTCCTCGAAGGAGACGCGTCGTGAGCGCGCGCATCGAGCGGATCGCGATCGAGGGGGTTCGCGGGATCTTGCCGCGGCTCGAGGTCGAGCTGGACGGGAAGTCGTTCCTGTTGCGCGGCGACAGTGGGACCGGCAAGTCGTCGATCGTGCAGGCCCTTCGGTACGCGCTCTGCGGACCGACCACGGGATCTGGCTTCGCGATCCCGGAGGAGTACTTCCGGCACCGTCTGCTCCCGGAGGCCGCGTCGCCGCGGGTCGTCGTGACCCTCGCTAAAGGCGGAGTCGTCGACACCTGGGCCACAACGACCGACGAGACGGGGGCCGCGTTTCGAGACGCGTGCGTCCGAGCCAATCCGTTCTTTCGCCGCGACGAGCTGCAGGATCTCCTGACGAGCGCGCCTGGCGAGCGCTTCAAGTACCTGAAGAGCTTTCTCGATCTGCAACCCGTCGACGCACTCGCGGATGGGCTCGCCGAGAAGCGCAAGACGCTCGCCGCCGCGGGCAAGGTCCGCAAGGCCCGGCTCGACGAGAAGATCGCGCGTGCCGCCCGCATGCTGGGCATCGCCCACGGCGCCGACGAGGATGTCGACCTGTTGGCGCACGCACGGGCACGGGCTGTGACCTGTGGAATCGTCGTGACTGAGACCGGCGGATGGGACGAGCTCGTCGCCCAGTGCTCCGCGGCGGCGAGTCGGGCCGGCTCACCCGAGGCGGCCCAGCGTCGCCGCTCGCTTGCGACCTCGATCGACAGGGCGAGCACGCTCGTGCCCCCCGATCATCCGAAGACGACGCTCGAGCCGTTGCTTGCGGCCGAAGTCCGACTGAGAGGCGGGGACGCCTCGGAGCTCCTCGGACGCGCGCTCGCCCACGTCGAATCTCACGCGGATCTCGGTGACTGTCCCGTTTGCCAGCAGCCGGTGATCCGCGACCAATTGGTAGGCGACCTCAAAGCTCGGCTCTCCTCGTTGGAGGAAGTCCGCGTCGCGAAGGCGAACGTCGAGAGCCACGCGAACGAGTGGCGGGAGTTCCTGGATGAGCTCGAGCAGATGGAGCGTGACGCCGGGTGCCATGATTCCGACCCACCGCCACGACTTTGCGGGCGCTCCCTTCTGGAGGAGCTGGACCGTGACGCTGGCGCGAGCGTGGCCTCGAGCATCCTCACGCGGCTCGAACGCGTGCGCGCGGGCCTGGCGGCGGAGCACGACGAGCTTCGTAACGTGGATCGCGCCGCAGAGCTCTCCTCGCTCCACGCGGCGGTGTCGGCGCTCGCGGAAGACTGGCCGGAGCTCGAGCGGCTGCGGGCCGAGCATGATCGCGACGAGCGGCTCCAGAGCGCGATCGGTGAAGTGGAAAAGGCGCTCAAGAAGGCCCGCACGACGGTCTTTGATCAGGAGGTCGAGGCCGCAGAGACGACGTTCGCTGAATACTACCGGCGCGTGCACCCGGACGACGACCCTTCGGAGGTTACTGCAGCGCCCAAGCTCGTGATCAACAACCGAGGCGGAGGCACCGTGAGTCTCGCCGGCGTCTTCCTCGGCGCATCGGTGGGCGATCCGCGCTTTCTTTACTCGGACGGCCACCTCGACACCGTCGCGCTCTGCCTCTTCCTGGCTCTCCGGCGGCTCCGCGCGGCGAGGCCCGGGGATCCGCGAATCATGGTGCTCGACGACGTCGTCCTGTCGATCGACTTCGGCCACACGGAGCGGCTCTTGAAGCTGCTGCGTGACGAGTTCGGCGATCACCAGATCGTCATCGTCTCGCACAACGAGTACTTCATCCGCCAGTGCAAGCAGTACCTTCAGCACGCCAAGCGGCAGGACATCAACCGTTGGACCCCGGAAGGCGGGCCGAGGCTCGTGGGCTACGTCACGCACGTGGAGGAACTGCGCCGCGTGCTCGACGAGACGGGCTCAAACGAGGTGCTCGCAACCGCCCTCCGTCCGGTACTCGACGACTTCGCACAAGAAGCCTGCGTGGCATTCGACGTGGCGGTTCGGAGCGGACGCGATCGGCCGCTCACCCTTGCCGACCACTGGGGACCGCTGCGCAAAAAGCTCAAGGAGCTCGCGAAGCGAAAGATCGTGCCGGACTTCGCGCATCTCTTCGACAACATTGCTGAGCCCAGCTTCTTCCGCAACGCGCTCGGCGCTCATCTCAACGAGTGGGCGCTCTCGACGTCACTGAAGACCATCCAGCAGCTCGTCGAGAACATCCTTGCCCTCATCGAGGGGCTGCAATGCACCGCATGCGCGGCGATCGCCACGCCGCTCACGCCGGATGAGCCGCAGCCGAACCTGGCGTGCCGATGCCCGCGCGGCCAGGCGCCGCAGATCAAGGGCGTCGCGAACGGATGTCAGACGAACGGCAGCTCGGGCGTGGAGGCCTCATGAACACGCCCCACACCTCTGGCTTCTGCTCCAACATCCACCTCGAGCTCCGGGATGCGCCGAACCCCGTCGAGCCCTACCCGCATCAGCTCACGACCTGGGACAAGATGAGCCGCGTCTACGGCGACGAGGGTCGCGTGGCGGGCCTTGTGGTCCTGCCGACGGGCGGCGGCAAGACGGTCGTGGCGGCGAGCTGGCTGCTCCGTAACGTGATTGCAAAAGGCGGCCGCGTCGTCTGGCTCGCGCACCGCAAGGCGCTGCTCCGTCAGGCGCTCGGGACCTTCCAGCGGCTCGGGAACCTGGCGTACCCCGACAAGAAGACGCTCGATCTGATCGCCGTCTCGTCGGAGTTCGAGCGTTGGTCGGCGGTGAGCCCCGAGCACGACGCGATCTTCGCGTCCGTGCAGTCTTCTGTGCTCGAGGCGAACCGCGGCTTCGTGAAGGAGCTGCTCGCGGCTGCCGGGGAGCGTGCCTTCGTAGTCGTGGCCGAAGCCCACCACGCAGCGGCTCCGGAGACGCTGAAGCTGCTCTCCGAAATGAAGGCATCAGGGGTTCGGCTCCTGGGCCTCACCGCGACGCCCATTCGCATGGACGAGACCGATCAGCGTAGGTTGAGCGCGTTGTTCGACGGCACGATCATCCACCAGGTGAGCCGGCGCGAGCTCTCCGACGCCGGGATCCTTGCGGCCCCATCGACAGAGACGGTGAAGACGTCGATCAACGTCGAGAAGGAGATGGACGCCCAGGATCTCAAGTACCTGGAGCGCTACGGAGAGCTCGGGCCCAAGGTGCTCGAGCGCCTCGGCAAAAGCGCGCACCGCAACAAGCTGATCGTCGAGCACTACCTGAAGAACCGCCAGAAGTACGGCCCGACCATCGTGTTCGCGACCGACACGCTCCACGCGCAAACGCTCGCGGACGAGTTCCGCAAGGCCGGCCTCGAGCGTGTCGACCACGTGGACTACAGCCGCAAGAACGCATCGGCGATCATCGAGCGCTACGCAAAGCGCGAGATCGACGTCATCGTCAACGTCGAGATGTTGACCGAGGGATTCGACGCGCCCCACACGCGCACGGTGTTCATCGCGCGACCGACGCGCTCCGAGAGCCTGGTGGTTCAGATGGTCGGAAGAGCGCTTCGAGGAAAGCGCGCCGGGGGCAACGAGCAGGCGAACCTCGTCACGTTCCTCGACACGTGGAGTCACGTACGACGTCCTCGGCGCCGAGTACGCGCTCGAGGGCGGCGCCGAGCTGACGATGCTCGAAGCCGCGCCGCGACAGGCGAGCCCGCTCTGTCTCATCCCCCGCGACCTGATCCAAGCCGCGTACTCGCTCCTTCAGAGCAACGTCAAAGGCCAGCTCGTCGGCGTGCACGCGTGCACGCCCCACGGCTGGTACCGCTGGGAAGAACAGTTCGAAGACGACGTGCAGTCGCGCACCGTGATGGTCTTCGACACGCAGCGTGAGGCGCTCGAAGCGTTGCTTGCCGCGTTCCCGACGCCGCAGAGCGTCCCGGCGACCGTCTCCGAGGAGACGGCTTCGAGCCTGATCCGGCGCTACTTCGCCGACGTGCCCGACCCGCTGCCGCGCTGGGCCGACGTGAAAGCGCTGCTCGATGCCCGAAGGAAGGGCTGCGACATTGCGTACGTCACCTTCGAGGAGAAGCGCGCGTTCGATCCCGGCGAGCTCGCCAAGACCGCGGTCGAGAAGGACATGGGGCCCGCCGCAGAGGCCGCGTATCTCGCGGCCATCTGGGCCGAGCACCCCGCATGCGCGATCGTCTACCGCGGCGACGAGGCAGCGTTCCGCGAAGAGGTCGGGCGAGAACGCACGAAGCTGCTGAACGCCAGCATCAGCAAGCCGAAGCTGGATCCCGTCATTCGGACCGTCGTTCCGAACGGGCCGCCGCGCGCTTGGCCCGACGGTCAGAGCCGCTCGCTCACCGACCTCATGGGTGCCGTGCTCGCGGGCAAGCGACACTTCCCGAGCGGCGCTCCGATGGTCGGCGAGCTCCGCTGGATGACGCGCCCCTCCAGGAGCCTCTGGGGCTTCTTCCGCTACCAGGACAAGCACCTCGCGCTGAACCCGCTCCTGAACTCGCCCGACGTCCCGCGCTTCGTCGCCGAGTTCGTCCTCTTCCACGAGCTGCTCCACGGCGACATGCCGAGCGCTGGTCACAACCCCGACTTCCGCGCTCGCGAGCGGCAGTTCGTCCCGAGCCCGCAGGCGGCCGAACAGGCGAGCGCGATCGGCATCGCCCCGGCGGCAGGCTCTCCGCCCGATTTCTGGCGCGTCCGCGCCGAGATGTTCCTCGACACCTTCGAGCGCTACTTCGAGTGGAAGAAGCCTGGATCCCGGCCGGAGCTGTAATCGTCAGGCCCCTGTCAGAACGCAGCGCCCATCCGCGTGACAGGGGCATGAACACCCCGCCTGCTTCCTGGTCGCTCTGCCACACGCTCCAACTCGAAGGCCGTCCCGGCGAAACCGCTTCCGTCGCCGACCTCGATCTGGACCCGCGCACCTCCGCCTATCTCACGCGCAAGCACCCTGCCGGGCTATACCGCCATCAGCACGAGGGCATCGGCCGGCTGGTCGCCGGCGAGAACGTTTGCCTGGCGACGCCCACCGCCTCCGGAAAGACCACCGTCTTTCACGCCGCAGCGATCGAGCGACTCCTGAAGAACCCCAAGGCTCGCATCCTCGCCCTCTACCCGATGAAGGCCCTGGGATCCGAACAGGAGGCCCGCTGGGCAGCAGCGCTGGAGAGCGTGGGCCTGCCGGGCGTCGTCGGGCGCATCGACGGAGGGGTCCCGAGTGGTGCTCGAAGCGAAGTCTGCGCGCGCTCGAGGGTTCTCATCGCGACGCCCGACGTCGTGCATACCTGGCTGCTTCCGAGGGCTGGCCAACCCGGAACCGAAGGCGCGACGCGTTTCCTCAAAGGCCTCGAGCTCGTCGTGGTCGATGAGGCCCACGCCTACTCGGGCGTCTTCGGCTCCAACGCGGCGTTTGCGCTCCGCCGCTTGCAGCATGTAGTCGGGCTGCTCGGGCGGGCGCTGACCTTCGTGGCGGCCTCGGCCACGATGCGCGACGCGCAGGCACACGTGGAGCGTCTCGTCGGGCGTCCGTTCACGGTGATCGACGAAACGCGCGACACCTCGCAACGTCACCACGTCGCCGTCGAGATGATCAAGCCGACCGAGGGCACGGACTTCCACACTGCAGTGGCCGAGCTGCTCTCGAACCTTCGCGACTCCGACGAGCAGTTCGTCGCCTTTTTCGACAGCCGAAAAGCGAGCGAGCAGATGGCCGCAATTCTCCAGCGGACCGAGGCTCCCGACGAGGACAACGACGGCTTCGGCCACTTGCTCGATCACGCAGTCCTACCGTTTCGCGCGGGCTATGAGACGGAGCACCGTTCGATCATTCAGCAGCGGCTGACCGACGGCTCGCTCAAAGGGGTTCTCAGCACCAGCACCCTCGAACTCGGCCTCGATCTTCCTCACCTCAAGACGGTGGTGCTCATCGGCGTCCCGAGCTCGGGGACCAGCCTTCGACAACGTATCGGCCGCGTGGGGCGGTCGGGCCCCGGTCGTGTCATCGTGGTCCACGCCGGCACGCTGGGAGACGAGCTCACCTTCGAGCATCCCGAAACGCTCATGGACAAGCCGCTCCACGAGTCGACCATCTACCTCGACAACCGTCGCATCCAGTACGTGCACGCGATGGCCCTCGCGCGGCCGGACGGAGAGCACGACCGGGGTGTCTCGGTGTCTGGCCGCGGAGCCGCCGCCATCGAAGCGTCCTCGGCGTCTTGGCCGGAAGGTTTCCTCGAGCTCTGCCAGCAGGAGCGCGAGGGACGGGCCCCTGCCGGTCTGCACGACATGAAGCGCGATGCGGGCGAGCAACCCACGCTCGCGTTCATGCTGCGTGATGTCGAGGTGCAGTTCGACGTCGAGTGCCGCGCCGGCATGAGTCGCGTGCGACTCGGCTCGCTTTCCCATAGCCAGGTGATGCGAGAGGCTTACCCGGGCGCCGTCTACTACTACACCGGGCGACCCTACCGCGTGCTGAGCGTCGACCAACGCACGCGTGTCGTCATCGTGCAGCGCTGCCCGCACTACTACACCCACGCGGTTCCGGTTCATTCGCGCCTCTCGACGCAGCGGACGATCCACGGCGGCTTCAAGTCGGGCCGACTGACAGTGATCGAATCCGACCTTCAGATCTGGCGCGCCGTCCTCGGCTTCCGCGAGCGCCGCGGCTCGACCGTGGAGCAGGTCGCTTACCCGTGCACCTCGCCCGTGCGCTTCGGGCAGCAGAATTTCTCACGCACGCTCTTTACCACTGGCGTCTGCTTGGCCCATCCAGCCCTGGACGAGAAGGGCGTCGACCACGAAGTCATCGCTTCGCTCCTCATCGAGGCGTTCCTGATCGCGGTCCCGCTCGAGCGTCAGGACGTCGACGTCGACACCGACGTTCTGCGAACTGCCTGGTCCGATCTCGCCAAGGGCACCCGATTCGTTGCGCTGTTCGACCAAGCGTCCGGCAGCCTTCGGATCACCAGCCGGCTGCGCGATCCCGATGTCCTTTCTCGCGTGCTCACCGTCATGGCCACGCTGGTCGAGGAACGCGACACGCTGATCGTCAAGACCGAGGAGCGCGCCATCTCGCCCGCGACCCGAGCTGCAATCCTCGCAATGCGCGACGACTCGGAAGTCGAGGCGCAGCCCATCGAAGGAGGAGACGTGCAGTTCGCCGCGAGCGAGCGCGCCAAAGTGCTTCTGCCGAAGAGTCGCGGGACGAGTGCCCTGCGGCCGGGCCAAGCCTTCGAGGTCCACAAGGTGTTCGCCCACCCGACCCTTGGCCTCGTGTATCGCGGCGTGTTCATCGAGCCCGCCGGCTCCCGAAGCGAGCCCATGACCGTGCCTGTCGACTCCATCACGCCCGCAGAGGATGGCGTCGTGTGGGGCTTCTACGACCTCGAGACCGGCGACCAGGTCGCAGCGTGAAGGTCGACGATGATCGTCCCGTGATCGTTCCCGGTTGATTGCGATAGGCTCGGCAGCGTGGGGATCTCACCGACTGTTCCGCCGCCAGTCCAAGCTAAGCTTCAGGAAATCGAGAGTGCCACCGAGCCGATGGTGGCACTCGAAGATGATGTTCGTGCGCTCCGCCGTCGTGTCGAAGCGCGAGACGTCGCCGCGATCCACTTGGGGATTCGACAGATCACCGAGGCGATCCTTCGTCACGCCGTACGCGCTTCCGAGCTCGACGTTCCGCGGGGCCCGGATGGAACGCTGAATCGGCTGAAGGATGTTCTCTACGGAAAGCTGAAGGACGACCTCGATGGCTCGTTCTGGCGCCACGTCGGCACCATCCAGACGCACGTCAATCCACACACGCACCACCAAGACAACGACGTCTACCACGCCGCCGGACTGCAAGGCCGTCCCAGCCCTTGGGACGAAGTCGAGTCTGCGATGCACGCTCTTCGGTGCATCGCGAACACCTTCGTGCAGCGCTGGCCGCCGCCGCCTCGGCCTGTCGTGTCCGCCGCTCCTGAATCCGAGGAGGAACCTGCACCGGAGACACTGCGCGAGCCGCGATCGTTCGATACTGGCGAGCGCGCCGAGCTCCGAGAGATCACCGCGAAGGCCGCGCTCGAGAACGAAGCACTTCGCATCGAGCTCGAGAAGGTCACCGGAATGCATCGCCGTGGCGTGACCCGCCGACTGAACTCGGTGCACGGCCGCACCAAGATGAAGAACCTGTTTCCTGACGCGTTCCAGTCGGACTCCGACGAAGAAACCGCGCAGGAGGAGCGCGGCTTCGACTACGAGACGATCGGCAACCTATCGATCAAGGAAGCGCGCGAGCACGACCTCGCATACGACATCGCTCTGCTGACGAACCGGGAGGAAGCGTCTGTTCGCCGCAAGCTCAATGGCCTCCATGGCGGCGGCGTCGTGCGGCGCCAATTCGAATGGTACGACCCGGAGACGGTGGGTGAGCTGACGGTACGAACTGCGCTCAGCTACCACCTGGTCCCGCTGCTCGCGCGCGAGTTCGGGCAGTCGCGCGCGAAGATCCTTGGCAGGCTGCGCGAGGTTCCAGGGCAGACCAAGCTGAGGAGCGTGTTTCCGGAGCTCCAGCAGTAGCTGCGCCTGCTCCGCCTGCTCCGCCTACTCGTCGATTGTCGCGCTTACGATGCGCTCCCGAAGCGCCCGCAGGGCGGATGGGACGTCGCGGAAACAAAGCGACCAGCGCCGCGCGCCGTTCCTGTCTCTGAACGCGATGTCGAGCGTGTCCCCGTACCGTGCAACGCTCACATCGGTGAAGCCGAGCTCCCGAGCGGCAGCGGCGAGCGCAGCACAATCCTCAAAATCTGGCCCGTTGATCCAATCCCACCGGGTTGGCTGCATGCCTCGGACAGTCTAGCTGCCGCTCGTTGGGGCGCACGCGTGAAGGCTTCCGCGTCCGCGGCACCCATGCTCTCCTAACCCCCATGCTCCCCCTCCACACGGAGCCCGCCTACGTCGCCCTCGCCGAGTCCCTCGTAGACGAAGCCCTGGCCCCTCTCCTCCACGTCACGCCGCCGTCCGCGCTCCCTGAGCTGCGCGACTTCCTGGTCGACGAGCTGCTCTGCACCGAGGAAGGCCAAGCGACGCTGCGGCGCCTGCTCCCCCGGCCGACGCAGCACGTGAGCGAGGAGACCGAGATCTTGCGCTCGCAAGTGGCGGAGGAGCTTCGGAAGAAGAGCGGGGCATGAGGCCGCTGACGGCGGAGGAGTCGGCGCTCTGCGCGTCGCTGGAGCCGATGATCGAGCAGTACGCGCAGCGGGCGGCGGAACGGAATCCTTCGGTGGGCTATGCGGAGTTTCGGAGCGCGGGGAACATCGGCGCGGTAAAGGCGGTGCTGGGCTGGTCGGCGGAGATGGGAAAGACGCTGAAGCAGTACGCGTCGAGCTACATCTTCAACGAGATGCGCAACGCGGGGAAGCAGACGCGAAAGACGTGGGCTCGTGAGGCGATGAGCGCTGCGGCGACGGCGGTGGTCGACGACGTCGACGCGGCGCCCGCTCGCGATCCGTGGGCCGATGAAGCGGTGGTGCGCGCGGCGGCGCGGACCGGGCTGAGGTCGCGGGCGGCGGGCTACTTGGTGGCGATGTTCGAGCACGCCGCGCTCGACGCGGAGATGGACCCCGCGGATCGGATGGCGCTCGAGCAGGGCCGGCACAAGGCGCGCGCGCTCGTGGAGACACAACCGCAGGTGACGCGTGACGTCTATCGGCTGATCTACGTCGAGCACAAGAGCTACACCGAGACGGCCGCTGCGCTCGGGCTCGATCGGAGCCGTGTGCAGCGCATCGCGCGCGATCTCGAGTCGCTGCTCGCGGAGCGGCTGTCGGCGGCGGCGTAGAACGCGCCCCAAGATGGCCGAGCCGAACCCGTACTCACCTCCTGTCGAACCGAAGCCGCCGCCCGTCGGCGAGAAGATGCTGCCCGAGGACGAGCGCCGTGCGCGCGCCTACGCGAACTGGGCCCTCGGCCTCGCGATCTTCTCGATCGCGTGCGCGCCCATCCTTGGCGCCATATCGATCTTCCTCGCGTGGCGTGCGCTGAAGCTTCGCCCCTCGCCCTCGGAGCCCGCCAAGTTCGCAATCGTGGCGATCTGCGTGTCGGTGATCTTCACCGGGTTCTTTCTCTATCTCGCGATTTGGCAGTTCCTCGATTCAGCGCCTCGGCCGCAGCGCCCGGTGCCGACGAGCGCCCCCCGATGATCGAGCCAATGCGACGGAACCCACCCGGTGAGAAGCAGACCACGGAACTTCGGTCGCATTCACCTCCGAGCTCGGTCGCATCGACCGGTGTCGATGCTCGTAAGTGCTTGATCTCGATCCGCGCGCGCGGTTACGAGCGACCGAAGTGGCCGCGCTCTGCGACCGAGCTCACCGGGTGAGAAACACACCCCGGTACCTCGGTCGCATGCGGCGAGGTCACGACCTGATGGGCAGCGCGGGCTGGTCGCATCGGGCAGAGCGCGCATACGATCAACACCCCCGACGATGACCGAGCCCAACCCCTACGCGCCGCCGGTCGACGAGAGGCGCCTCGCCGAGAGTGACGATCAGGCGCGTGGTGACGCGAGGTGGGCGCTTGGCCTCGCGGTGGCATCCTTCGTCTTCTGCGGGCCGGTGGTCGGCTCGATCGCGATCTTCCTCGCGTGGCGCGCGCTGCGGGTGCATCCGTCATCGGTCACGGCGAAGGCGGCGATCGTCGTGTCGATCGGGGTGACGGTGATGTGGGTGGCGATGTGGCAGTTCTTGGACTCGGCCCCGCCGCCCCGGAAGGCAGCGCCATCAGCCGCGCCGTCGCCCGCGAACTCGCAGCCCTGACAACTTTCTTCACGCCGGCGCGATACGACAGGCCCTTCGAGTCCATATACCTGCGTAGGGCGCGCGAGGGGTGCTCGCGCGGGCTCGAGAGTCGTGTGTAGCCGCGCCGGAGGCGACAGTGGGAACTGACGGCAGCGAGGGAGGTCACCTCTTTCGCGCGGCTTTGCCCTTCATCGGCGTGAGCCCCACGGTCTCCGCCTCATCGAGGAGCGCATCGAGCTCTCCACGTTTCATGCCGACACGGAGGTTTCGATTGCCCCACCAGAGGCGGGTGACGCGGGCTCTGCTCTCGGTGCCGTCGCTGGACGTGTGCGTCTCGATCGAGGATCGGACGTCGGGAAGCTTGAGATGCCGGAGGGTAAACGTGCCGTAAGGAATGGGGCCAAGCGCTTTCCAGCCGTAGATCTCGGTCTCTCGAGGGCGAACGTCGAAGCCCTCGTGCCAGGTCATGAAGAAGGGCAGAGCGAGGAAGATCGCCAGGATGTACCAGGGCGCGCCATCGCTCACGATGAAATAGGCGCTGAAGGCCAAGCCGACGACGCTGACGCCGATCACCCACGACCACTGGATCGGGCGCACGACGAAGCGAACGGACCCGTCAGCATTACGTCGTCCGAAGCGCAGCGGTCGGCCGTCGCTCGGCTCCTCGGTTTCGGAGGGCTCCATCCTGCGAGTGTCGCACGACCCGGGCGGAGCACTTCCACCTGATGTACGTCGAGCAGAAGACCTTCATGCAGCTCGCACCGCCGACTTCGGTCGCATCAGCCGACCCGAAAGCTCGTGCTACAACCCCGGCGTGAATCAGGCTGCTGCTGCGCCGCTTGGCGTCGTCTACGCGACGCCGCTCGGGACGCCCGAGCACGGCCGGCTCACGCGAGCGTCACGATTGCACTCGGCGCCCTGCCGCCCGACTGTCGGGTCTAGCGAGCCGGCGAGGCGGTCGCAGTTCACGGCACGGCGCTCGACGTCGACAGGATCTACGGCTGACAACTTTCTTCACGCCGGCGCGATACGACAGGCCCGTTCGAGTCCATATACCTGTGTAGGGCGCGCAAGGGGTGCTCGCCCCGGCTCGGGAGCTCGCGTTTTGGGCTCTGGAGTCAACCTCCCCCAGCTCGTGACGTGAGTCCCCCGGCTTGAACGGCGGGTCCCCCACGTCTCGAGCTCGGGTCCCCGACCTCGAAGGGATGGTCCCCCACCTTCGGAAGTCGGGGCCCCACCTCGGTAGCTGGCTCCCCCAGCTCGTGAGGTCACGTACCTGCCTTGAAACGAGCCGCCCCCGGTTGGGGATGCTCGTCGAGAGCTGGTGCTGCGACCTCAGGACCGAGGCGACGTGGGTGCGCTCTATGGGGCAACGAAGAAAGGAGACGGTACTGTCATGGCAAAGCTCTCGTTTACACAGAAGTCGCATCGGGTCGTCAACTTCCTCTTGGGGATGCGAAACCCGAGGGCGTTCGGCGCGATGGGCAGGTTCGGGATGACCCAGCGCAACCTCGACGAAGGGTGGCAGTTGCTCAACGACTGCGGCAAGGTGCGCGGCGATCGAGACATCTCGCTCGGCGCGGTCGAGCCGAAGATCGTCGAGAAGATCGACGCGTGGGAGAACGCGTACTTCCCGGTGGCCGAGGCGACGTTGCGCCGCAACTTCCCCGAGGTGCACAAGCGCGTGTTCTTGAACCTGTCGCAGACCTCGGGCCCGTCCGTGGTCGTCGGGGTGAAGCTGTTCGTCGATCGCGTGATTGGTCTCGAGAAGTCGAGCGACAAGGCGAGCAAGGATGCGCGCGCGCTGCTCAAGGAGCGCGGGCTCACCAAGTCGGTCATGGATGAGGCGCTCGCGCTCCTCGCCGAGGCCGGCACGCCGCTCGAAGACAACGGCAGCACGGAGGAGGCGGACTATGCCGCCGAGTTCCAAGCCGCCGAGGAAGCCATGTGGGCGTGGTACCTCGAATGGGCACAGATCGCGCGCGTCGCAATCAAAGACGGGCGCATCCTGATCTCGCTCTTCGGCAATCGTCGCGTCGCCAGCGCGCCGGACGCCGAAGAAGAAGAAGCCCCGGCGGAGACCAACGGTGCGTCGCCGATCGTGCAGAGCGTGACGGACTGAAGGGCGGCGACATGTTCCGAGAAGTCGGCGACGAAGAAGAACGTGTCGCACGCCAGCTCGTCGACGATCGCGTGCGCGGCATGCGCTTCCTGCATGACCGCGCCGCGATCGAGGCGGCAGAGGCAGCGATCGAGGAGCTCTTGGGATCGTTTGAAGGGAGGAGGAGATTGGCCCGGTGGCGGGCTGGGTGGTGAAGGCGGGTTCGCAAGCGAGCTCCCCGGCAACGTCGGACCTATCTCGCCTGCGGCTTCTTGCGTCGGCCGATGCGTCGCTCGAGGTCGTCGAGCACGACGAAGACGTCGGGAGCACTCCAGAGCCGATCGCGCTTTCGCTTGGTCATCTCGCGGAGGACGGCGTGGTCTTCGAGCTTGGCGATGGCGTCGTATGCGCCGCGAGGTGTCGCGCCGCTGATCGCACACACGTCGTCGACCGAGAGCACCGGGCGCTCGAGCAGCGCGTCGAGCAGCGTATCGATGACCGAGCCTTTTCGCGGTCCCATCTCGGATCTCCACCGCTCGGGAAGGGACATGAGCTCCTTCAGGGCGACGAGCGACTCGCGCGACGCGAGCGTTGCGCTCTCTGCGAACAGCGCGACGAATCCGTCCGCGTCGCCCTCCATGCGGTAGGCCGTCAGCGCTTCGAAGTAAGCTTCGGGATCGGCAAGCAGCGCGGCAGCGACCGGAACCATCGTCCGTGTCGTCAGGCGCCGCCGTCGCAAGACCGCGTGGGCGAGAGCGCGGCCGATGCGCCCGTTCCCATCAGTGAAGGGATGGATCGTCGCGAACTGCGCATGTCCAATCGCCGCCTGAGCGATCGCCGGCATGTCCGTGCGGGCGATGAACGCGATCAGATCGGCCATGAGAGGCTCTACCCGCGACGGGGCTGGCGGAACGAAATCCGCGTTGCGCGGCGTCTCGTCGGATCCGCCGATCCAGTTCTGCACGTCCCGCAGTCGGCCTGCATGGGGAGCCTCGACTGGGTCCGCCTCGAGCAGGGCGCGATGCGCCGCGAGCACGTTTACGAGCCTGATCGGCGCCTCCGACGCGGCCGCGACGAGCCTCTCGATCGCGGAGACGTGCGCGGCCACGTCGCGCGCGGCCTTCGAGGCCCGCGCTCCGGCCAAGGCCGCCGCGAGCTCTGCCTGTTTCGTGTAGATGCGTTCGAGCTTCGAGGACGCGACCGACTCGGAGCGGATGAGCTGCGCCCAGAGCGGGGCAGTGCCGCGCTCCGCGCGAGCGTCGAGCGTGGCGACCGCGGCGGTCGCGTCCGAGAGCAGATTGACCGTCCGCGGCGACAGTTGCGGCACGATCCCTCGGATCATCGGGGGAACGGCAGCCTCGTAGTCCCGAAAGAGGCGATCGGCACGCGACGAGGCCCGGGTGTGCGGCTGCCACGGCAAGCGCTCGAAGGTGGTTCGGGGCCACCCGGATTTCCCCCGGGGCGCGACGGCTTCCCGCTTCACCTTCGCAGTCACTAGTGAAGTATAGACGTCGCTACTTCACTAACAAGCTGCGACTACTTCGAGTAGTCTTGCGCTGCTCGCTCCCCGGGCGCACACGTCGCGCTCGACCTGGGTGAGGTCTGCTCGGCTTTCAACCTGTTCGGTGCTCTCGCCGTGGAACGTTGCGGGTCCGTAGAAGAGTTCCTTCGCGAAGGTGTGGGCCGCTGGGTCGCTCCGTCGCCGAACGCCGTGGTGTTCTGCGCCACGCGCGACTTGGGGGGCGCAATCGTGTGGGGGCGGTCGACGATGGCGGAGGTCGAACAGCAGCTGCTGGCCTATGACGTGCTTCGTCATCCGGGTACCGCGCCGCAGGTCCAGGTCATCTTCGACGGCAGCGGGATGGAGGGCATCGATCCCGATTGCCTGCGGCGCTTCGTCTCGTGGCTCATCGAGCGCCGAGAGGAGCTGAACGCCCGGGTGCGGCTCCAGTACGGCGTCATTGCCGACAGCATCATCGGCGCGACGCTCACGGGCATCCTGCCGATGCTGGGTACGACGCACCCGTTTCGCCTGTTCCGTGATGCACGGGAGGCCTTCCGCGCGGCAACGCCCGATGGCGACGCCCTCTACGACGAGGTCTTCGCTGCGGTCGCGAGCATTCGAGGCGTGCCCCGCGAGCTCCGAGATTTGCGCGACTTTCTTCGGATGCGTTCGAATGGCGTCACGATCGAGAGCGCGGCACGCGGCGTGTTCGTCTCGGTTCGCACGCTGCAGCGCATCCTCCAGGAGCACGGGACGACCTTCAGCCGAGAGCTGCGGGAGGCCCGCTTCGCCGTTGCAGAAGCCAGACTCCTTCATAGCGACGACAAGATTGTCAGCGTCGCCCAGCGCGTGGGCCTGTCGGAGAATGCGCTTACGCAGCTCGTCCGGGAAAAGACGGGCGCCTCGCCGGCCGAGCTGCGCAAGCGCCACCGCGAAACGTAGCGGCACAATCGGCGTGAAGCCGGTTCTCGAGCGCCACGATTCGTCAGGACTCGCAGCAGTACCCGCCGGGGTACGTTGCTTGATCGGGGTGGAGCTCGCAGTTGCCGGCGGGCGCGCCTGCCGTGCATCGATAAGCCGCGCCCGGGAGGCCCGCAGCTTCGCACTCGCCGTCGAAGCTCGACATTCGCTCGCATGAATTACCGCCAGGCCCGCTCGACTGGCTCACGCAGGAGCCGACCGTGCTCCCCTCGCCTTTGACGCAGGCCTCCTCGTCCGTGCAGTTCGCCTCGCTCGTGCACCCCGTCTGGCAGGCAGAGTAGCTGTCGCAATAGGTGCCCGGCGTGCAGGCATCGCCACCACACTCGGTGTACCCGGGTTCGAGCTCGTCCCCGCTGTCGTCGTTGCCGGCATCCTCGTTGCCAGCATCCTCGTCACCATCATCCTCGTCGCCACCGTCGCCGTTGCCGCAGGCGATAGCGACCGCTGAAAGGAGGGTGAACGAGAGACCGGCCAAGCTTCGAATCCACAAGCTCATGACGTGACTTCCCTTCTTCGAGACCTAGAGCTTCGAGCGCCGGCCTCACCGAGGTCCGCGCACCGCCCTTGGGTCGGCGGCGGCTGCTATACGGACGCACGCAGAAAATCGCGCGCCAAACGACCTCCGTCGCGCGCCATGCCAGCGGCCCCTGTCCTAAGATCGCGCCGATGCCCACACGGCTTTTCACCGGCGCTCTCCTCGTCATCCTCCTCGCCGGCTGTGTCGACCAACCGACCGGCCCGGCACCGTCGACGCCGAAGCCGACCCCGGTCCTCACGACCCCGACCGACCCGAAGACGATCGACGCCGCGCTTCGCGCTGCTGCCCTCGGGAGCGTCCCGGTGCTCGAGCGGCTTCGGGCGAACGGCGTCGATCTGTCCGCGACGAAGGACGAGCACGGCCTGACGCCGCTCATCCTGGCTTCGTATGCGGGGCGAGTCGATGCCGTGCGTTGGCTCTTAGCGCACCAAGCCGATCCGAATGTTCGAAACGCAGACAAGGAGACGGCGCTCCATACGAGCGCCGCGAGCCCGAATGCCGATCATGTGGCCTTGGCGCTCATCAAGGCCAAGGCCGACGTCCGCCTGAGAGACCAGCACGGCAGACACTCGCTCACCGTACACGTGCAAGAAGGCCGCGAGGGTGCCGTGCGCGCGATCCTCGATGCGGGCGCGCTCGTGAACGATCGCGACGACATGCAAGCCACGGCGCTCCACGTCGCGTCCGAAAAGGGTTGGACCGCCATTGCGCGTCTGCTCATCGAGCGCGGCGCCGAGGTCGACGCGCTCATGGACAAGCAGCAGCGGCCGCTCAGCCTCGCCATTGGGCAAAAGCACAACGAGCTGATCGAGCTCCTCCTCGACAAAGGAGCAAAGGCGGAGGGCCATCCCGAAGACAGCTTCCCTCCGCTCGTTTGGGCCGCTCTGGTCGGCAACGCCGGCGCGATCGACATCCTCCTCGCCAAAGGCGCCGACGTCGACCAGCCGAACAAGACAGGCGCCACGGCGCTTCTCATGGCCGCCTACACCGGACAGCTCGGCAGCGTGAAGAAGCTCCTCGAGAAAGGCGCCGACATCAAGAAGACCAACCCGCAAGGTGGAACCCCGCTCCGCGCCGCCGCCGACGCCGGCCACATCGACATCGTCCGCCTCCTTCTCGAGAAGGGATCACCCAGCGACACCGTCGACTCCTTCGGCAAGAAGCCCATCGACTATGCGCGAGACCACGGCCACGCCGAGGTCGTGAAGCTCCTCGAGAGTGCGAAGAAGAAGCACTGACGCCGCGGCGGGCTCGCGGGGATCGCGTTCGTCGAGCGAAGTGAGTTTCCGCCGGGTTCACCGGCTACCTCGGCCCAACAATCACGAGCCCCTCGATTCGCGACCTGAGCGCCGCGACGAGACGAGCGATCGCGTCTGCATCGATCGGTCCTTCGGTCGTGAATTGGATGGTGGTGCCCGTTGTGTCGGTCGAGCCCAAGGAAGTCGGTGGGCCGAGCGGCGCGCCATATCGATAGCTTTGCGTCCAGACCTCGCCGCGGCGCCGAGAGGTGTACTGCAGGGAGGGACACGCATGGTTGGCGAGGGCGGGACCCTGTGAATCACGGTCACCCCAAACCAGCTCGCGAAGGACCGTGGCTATCTCGGGCGTGGCGGGGAGGCACGGGTAGACGCTCGTCAGCGCCCGCTCGGCGTGCGGGATGTCGTCGCCTTCATCGGGCGCCAGCTTCATCCCTCGGCCTGTGTCGTTGGTCGTACCTTCGGCCCCGCGGAGCGCGACGGCGATGGCGATGCCCGGGGTGTGGCTGAATTCGACGACGCTGAGCGCCAAGAGCTCTGCGCAGACCTCGGTCGGCGTGAGGAGTCGAGACACGCGGCGCAGCTCGTCGATATGCATCGGTGGAGGCATGCTGGGAAACCGATCTAAGCACGCCAACGCCGCGCTCGACGAAGATGTCGAAGGCGCGCTCGAGCGAGCCATAGCTCGCATGGACGTCGGAAATCAGACCGATCCTCATGACGGCACTCCTCGGCATGCGGCCGCCGGCGGCGACCGCGGTCACATCAACGGGACGTGAGGAGGAGGGTCAGTGCATCCGAGGGCTCGAGAACCGGGCGATGGACGTCGCTGGTGGCCAAGGCTGACAGCTTGCAGCCCACGACGGCGACCCAATGCGACCGATCACGGCGGCTGTACTCTGGACCTGGGCACTTCGGTCGCATCCACACGCGAGCTCGGTCGCATCCGCCGGCTGCAACACCCGTAAGTATGCGATCTCGATCGGCCGATGCGCGCGCCAGCGACCGACGTGCTGCCGCGATGCGACCGGAACGGGCAGGTGAAGAGTACACCGGCGCAGTTCGGTCGCATCGGGCGCGATGGCGCGCTACGCCCTGCTCCTCGACGACGGTTGGCGCGAAAGCACCCCTTGCCGACGCGACAGTTGCCGATCGGGGCCGAGCGCATGCGAAACTGTCGGGCTACGCATGAGTGACCCGCTGGACGTCGACTGGGGCCACGGAAAGCCGGGGAGGGCACAGCCGGAGAAGACAGCGCCGGAGAGGGCAGCGCCCGAAAAGGAACAGCCCAAGACCCCGCCGGCGTGGACGCCGCCGCCTCGTGGGCCGGCGACGCTTCCGCCGGCGACGCCGGCTTGGATGCGTTGGGCCGGCATCGGACTGGTCGTGGCGCTGGTGTTTCTTGTCGGGCGCTGCACCGTCTCGCATATGCACCGGCCGACGTGGCTCTCGCTCGCCAGCGACACTGCCGGGCCCGACCCACAGAAGGCTCGCAAGGTGTTCGTCTTCCTGCACGGGTACGGCGGATCGAAGGACGCGGTGTCGTGGCTCATCGACGACCTCCGCAAGCGATCGGGGATGTCGGACGTGGCGTTCGTCGTGGTGGACGGTCCGTTCGCGTCAGCGGGCGGGCGGTCGTGGGGGGACTCGCCCGAGGAGTACGACGAGAGCGAGGCGCGGGTCCGCGCTCTCATCCGCGAGCTTCAGCGCGACCCGAAGGACGTGGTGGTCGCCGGCTTCTCGCAAGGAGCGATGGTGGCGTTTCGCCTGGCGGCACGCGGTGACGTCGCGAAGACAGCGGTGCTCCTCTCAGGCTGCGAGTACACCGCTGCTGGTCATGACGGTTCGGTAAGGTATCTGTTCGTCCACGGGGAGCAGGATTCGATTTGTAGCTTCGGCCCGGCAAAAGCCGTCGCGGATGGCATGGCGCAGCGGGGGCTCGACGCCGAGATGATCGCGTTCCAAGGGGACCACCAAATCATCGAGGTGGCCCGGCTGGAGATCGCTCGGCTGCTCGGGCAGTGATGCCGGGTCTTACGAGCCGGCGATCTGCGCACGCTTCAAACGTTCCGCACGGCGCCAGAAGACGACGCCCCAAGCGATGAGGCCGAACGCTACGAGGTAGGTGAGGTAACCGAACAGCTCCGGGTTCACCGTGACCGTCCCGAACTTCCGGGCGAGGTAGACGGCGTTCAGCACGGCGAGCGCAGCACCGGAGCCCACGCGAAGCGCGGCGGCGCGCGTCAGGGCTCGATGCTGGAGAGACGGGTCGTCGGTCATGAGGCACTACGCTACGCATCAGCCATCCGTGGGCGTGAGCGACTTGCACGCAGCGATGACCTCGGCAGGCAGCGGCGTGTCGTAGGTGTTCGCCTCGCAGTGGTACGGGTGCTTCTTACCCTTCACGATCGCACGAACCTTGTGCGACTTGGGGCTGTCCTTGTCGTCGTACACGACGAACTTGCCGTGGGTGCCGGCGAAGTTGCCCTGCTCGACACCCTTGTTGTTCTTGAAGTCGCTTTCCATGCTCCCCGCGATCGCGAGCGCTGCATCCGCGTCGCGCTTGGGCATCCAGTAGACCTTGATGACGAGGTCGGGCTTGCCGCCCTCGCCGGGCTTCTTGAAGTAGACCCGCATCTCCGGATCGTCTTCGCTGATGTTGGTGTTCTTCTCGATCTCTCCCGCCTTGAAGCCGGGCGGAGGCTCGAAGCAGAAGAGCCCGCTCGGCTCCTTCCACGCGGTCTCGGAACAGGGCGACTTGGTCTTGGCCGAAGCGCCGCTCGCGGCGGGGCTGGCGGAGTCGGTCGCGGCGGCGCCGCTGGACGCGCCTGCGTCCGACTGCTTCGAGTTGCACGCACCGAGAGCGAAAACGAGCGAGACGCCCACACAGGCAACGAAGTTGTTCATGGGGACCGGCCTCGAGCAACGCGTGTGCCGCGCTGCGGAGCGCGCAAAAGCTCGCGATCTTGTGTGGATCGCCGCGTTTCGAGGGGTTGCGTGCAACAAGGGCCACCGTTGCACCCTCGGGCACCCACTCGATCGATATGATTCCTGCGCCGGCTTGTTCTTGAGCCCGTGCAACCCATGACGACCCGGGAACCCCTCTGGTGGGATGCGGCGATACGCCAGCATGACCGCAAGGTGTTCCTCTCCGTGCTGGCCCTGGGGCTCGCGCCCGAGCGGGCCCGAGACGTGACGCAGTCGGCCTGGACGCGGCTTCTCGAGCAGAACGCCGACGGTGCTTTGGCCGAGGTGGAGCTGCCGGGCCTGGCGATCCGGCAGGCGCGCTTCCTGGCGCTCAACGAGCTGCAACGGACGCGGACGGAGCGTCGCGCGCTGGCGGCGGTGCCGGATCTTCCCGAGGGACCGCAGCCCGACCGCGTGGTCGAGGGCAGGGCCGATGTGGATCGCGTGCTCGCTGCGCTGTCGACTTGCACGCCGACTGCCAAGAAGGTGTTTCGGCTCGTCTATGCGACGCCCGGCGGCAACGCCGCGAGCGCCGCGCGAGAGGTGGGCCTCTCGCTGCAACGCGTCCGCCAGATCTTGTGCGAGACCCGGGCCCACATTCGTTCTTCTCTCGAGGAGGTGACGCCGTGACCGCGCCGACCCGTGAAGATTTGGAGCTCTACGTGATGGGCCTGTACGACGGAGACATCGCCGCGCTCGAAGCGCACCTGGCAAACGACCCGGCGGCGCGTGAGATCGTCGCCAAGGAGGCGGAGCTCGAGGTCATGTTGCGCGACGCCGCTGCGGCCGCGACGTTCTGCCCGGCGTGCGACGACGTGGTCGCCGGCGCTCGCTGCGAGGCGTGCGGTGCTGCCCTCCGCGCAGGCGGCTACGAGATCGAGCGCGTGCTCGTCCAGAACGCTCATGGGCGGATGTACCTGGCCCGTGACGTCGACGGGAAACAGGTAGCGCTCAAGGAGCTCGCCTTCGTGCAGTCGCCGAGCGCCGATGCATTGGCCGCGTTCGAGCGCGAAGCTCGTTTCCTCCGCGCGCTGGAGCACGCCGCCATTCCGCGCTTCGTCGCCAGCTTCCAAGAGGGCAAGGGCGTCCACACGCGCTACTACCTCGCCCAAGAGCTGGTCACCGGCCAGTCGCTCGACGCTCGAATGGCCGACCACTGGTACGACGAGCGCGAGATCGTCGACATCGCGCGCCAGGTGCTGACGGTTCTGTCTTACTTGCAGAGCCTGTCGCCCATGATCGTCCACCGCGACATCAAGCCGGCGAACCTGATCCGTCGCGAAGACGGCACGGTCCTCTTGGTCGACTTCGGCGCCGCCTACGATCAGGGCGCCACCGTCGGCTCGACCGCGATCGGCACCTTCGGCTACATGCCGCTCGAGCAGATGGCGGGTCAGATCGACGCGACGACGGATCCGTACGCGCTCGGCGCCTCGTTGCTTCACCTTCTCACGCGCCGCGAGCCGTGGAGCTTCCTTCAGGAGCCCGACTTCGCCTCGGTCAACGTCTCCGAGCCGGTTCGCGCCTTCTTGAAGAAGCTCATCGCCGCGGATCGCCGCGATCGATTCGCCGGCGCTGCAGCTGCGCTCCAAGCGCTCGAGGCAGCGGCGCGCGGCGAGATGCCGGCGGCGCCGCCGAAGAAGGTCACACCGCTGCGCCGCTGGTGGCGGCCTGCCCTCTTGGCCGCTGCAGCCATCGGCATCGTCGGTGGCGGTCTCGCGATCAAATTCGGGCGCGAGCCGCACAGCCCCGCCCCTCATGCCGAGCCGGCCGCGGCGACGACCGTCCCGGCGCCAGCTCCCGTTCCCACCGTCGAGATCGCGCCCGCCGTGACGGTCCTCCCGGTCCCGGAGTCGCTCCCGGCGGGCAAGACGATCGATCTCAGCTTCAACCAAGCGAGCGAGACCGATGTGTTTCGATCGATCGGCGCGGCCTGCGGGCTCAACATCGTGATCCCGGACTCGGTGCGATTCCAGACGACCGTCACGCTCGAGTCGGTGCCGTGCGACCAAGCGCTCGAGGTGCTGCTCGAGTCGCGCGGGCTCTGGTATCGCTACACCTCGGCCGGCAACCTGCTGCGCATCTCGCCGCGGCGTCAGCTCGACATGGAGATGCATGCGGCGATCGAGCGTGCCCGCGTGCGCGCCGAGCTCGGCCTGAAAGACGACGTCTTGCCCGAGGGCAGAGAGGTCGCCATCGAGCTCAAGAACGCGCCCGTTGCAGACGTTCTGAAGACCCTGGCCGACGCCGGCGACGTCAACGTCGTCCTCAGCGACGCCGTCGGAGGGAGCGTCACTCTCATCGCCAAGTCGGTCCAATGGCGCGACGCAGTCCGCGTCGTGCTGGAGTCGCAATCGCTCGGCTACCGCTACCGAGAGAACGGCAAGATCCTCATGGTCGCGCCGCAACGCGAGCTCGACATGGAGGACCACGCCTCCCGCGAGCGCAGGCGGATCACCGAGCCCCAGAAGTGAAGTGAGCCAGCGCCGGCGCCGAGGTCCGGTGCCCGGCGCGGTGCGGCGATTGCTTGAACGACCTGTATGAAGGTCCTCATCGTTCTGACGTCGCACGATCGACTGGGAAACACAGGCCGAAAGACGGGATTCTGGCTGGAAGAGCTGGCGGCGCCCTACTTCGTTTTCCGCGACGCGGGCGTAGATGTCACGCTCGCCTCGCCGAAGGGCGGGCAGCCTCCGCTCGATCCAAAGAGCAAGGAGAAGGCGTTTCAAACGGACGATACTCGCCGCTTCGAGAAAGATGCGAGCGCCGAGCGCGCACTCGCGAACACCGCGAAGCTGTCGGAGATCGATCGCGCCGACTACGACGGTGTCTTCTTTCCGGGTGGACACGGCCCGCTATGGGATCTGACGAACGATCCTGACGCGCTGGCCCTCATCTCCGATTCGCTCGCCGAAGACACGCCCGTGGCGCTCGTGTGCCACGCGCCGGGCATCCTGACCAACGCGAAGACAGAGAGCGGGCAGCCGGTCGCGAAGGGACGCGCGGTGACGGGCTTCACCGATTCCGAAGAGGCCGCGATGCACCTGGTGGAAGTCGTTCCGTACCTGCTCGAGGACGTCCTGAAGGAACAGGGTGCGAGGTTCTCGAAGACCGAAGATTGGGGTGTTCACGTCGTGAAAGACGGCTTGCTGATCACCGGCCAGAATCCGGCGTCGTCAAAGCAAGCAGCTCAAACGCTCGTGAAAGCGATGAACGCGGCCTCTCGAGCCGCGTGAGGTTTCTAACGCTCCAGGCAGCCGTTCCGACCCATTTCTGCAATCGCGGCCCGGCCCGACTCTTGCTCGAACGGCGCGCGTGAACCTGCGCTCCTTCTCCTTGTGTGCGGCGATCATCGCCGCGGCTTGCAGCGACAACGAAACGACCGGGACCGGCGGCAGCGGGGGCGGCGCTCCCGGTCCGGGCGCGGGGGGGAGCGGCGGCGGCACCGAATGCCCCGCGGGCTCCCACGAGGGTCCTCCCGGCTCGTGCGTCTCGTCGCTCGTCGGCTGGGCCGAGGCTCCACCGCTCGCCCAGGCGCGCGATCATCACGCGGGCTTCGTCGTCGAGACCGACGCGGGAGCGTTCCTCTTCGCAGCCGGGGGCGTCGAAGACAACATGACGCTCTTCGACGACATCGAGGTCGCCGCGATCGGCGCCGACGGTACGCTGGGCGCGTGGGCGGCAGCGACGCCTCTTCCCGAGCGCATCGCCGGCGCTGCGGTCGCGGTGGTCGATGACGTTGTCGTCATTGCCGGCGGCTATCGGGTCGCGGGAACCCAGCCGTCGCTCTCGCGCTCGACCGAGGTGAGCCGCGTCGCGCCGGACGGCACGCTGGGCGCGTGGACCGAAGGTCCCGACATGGCCGTCACGCGCTTTCACGGCTCGATGGTCGCGAGCGGTCGCGACCTCTACGTAGTCGGAGGATTGACCGGAAACAATACGGTGAACACCGAGCGGGTCGAGCGCGCTACCGTCGGCGCCGACGGCACCCTCGGGCCCTGGGCCGACACGACGCCGCTACCTCGTCCGCTCAGCCATCATTCGGTTGCCGTACATGACGGCGCTGTCTACGTGACCGGCGGGCTCGAGGGCAACCCGAACGCCGCCGGGAGCTACGAGGTCTTCGCGGACGTGCTTCGCGCACCGATTCAAGAAGACGGCTCCCTCGGCGCGTGGACCCACGTGGGGACGATGCCGCACACGCTGAGCACCCACGCGAGCTTCGTCCATCTCGGCCAGCTCTACGTCATCGGCGGCATCGAAGACGACGTCCACAACACCGACGCGGTCTGGCGAGCCCCCATCGCAGATGACGGAACCGTCGGCCCGTGGGAGGCGCAGCCCCCTGTCCCGTCGGCGCGCGCGCACGCCCACCAGGCTCCGGTCTGGGGCGGGTTCGTCTACGCAGTCGCCGGCGCGACGAACCACGTCTCGAGCGATCGCGTGTTCATCGGGCGGTTCGAGTAGTCGGCGCCCGAATCCCCTCGACGTCAGGAGGTGACGAGGACGGTCAGGTCACCGTCCGGCAGTCGTCCGACGCTCGGGTGAGCGATCCACATCTCGACCTCTCGTACATCGCAGGCTTCGTGCATCACGCGGACGCGGTGTTCGAACGTGTGCAGGCTTCGATAGCGTTCGAGCATCGGATGGCCGCACGCGAGACAGCATCGTTCGGCCTTGCGTACGACTATTCGGGCGTGACCTATCCGGATGTCGCGATGCCGGAGCTCATCCGGGAGCTTGCTGAACGGATAGCGGCAGTGGTCGGGCACCCGATGACGAACTGTCTCGCGAATCGCTACCCCACCGGCGACTCGAAGATGGGTTATCACGCGGACTCGTACGCGAGCCTGGCAGAGACCTCGCGGATCGCCATCGTCTCTCTCGGCTCGACGCGAACGATCAGCTTTCGCCGGAACGACCCGCGTGAGGTCGTGCGTGCGCTGGAGCTCGAGCCTGGCTCACTCCTCGTCATGGGGCCGTCGGTGCAGGAGAGCTACAAGCATGCCGTCCTGCCGGCGCCCGGCGCCGGCTGCAGAGTCAGCCTCACCTTTCGATACGTCGAACCCTAGTCATACACCTCGGCGGATCGCTGCGCGTCGTAGACGCCGGGTCCGGCTCTGCCACCCGAGACGAGGACGCGACCATCGAGGAGTCGCACTGCGCTGTGAGACGTCCCACCATCGCGCCCAGTCTACGCGCTTTCGCGCAAGGAATCCGTAGGGGCACCAACGGCGCTCCACGCTGCGCTCGAACGGTTGAGATCGTTTGAGGCGCGGAGCTCGTGAGCCCTCGGAACATCCTCGCCGATCGACGGTTGTCTTCCGAAAGCTCGTGATCGCCGTCGAGGAAAGCGCGATCACGCCGACCCACACGCGGAGATAGCCGATCATGAAGTCCCCAAGTCACACCGAGCCCACCCTCCTCCTTCTCGCGCTCGACCGTGCGCTGCGCGCGGCGCCCAGGGGTCATGCCTCGACCAGGGCTCTAGAAGACGCGCGCCGAACCCTCGCTGAAGCTGCGCGAGCGGAGGCGCGCACGCGAGAAGCTGCAGAGCAGGCGGGCGCGGAGCTGGACGTCTTGATGGCTGGAGTGGCAAGCGGGGAGCCCGCGCCGGCGGAGCAATTCCTCGAAGTCTCCGCGCGACATCTCGAAGCCTGCTCCCTCGCTCGATCCGCGAGCGCGTGGGCCGAACGCGCACGCATCCTCGCTTCCGAAGCGCTCGCGGCCGCTTCCGATGCGCTCGCAGGCACTGCCGCGCGCGCGCGGCCTTCGCGCGATGTCGCTCCCCACTCACGCCGCGCGCGCCCGGTACGCGGTAGGGCTCCGATCACGCAACGATCGCCGCGTGTGCTCGCCGATACGATGCCGCGCTCGCAGCCGATGAGCCGACGGGATAGTGTTCCATCGGCGTAAATGAGATGGCTCTGGCCGTTCTTCGCAATGGTCATTCCGGTGGCCTCGAGCTTTGTCGGCTGCAGCCCATCGAAGGCCGAGCAGTGCAAGACCCTGGTCGCCGCAGTGGAGAAGGCGGACGCGATCCGCCGGCGACCGGCTGATACGGATCGCGACAAGCACTTCGACGACATGGTCGCCGCCAAGCGCGTGCTGGCAAAGGCCGAGGTATCGGACGAAAAGCTCGTCGCGCTCCGCGAGAAGGAGTGGAAGGCGTTCGAGGACTTCATCCACGCGCAGCGCGAGATCTTGAGCTCCAAGGTTCCGTCGGAGCTCGATGCGGCGCTCGAGGAACGCCGGCGGGTCGTGAAGATCCACGAGACCAACGCGTCCGAGCTCGGCACCTACTGCGGGACGAAAGTCGTCCTCGTGTCGATGTCGGAGCCGAGCGCTTCGGCTGCACAACCTCGATGATGCACGCCGCGTTCGCGTCGTAGCGGCGCGACACAACCGCGACCCATCGTTTCTATCCAGCCCACTTCGATCGCGGCGGATCGCCGTTTGCGAACCTTAGGCGATCCAACCGGTGACGATCGGCATCGATCCCGGCGAGTTTGATCGCGCTACCGCGACGTCCGCGATCGAAGGCCGGGGGATACTTTCGATCCCCCCAAGTTTGATCGCTGCTGGGGCGGCTCGCGCTCGCGACGTCGACGGATTCCGGGGACTTGCAGCATCGCGACTGCGCCCCGACTCCAGCCGCAGCGCCTCGAACGCCCCTGTCGCGATCGAACCGGTGCCGATTGCGCGAATCGCCGGCACTTTGATCGCCGCCGACCGCAACCATCGCCCGCTGACTCACACTGACACACGCAACGCATCCCCGGTCCTGGCCCCTCCTTCGTCGCCCTCCTCCCAGCACGAAGGAACACGCCGATCCCGATGGCTTCACGTCCGGCACGGCCCGTGCTGACGTGAGCGTTCGCGATGACTCGTCCTGCTCTTTCCCGTCTCCTTCCCTTGGTCCTCCTTACCGGCCTGCTGCCGGCGTGCAGCACCGTCGTGGTCGAGCCCGATGGGAACGGCGGCGCGGGCGGCTCGACCACCGACGTCGCGACGACAGGGACGGGCAAGGTTACGAGCACGAGCACGGGCGGCGTCTGCTCGGCGTTTGCGGATGAAGCGGGCAGCGGGCCAGTCACGGTGCGCGTCGTGAACGACTCGCCGCAAGACATCTACCTTGGATCCACCTGCGGAGCCGCCGACTACACGATCGTGGGCGCCGACCAGCAAGCCTGGAACAACCAGCTCTTCTGCGCGCTGACGTGCGAAGAGCTGCAGACCCAACCGCCGATCGTGTGCGGCGCGTGCGCGCCGACCGCGCTGCTCGTGCCGGCATACGGCTCGCGCGAGTTCCAGTGGTCGGGCACGAGCGTGACCGTCGGCGAGATGCCCGCGCAGTGCTGGTTCGACAGCATGGGCTTGGCGACATGCGGGCGGGAAGTCGCCGCGCCTGCGCAGCAGTACCAGGTCGTGCTCGGGGGCTACGCCGGCTGCGACGACGGGACCGGCACCGCATGCGCGTGCGACGACTCGGGCAGCTGCTATGGCGACCCGGTCGGACAGCTCGTCAACCCGTTGCCCGCGTTCTTCCAGTATCCGTCGTCCCATCAGGTCGACGTGATTTTCGATTCGTGCGTGTTCGGCTGCCCCGGCTAGCGGACGCGAGCACGTGTAAAGTGCCGGCGCCGATGACCCCGCTGCCGCGCCCGCGCCGCATCCAGAACGATCGCATCTTCTACTTGGAAGAAGACCGCCTCATCGAGCCGGACGAGAAGGGCGCCTGGATCCGCGTGCGGGAAGACCCTTCGGCGGCCGACGCGAAGGCGCTCTCCGAATATGCGGCACGACATGGCGAAGGCTTGGTCGTCGAGATTGGCGCGACGGTACCACTCTGGGCGCTGAAGCACGCCGCGGGCGCTGCGTTCGTGATCTTGACGGGCGGGCGGACGACCTTCGAGGGTCTCGATGCACTGCCGGCGTCCGTGCGACGTCTCTCGATCGGCAAGCAGCCAAAGGCCGTTCCGCTCGGCGCGCTCTCGAAACATCGCGGGCTCGAGGAGCTGCAGCTCGACGCACCGTCGGTGACGAGTGACTCGCCGGCGCTGCCCGCACTGTGGCGGCTGGCTTGGACGCGCGCAAAGGACGACGCCCTCCGCTTCATCGAGCGGCAAAAGTCGCTGACCGAGCTGGGCCTCCACACGTCGGCGGTGACGCGTCTACCCGACGCGCCCAACGTCGAGCGCTTGCTTCTCTTCTATCCGTCGAAGCTCGTCTCGCTCGTCGGGATCGACCGGATGAAGAAGCTCTCGTTCCTCCGGATCGATCAGCCCAAGGGGATGGCGCGCCTCGGGGATCTGTCGAAGCTGGGCGCCCTCCGCTCGATCATGCTCGTGCGCGCGCACAACATCGCGAACCTCTCGGACCTCTCGACGGTTCCTGAGCTCGAGACGCTCAACGTCATCCTCACCAAGCTCGACGCGAAGCCGTTTCTGAAGCTCCGAGGCAAGGTGAAGCGCGGCCACTTCCACCTCGATTCACGGAAAGAGTCGCGCGCCCTCACCGATCACCTCGGCGTGCAGCCGGCGCGCATCGAAGAGCACGAGCGCGAGCTCTTCGATTTTTGACGCTACGGCAGAGCGCCCTGCTCGACCCAAGCTCGAATGAAGTTCGTCTCTTGTGGGGCCACCCAGCCCAGAGAATCGCGCAGGCGCTGCTCGTAGAAGACGACGAAGCAGCTGTCGTCGGGCTGGGACGCCACGACCTGAACCATTCCGGCGCACAAGTCGGAATTCGATGGGGCATCGATCAGGTTCGTATACGCAGTCGTGACGTCGGGGAGCGCCAAGCCACCGGCGCCGGTCAGGTGACAACCGTTCGCGCCGCTGCAGCTGTCGCTGCTGCCGGAGAGCGGCGGGTTGCGTGGCATCGAGAGGATCGGCCAGACGTCGTTCGCGAAGGAGATCGCGCCGCCGCCTGCTCCGTTGGTCGAGCCTGACCCGACCGTTGCCGCGCCGGTGCTGCTCGCCGTCGATGATGTTTCGCCGCTCGACGCCCCCGCTGCGCCCGCACCGTCGTCGGTCGAGTCGTCCAGGCCATCGTCTCCGCATGCCGCGATCAAAGCGACCGCGCACACGACGCTCGCGCCAGCCCAAGGAAGCTTCAGCATCTGGACACCTCCAGAGCGAAGCCTATCGCGCCGTAGCGCGAGGAGTCACTGCGATCCAGGCTCGACGGCAACCGTCAGCTTCGGCGCCCCGATCGGGATCTTGCTGAGCGCCGTCGCCTCGATCCCTTCGGGGCCGTAGCGATACTGGTAGAGCCCGTCATCGGCGGAGACGAAGAGCGTGCCGGCGTTCGCGATCACGTCGTACCCGGCGATATCGGGCTTCGAGGAGATAAGCTCGGGGTTACGCGGATCGCGCACGTCGAAGACGAGGAGGCCTTCTTTTGCATCGGCGACGAAGAGCGTGGTGCCGTCGACGCCGAGACCGTGCGGGCTCCTCAGGGGTCGCTCGGTGAGCTGCTGCGGTGCCGTGGGGTTCTTCACATCGAAGACGAGGAGCGCGTTCTGACCGCGACGGCAGGCGCTCTCCGAGCGCAGGGTGACGTACGCGACGTCGTTTTCGACCACGACGGGATCGCACGAGACGACGTGCGCCGCTTGGCCGACGAACGTGGGCGACTGAGGGTGATCGCCGAGCTCGTACACCAGCATGCCTTGGCGCGTTCCGATGAAGAGCAAGCGCCCATAGGGAAAGAGCGTCTCGGCGTCGGCCTGAAGAGGGATGGTGCTCACCTTCTCGGGAAGGGCGCCGCGCAGCTTCTGGAGATCGTAGACGAGGAGCGCCTGCTCGTTGAGCGCGTAGAGGAAGCCATCGTGGACGATGAAGCGCGCCATGGATCCGGCTTTGACGGTGGGCGTCGCAGCCATCGTCGGCGCCGCAGAGGATCCACAGCCGACCGAAGCCGCGCCGAGAAAGAGGGCGAAGAGCCCCGTCATGAGCCGTCTCACTTTGCCACCTCTGCCGATCGTTGAAGAGGCTCGAAGCCGATCACCACCCCGCGCTTCTGATCGAGCGACTCCAGCGCCATCGGCGTATCCGAGGCCACCGTCAGGTACGGATCGTATTTGAATTGGTCCTTGAGACGCTGCACGAGCGTCGCCTTGGCGTTCGGCAAGTCGAGCTCGAAGACCAGGAGGTCGACGAAGCTGTCCGCGTACAGAAGGTCGTCGCGGAGGGCGATGTCGATGTTGCCGGGGATTTGGATGAACATCAGCGCCCGAGGGTTCTTCGGATCGGCGTTGTCGAAGACGTGCACGCCCTTGCGCGGCTCGCTCACGAGCAAGTGGTTGCCGACGATGAGAAGCTTGCCGCGCTTGCCGATGGGTTGGGGCTCCTTCACCTGCACCGCGGTTGTCCGAAACTCCTCCCAGCTCATGTAGACCGCGCGATGCGTGGGCGGCATGGGGATGGGCTCCGGCGGCTGAGATGAGGTGGCGACACAGCCGAGCACGGCGACGATCATGACGAGCGCATGGCTCAGCGGACGCGGGCCATACGCCTCTTCGGCGACGCCGGCAGAGGCCCGGCGCCACAGGTACCACCACGAAGCCGCGAGCATCGGGAGAGCGATCAGATCCTCGGCGTCGCAAACGTGCGTCGACGGAAGGATCGCGCTGAGCGCACCGGCGAACGCGTCCGACGCGGTCAGGCTGACGTTGATCGCGACGAAGAGCGCGGCGGGGAGAGCGAAAGCCGCGACGACGGCCCACCGCGAACGGGCACGCGTCGCGTACACGAGCACGATCGGGGCGAAGAAAAGGAACGCGAAGTCGCTGAGCTTGCCGGTCACGAGGCCGGGCAAGAGCCCCGCGCCCTTCAGCAGATGGTCGTTCAGCACCAAGAGCAGGATGGCCGCGAGCGTGGGCGGGCCGATGAGGGCCCTCCTCACCGCGTCATCGGACAGCCGGGCAGGCGAAGGATCGCGCATCGCGTGAAGAAACGTCGTCTCCTCGGTCACCTTACACGAGGTCGTTGCTACGTGGCGCGCCGCCGAGAGCGCGTACCCGGCCCCTCACCGCGAACGTAGCGAGCGTGCAGGCGGCTTCGCAGCACGAGCGATCGAGGCCGATTCGCCCGAAGAGCAGACCGATCTGTCATGGTCCGAAGCTTGCCAGCGCGGCCCCGCACGTGGGTGACCGAGCTCGGCTGATGGAAGAGGGTGATGTTCGGAGCGTCGCTGCCCTCCTGTCGCGGGCGTTCTGGGACGACCCGGCGTACGCGTTCATCTTCCCTGACGGGGAGACGCGCACCGCGAAGCTGGCGGATCTCTTTGCGCGGAACCTTCGCATCCACCTGCCCTATCGATGCACCCACGTGCTCGAGCGCGGCGGCGACATCCTCGGCACGGTCACGGTGCGACCGCCCGGCGGCGTTCCGATTTCACTGATGACCAAGATCCGGCATGGCCTCTTGCCGTTCACGGTTGCCAACGGCCTGCGCGGAGCGAAGCGCCTCCTCTACATCGCCGACCTGTACGACAAGATCGAAGCAGAGATGGCGCGCGGGCCGCACTGGCACGTGCACATGATGGGCGTCGAGCCCGGCCACCAAGGCCGAGGACACGGCGGCGCGCTCTTACGTA
>JBGTSH010000066.1:0-39026 GCA_041940405.1 Polyangiaceae bacterium
GAAGGCCGAAGGCGTCCCATCCCATCGGGTGCAGGACGTCGACGCCGCGCATGCGCTCGAAGCGCGCGACGATGTCGGTGGCGGTGTACCCCTCCGGGTGGCCGACGTGGAGGCCGGCACCCGAGGGATACGGGAACATGTCGAGGAGGTAGCGCTTGGGTCGACCGGGCGTACGCCGCGCGGCGAAGGTGCCGTTGTCTTCCCAGTAGCGTTGCCACTTGGGCTCGACCTCGGCGTGGTCATAGCGTTCGGCCCGCGCCGAATTGTTCGGGGATTGTCCCTCTTCTGCGCTCATCGTGGGGGTCGGCACACTAGCACGGGACGGTGCAGGCGGGCCGGACCGGACCAGCGTCAGCCGGGTTGGCAGGTCGCGACCGAGAACGGACCGTACTCGGGCACGCAGATGAAGCCCGGGAAACAGTCGAAATCATCGACGCAGAGCTGGTAGCAGAGCGGCGGGCCGCTCACGGCGCCGACGCAGATGCCCGGCTCGACGCAGTCGAGGTCGTCGAAGCATTCGTTGGTGCACATGTTCCCGACGACGATGCTCGGACCGTAGTCGACGGCTACCTCGTAGCAGAGGTTGTCGATGGGACAGTCAGCATCGAAGTCGCATCCTTCGTAGTAGTCGCTGACGACTACGACTCCGGGTTCGGTTTCGATTTCGTTGCTCGACGAAGAGCAAGCAACGACACCCAGGGCGAAAAGCCCCAGCGCAGCGGCAAGGCGGATCATGAAGCATCGCGAGTTCGCAAGCCGCGTTCCACGGCGCGACGCGCGTTTTGTCGGGACGGAAGCGCGTCTACGTCTTCTCGGCGGCTCGTTTGGGCCGTGTCTTGCGCGGCGGAGCGTGACCCGCTGCCTCGCTCTTCGCGCCGCCTCGCGCCCAGCGCCAAGGGTCGCCTTCGGCGATGCTCGTAACGAAGAGATCGGCCGCGTGCTCCTTGATCACGGGCAAGAGCTCGCGATGTTGCTCGTAGCCACGGGCAATCTGCCACGCCATGGTCAGCGGAACGACGTACAGCCAGAGACTGCTGCCGTAGCCGCGAGCGAGCAGATAGACGAACGCCAGGGCGAGCAGGGTCGTCCCAGGGGGAGGCGCGAAGCGCGCGTCGACGTGGACGGTATTGTCATCCCCACGGACGACCTCGATGGTCACCATTCCGAGGATCTCGCTGCGACCGAACCTCGGCTTCGGATGGCGCGCCTTCACCAATGCGGTCGATGGGCCCACGGCTCGAAACGTGGCGCCTTCGGGATCGAGCTGGCGCCCCAGGTCGAGCGACGGCAGGCGCGGTGTGCTTGCAGGTGCCGCGCGATAGTCGGTCGCCCCCGCTTCATCCTCCCGCCGCTCTGCGACGAGGAGCGGTCCCACGCGGCCGAGGCGAACGAACGCAAACTTCGTCCACCAAACGGGCTTCGAGCGAAGAAGGGCCCAGGGCAGCAGAATCGCGGCGAGCAGCGGCCACGCCCACCAGTGGAACTGCGGCATCGTGGGCCCATGCTGCCACGACGCAACGCCGCGGTCTCTACTCGGCTTATCGTTGGGCCTCGAACCGGGTCTCTTTTGGACGGCCTTCGCGCGCGCGCGAAGGCCGTCTCGCTCGGCTGCCAGCTTGCCGTTGGGGAACCGAGCGGCGTGCTCGTCGCAGAGCGCGATCGCCTTCTTCGCGTCGCCGCTCGTCAGCGCGCTCTGTGCGCGAGCGAGCAGGTCGGCCTCGGTCGCGAGATCGTCGGGCTTGGCGGCCGGCTTGCTCGCCGGGCGCACGGCCGGCTTCGCGCTCGCTTCGGGCGTGACCGGAGGCGGCTCCGGCGGTGCCTGCTCCGTCGTGGGCTCGGCGGAAGGCGGTGGCGGCGTGGGAGCAACGCGCGACGGCTCGTCGACCGTTGGAACCGGAGGAGGCGAGGCGTTCCGCCCCTCGGTCGGGACGACCGAAGGAGGAGCCTCCTTCGCGTTCATCAGCACCGCGGCTCCGCCCCCGAGGGCGCCGAGCGCGATGACAACGGCGCCGAGCTTCCAGCTGGCGAGCACCTTGGCGATGAGCCCTACGGACGCGGCGGTCCCGGCCGAAGCGGTGGTCGCAGTGCCGACGGCGGCAGTCGCAGCGACGGCGACGCCTGCGCGAACCAAGACCTGATTCTTCATCCGCGCACGCGCGCCCTCGGACGGACGCGGCGGGCGCTGTCGGTTCTTCGCGAGCAAGGATTCGGCTTCGGGGCTCATCATGTCGGAAACCTTCCTTGGTCCTTCGCGCGAAACCTCGTGAGCGCCTGCTCGAACGCGGCGCGAGCCGCGCGGAGGCGCGTATAGACGGTGTTGACGTTGAGCTCGAGCGCAGCCGCTATCTCGGGCGCAGTGAGCTCCTCGAGCTCGGCGAGGACGAACACCTCGCGCTTGTCGGGATCGAGCTCGCTCAAGATCTTGTCGAGCGCGCGAAGCGCTTCGCTGTCCTCGGCGCCGCGCTCGGGGCTCGCGCCACGCGCGACCATCTCGTCCTCGACGCCCTCGGTCGTGTGCTCGGGACGGCGACGGCGCGTGCGGCGGTGGTTGCGCGCGATTCCCACCGCGATGCCGTAGAGCCACGTGGACACGCTGCTCCGCCCTTCGAACTCGCCGAGCCGCCGGTGCACGACGAGGAACACGTCCTGCGTCGCGTCCTCGAGCGCCGACTCGAGCACGCCGAACCGGCGAAGGGCGCGCCAGACGAGGTCGACATGCTCGTCGTACACCTGCTCGAAAACGAGGGAGCGGCCCGCCTTCCCGCGCGTCTCCAGAGCGTCCCCCGCCTTCGAGGGAGCCCTATCGGCATCAGCGAGAAGAACGGACAAAAGGCTCATGCCCTCGTGTTTGGGTGTCCGACCGGGCGGCGTCCCGTTGGTTCAAAAGCGGCGTCGAAAGCGGCAACTGTCGGACACCAGGTACTCTACAACCGTCCCATGCGCCGCGGGTGGCTCCTCGCCTGCTCGACCCTGGTGGTCTTGCCGTTCGCGAGAGCTGGCGAGGCTCAGGAGCCGCCACGCCCCGAGGTCGAGCCAAAGGTGCAGATCGCCTTCGAGGCGCCCGAAGGCTGCCCGAGCGTCGACGCGGTCACGAAGGAGGTCGAGCGGCTCCTCGGCCAGGCTCGATTCAGCGGATCGCCCCTGTCGGCGCGGGCGAGGGTCACCCCGAAAGACACCGGATTTCTGCTGGAGCTCACGATCGAGCGCGAAGGCCAAAAGACGGTCCGCGAGCTCGAGGCCCGAACCTGCGAGACCGCAGCGGACGTCGCTGCCCTGCTCATCTCGCTGTCGCACGCCCCGGATGTCGTCGGGAAAGGCGAGCCGGCGCCGCCGCCCACACCGCCTGCGCCACCCGAGCCGCCGAAACCTCCACCCCCGACGCCACCGCCCCAGCCTCCCAAGCCGCCCGTACAGGCCCCTCCCCCGAAGCCTCCGCCGAAACCGCCGGCCTCGGTCTGGGGATGGCTGCTCCGAGCAGGCCCGATCTTCGGTGTGGGAGATCTGCCGTTTCCTCAGATCGGCGGCCAGGCGGCGGTAGCGCTGCGGATCGAGGCGTGGACCGTCGAAGCCGCGTTCGAGGCAGGGTTCGCAGCGACGCACATCGTCGAAGACCGGCCGGATGCGGGCGCAAACTTCCTTCGGATCGTGGGCGCGCTGCGCGGATGCCGCGTCGTCGTTCCGGTGATCGATGCACCTTGGCCGCGACCATCACCAGGCGTGGACCTCACGGCGTGCGTCGGCTTCGAGGTCGGTCAGCTGTCCGGCGAGACGTTCGGTGTGTTTCAGCCGGAGAAAGCGACGGCCATCTGGCTCGCGCCCGAGCTCGATCTGCGCCTGGGCATCGGGATAACGCCGCCGCTGTCGCTCGTACCCCACGTCGGCCTCGCCTTCCCGATCAACCGCCCGAGCTTCGTGATCAGCGCAAACGAGCCGAAGCCCATCCAGATTCACCAACCGGGACCGGTCGCCGGCCGGACCGGGGTCACCTTCGAAGCACAGTTCTAAGCCCGCCTGGACACGATCCCGGAGACCATACTTGCTCGCTCAACCCATGATTCCTGTTGCACCCCCCCGGCCCCCCTCACTGCGTGAGGGGGGAGCGCGCCTCGCGGCCTGGCTCGTTGCGGCGTCGGTTGGATGCGCTGCCTTGGTCGCGGCGCCGGACGCCGATGCGTGCGGGGGGTGCTTCGCGCCGCAGGATCCGCCGACGGTCGTGTCGGGTCACCGGATGGTGATGAGCGTCTCGCCGGCGCAGTCGGTGCTCTGGGATCAGATTCAGTACTCCGGCGAGCCCGAGGAGTTCGCCTGGGTGCTCCCGGTCAAGCCGGGCGCGCGCATCGAGGTCTCGCGCGCGGCGTTCTTCGAGACGCTCGAAGCGACGACCGCGGTGCGGATCACGCCACCGATGCTCGATTGCGGATCGTCCGACGGCGGAATCGGCTGCTCCTCGCAGCTCAGCCTCGGCGCGCTCGACTCGGCGGGCGAGGCCGGCGACGGTGGCGAAGAAGGACGATCGGTCGAAGTCGTTCACCAGGGCACCGTCGGTCCTTACGAAACTGTCACGCTCTCCACCGAGACGCCGGGCGCGCTCAACGAGTGGCTCTCGAGTCACGGCTACCAGGTCGATCCTTCGTCGCAGCCGATCATCGACGCCTACGTCGCCGAAGGCTTCGACTTCATCGCGCTGAGGCTCTTGCCCGGCAAAGGGGTGACCGAGATGACGCCCGTGCGCGTCGTCTCACCCGGCAGCAGCATCACCCTGCCATTGCGGATGGTCGCCATCGGCACCGGCGCCCAAACGCCCATCGTGCTCTATGTCATCGGTGAGGGCCGGTACCGGATCGAGACGTTCACCGAGGTCGCGATCAACCGCGGGCTCCTCTCCTGGGACTTCGCGGACCTCTCGACCAACTACGAGACGTTGCGAACGCGCGCGCTCGCGGCGAACGACGGGCGGAGCTTCGTGACGACCTTCGCGGGGAGCGGCGCGCTGTCGCCGGGCTTCTTCGCCACCTACGCCGATCAAGCGGTCACCAACGACGAGTCGGCGGCCTGCAGCGCGTCGTTTCCGTTCGGCGAGGACGGCGTCGTGCGAAACCCCTGCCCTCCCGACGAGCCGTGGGATTCGCCGGCGTGCGGGACGGTGACCGACGGCCTCGATGCGCGACGATTCGGCTGCGAGGACTTGGACGACCTGGCCGTGGCGTTCGAGGGCCTGCACCTCCAGGACGTGTGGCTCACACGAATGGAGATGATCCTGCCCAAAGCGGCGCTCGCGACGGACATGACCCTCGGAGCCGCGCCCGCGCAGGTCCCCGTCCCGAACGACCTCGAGGCGGGCATCGCGGTGAACGCCGAGGGCGCGTGCCCGGCCGGCACGATCCCTCGCGTGGGCCCGGGCCGCGCCGATACCCCGCGTACGGGCGGCCGAGATCTGATCCTGCTGGGCTCGCTGGCCATCGCGGCCATGCTCGCGCGGCGCGCCGGTCAGAGGTTCGCGCGCGCGGCCGAACGCAAGAACGCTTGAAGCTCGCGGTTGCCCGCAGAGAGGGGGACCAGGCGCTTGCGCTGCGCGGAGGCGAACGCCGCGGCCTCGGGCCCGAGCGGCAACCCGCTGAGGAACATCATGCGCGCGGCCTGACCCGGATCGATCTTCGCGACCTCTTCGTGGAAGCGTGGCGTTGACAGCTCTGTCAGCAAGAGACTGCTGAGGATCGCGTCGAAACGCTCGCCGCGCCGGAGCCTCGCGAGCGCCGTCGGAGCGTCGCGCTCGGTCGCCACCAGGAAGTCGGGCTCGATCATGCGCTTGAGCGCGATCAAGAGGCCGTACTCCTCTTCGACGATCAAGGCCCGCAGCTTGTCGTCTTCGCCCTGCTCGGCACGCTCGGCCTTCAGCTCCGCCGCGGGCAACGTCACCCGGAACAGCGCACCGCCGAGATCGCCGCGGAGGTGCTCGATCCTTCCGTTGAGACCGCGAACGATCTCGTGCGTCACCGCAAGACCCAGACCCGTCCCCTTGCCCGGGGGCTTGGTCGTGAAGAACGGCTCGAAGATCCGGCCCGATATCGCGCCGGCAATCCCCGGCCCGGTGTCCTCGACCTCACCCACGACCTCACCCGTCTCGGAGAGATAGGTCGCGACGCGGATCTGGTTGTCGGTCCGCCCCGAGTCGAGCGCCTGCAGCGCGTTGACGACCAGGTTCAAGAAGATCTGCGACAGGCCGATCGGATCGGCGAGGACGCGCGGGGCGGGACGGTAGTCGCGCACGATGCGCACGGAGCCGAGCTCGTGACCGAACATCGCCAGCACCCGCTCGACCGCGTCCTGCACGCGCACCTCGCGGATCGACTCGTGGTCGCGCGGCGCTGCGAGGCTCGTCACGCCGCGCACGATCTTTCCGATCCGCTCGGCGCTCGCGTTGGCGTCCGCGATGATCTGTTCGATCTCCGCAACGAGCGCGGGCGTCACCGGCTTGACCGCGCTTCCGCTGCGATCGACGAGCGGCTCGAGGCGCGACGCGAGGTGATCGAGCGACATGATGAGCGCCGCCAGCGGGTTGTTGATTTCGTGGCCGATACCGGCCGAAAGCGTGCCGAGCGACGCGAGGCGATCGCCGAGATCGAGGCGCTGGCGCAGCATGCGCTTCTCGGCTTCGGCGCGAACACGCGGCGTGATGTCGGTGGTCGATCCTACGAACCCGGCGAGCTCGCCGGCGTCATCGCGAATCGGAACGGTGCTGAGCTGGATCCAGATCTCGGTCTTGTCGGCCCGCACGAAGCGCAGCTCCGTCGTGCACTCCACGGCGCCACCGATCGCGTCCGACCATAAGCGGTTGACGCGCTCTGCGTCGTCGGGATGCACCGCCGCGAGCCACCCGCGACCGAGCGCGTCTTGTCCTCGTACGCCGCTCTGCTCGCACCAGCGATCGTTGACGAAGACCACTTCGCCCTCGGGATCACACTCGAAGATTCCGACCGGTGCTCCGCGGAGCGCGGCCAGGCGCCGTCGAGCTGAATCCATCTTTTGACTTCTACCAGGGCGGGCCACCGGCTGCTCTCGATCTGATGGCCTCTAAAACTTTCGGCGTCACGCCAAAAATCCAAGGATTTTGCGCAGCGAGCCCCCTTTCCGCGCCGGTCGACCCGCGCCTAGGATGCGCGGCCATGCTGCCCGCCCGCTTTGCTTTGATTGGCCTCTTCGCGTTTACGGCCGTCGTAAACGGGTGCCAGGCCGAGCCCGACCAAGCCGAAACCGAAGGGGAAACCGGCGAGGCGAGCTCCGAGATCACGATCTGTCCGGACGAGGTCGTGCGCGGCATCGACGTCTCGTACTACCAGGGCAACATCGATTGGGCCGAGGTCGCAGGCGCCGGCTACCAGTTTGCCATTGCGCGCATCAACCACGGCGACTTCATGGACCCCGAGTTCGACGACAACTGGGCCGGGATCAAGTCGGTCGGGATGATCCGGGGCGCGTACCAGTACTTCGATCCCGGCGGCGACGTGTCCTGGCAAGCGCAGGTCGTGATCGACAAGCTCGGCAAGATCGCGCCCGGCGATCTGCCTGCCGTCATCGATGTCGAGAGCACCGATGGTCTGCCGCCGGCGCAGGTCGCGCAAGCCGTCGGCGAATGGCTCGCGCTCGTCGAGGAAGGCACCGGCAAGAAGCCGATCATCTACACCGGCAAGTACTTCTGGCAGGACAACGTCCAGACGGACGAGTTCAACCATCACAAGCTCTGGCACGCGCAGTACCCGAACGCGTGCCAGCCGCCGGCGGCGCCGCCGGACTGCGGGAGCTGCGCGAACATCGCCGACCAGTGGGATGACATCTTCGTTTGGCAGTACTCGTCGTCGGGGAGCGTCCCGGGCATCGCGGGCAACGTCGACATGAACGTGTACTTCGGCACGTACGAAGAGCTGCTCGCGTTCGCGTCCGAAGGTGGCTACGCAGCCGAGCTCGTCAGCGTCGACGTCCCCGCGACCGTGCTCCGAGGCGAATCGTTCACGGCGCGCGTCACCGTTCGCAACAGCGGCAGCTCACCCTTCGATGCTTCGACGTTGCTCGGAACGACCGAGCCTCGCGATCGAGACAGCGCGCTCTACGACGCGTCGTGGCCGGCCGAGAATCGGCCGGCGGCCGTCGGCTCGTCGGTGGCGCCCGGCGCCGAGCACACCTTCGAGTTCGCGATGCGGGCGCCGGCGGTGGCCGGCACCTACCAAGAGCACTTCGGCATCGTCCAAGAAGGTATCGGGTGGTTCGGCAACCAGGGCGGCCCGCCGGACGACGCGATCGAGCTGATCGTACAGGTGGTCGATGCACCCTCCGGGCCGGCCGCGGGTGCAGGCGGCGGAGACCTCGGGGGCGGCGGCGCAGGCGGCGAGGACGGCGCCGACGGCGAGCCCGAAGGCTGCGACTGCCGAGGGGCCGGCTCGGCCGGCGGCAGCGATGGATACGGGGCGCTCGGCCTTGCGCTTCTGGGCGCCGCGGTAGGAGCGCGGCGGAAGCGCCAGAAGGCGCGGGCGCGCGGTTGACACCGGGCCCAGAGAACGGGCAAGGTGCGCCCGTCCTTTGTCCCGGTGAGGTCGAACATGAGTGTTCCCCGTTGGTTGGGTCGGGCGGCGATGTGCGCTGCCTTGGCTGCCGTTCTCGCGCACGCGAGCGACGCCTCCGCGCAGCAAGTCCAGACGACGCAGGTCGATCTCCCGAAGTTCAACCCCGCGGTCGCGGGTGACCGGTTCTTCGGCGTTCCCTCTCCGTACGCCGCGGGTGAGGTGACGTTCCACGCCCAGGCGCTGCTCGACTACGCGCGCGAGCCGCTCGTCCTGGTCCGTGAGGTCAGCGAGGACGATGAAGAGGATCTCGGCGCGGTCGTGTCCGACCAGATGTTCATCCACGTCGGGCTGAACTTCTCGATCATCGACCGCTTCTCGATCAACGCGGACATGCCGTTCGCCGTGCTCAGCCAGGGCGATGGGCCGTCCGGCGGCGGCATCGAGTTCACCGAACCTTCGGGCGCGGCGGTCGGCGATCTGCGCCTCGGCCTCCGCGTGCGTCTCTTCGGCGAGTACCACGATCCCTTCCAGCTCGGCGTGGGCGGCTACGTCTGGATCCCCACGGGCGCCGACGACGCGTACGTCAGCGACGGCAGCGTGCGCGGTCAGCCGCAGCTCCTCACCGGCGGCCGCGAGGACCGCTTCATCTGGAGCTTGATGGCGGGTCCGAGCTTCCGAAAGTCGACGAACGCGGGGCCGATCGTCCTCGGCCACGAGATGAACTGGGGCGCCGGTGTCGGCGTGCTCCTCCTCGAAGAGCGTTCGCTCCAGCTCGGCGTCGAGACCTACGGCGGCGTGAATATCGAAGAGCCCGACTCGCGCTCGACCAACGCCGAGGTGCTCGGAGGCATCAAGTGGCGCATGGCGCCGTTCGCCGACATGCTCGAGCTCGGCCTCGCCGGCGGCCCCGGCCTCACGACCGGCATCGGCACCCCCGCGGGTCGCGTCGTCTTCAGCTTCGCGTACACGCCGAACATCCCCCCGCCGAAGAACGATCGTGACGGCGACAAGATCACCGACGACGTCGACGCCTGTCCCGACACGCCCGGCGTGAGGACCGACGATCCGAAGACGAACGGCTGCCCGCTCGTCGATCCGGATCGCGACAAGGACGGCATCCTCAACGAGAAGGACGCCTGCCCGGATACGCCCGGCGTTCCGAACGCGGATCCGAAGAAGAACGGCTGCCCGGAGAAAGACGCCGACGGCGACAAGATCCTCGACGACGTGGACGCCTGCCCGAACGAGCCCGGCGTCCCGAGCGAAGATCCGAAGAAGCACGGCTGCCCGATCCGCGACAAGGACGGCGACGGCGTCCCCGACGACGTCGACGCTTGCCCGGACATCGCCGGCGTGAAGACCGACGATCCGAAGACCAACGGATGCCCGCCGGACACCGACGGCGACGGCTTCCGCGATCACGAGGACGCCTGCCCGCAAGAGAAGGGCGTCGACGATCCCGATCCGACGAAGCGCGGCTGCCCCAAGCTCGTGCGCGTCACCGAGAAGGAAATCGTCATCCTCGAGCAGGTGCAGTTCGACTTCGGCAAGGCGACCATCAAGAAGGAGAGCGATCCGCTCCTCGACTCGGTGGCCCAGGTGCTGAAGGAGCACCCGGAAATCCTCAAGGTCGAGGTCCAGGGTCACACCGACAACAAGGGCTCGAAGCAGCTGAACCAGAAGCTCTCCGACGATCGCGCCAAGGCCGTCCGTGAAGCGCTCCAGAAGCGCGGCGTAGCGGCCGACCGGCTCGTCTCGAAGGGCTACGGTCCGGACAAGCCGATCGACGACAACAAGACCGACGCAGGTCGCGCGAAGAACCGCCGCGTGCAGTTCATCGTGCTCGACAAGAAGCCTGCAGAGCCGAAGCCGGCGCCCGCGACGCCCGCCCCGGCTACGCCGGCACCGGCGACGCCTGCGCCGGCTCCGAAGCCCTGACGTTTCTCGCGTCGATACGACAACTGCGGCGCGCGGGTGCTATAACGGCCCCTCGCGCCGCAGCTGTTTTGTCCCGATGTCCGACGAGAAACCCAAGGAGAAGCCGCCCACTTCGAGACTCGGTCGCCTCGCGCGCCTGGCGGCTCTCGCGCCGAAGGGCGTGCCGATCGCGCTCGAGGGCGCGAAGCGCGCCTTCGGGATGAAGAAGGACGCTCCACCGACCGCGGACGACCGAAGGAAGCTGCAAGAGGACGCGAAGAAGGCGGCCGAGGCGCTGCTCAAGACGCTCGGCGAGATGAAGGGTCTGCCACTCAAGGTGGGCCAGATGGTCAGCTACGTCGACGGGCTCGCGCCGCCCGGTTACGAGGAGCGCTTCAAGGCCGAGCTGAAGAAGCTCCTCGACAAGGCGCCGCCGCTCTCCGCCGAAGCCGCGGTCAAGGTCGTCACCGCCGAGCTCGGCGCGGCGCCCGACGTCGTGTTCGCCGAGTGGGAGCGCGAGCCGTTCGCCGCGGCCAGCATCGGGCAAGTGCACCGCGCGACGACGAAGAGCGGCGCCCGCGTCGCGGTCAAGGTGCAGTACCCCGGCATCGACAAAGCGATCGAGGCCGATCTGAAGAGCCTCTCGTTCTTCCACGGGATGATCTCGCCCATCGCGAAGAAGCTCCACAGCCAGCAGACGCTCGACGAGATCAGCCAGGTCTTCCGCGACGAGCTCGACTACGGGCGCGAGGCCGAAATGGCCGACATCTTCCGTCGGATCCACGCGCACGACCCCGAGGTCGTGGTGCCGCGCGTGCATCATTCGCTGACGACGAAGCGCGTGCTCACCACCGACCTGCTCGAGGGACAGAGCTACGCCGACTTCGTGAAGAGCGGCAGCCAAGAGGACAAGAACCTCGCCGGCTCGACGCTCTGGCGCTTCACCTTTCGCGCGCTGCTCAAGCACGGCTACCTCTACGCGGATCCGCATCCGGGCAACTACCGCTTCCTCGGCGGCGGCAAGGTCGGCTTCCTCGACTTCGGGTGCATCAAGGTCCTGCCGCCCGATCTCGTCGCCGGAATGAAGCGCTACATGCGCGCCGCGATGGACGCCGACTGGCCGGAGTTCGATCGCGCCTGCGTCGAGGTGCTCGCCTACGACCCCGAGGACGAGAGCTGGGATCTCTACCGCAGCTACACGCTGCAGCTCCTGATGCCCATCATGACCAAGGAGCCGTGGGTCTGCAGCACCGAGAGCGCGCGCGAGGCGGTGCAGTATCTATCGCGCGGCATCCGCAAGATCGTCTTCAAAGAAGGCGAGCTGCCGCAGCTCCCCAAGGTGCCGAAGATGCCGCAGGACTTCACCTTCGTGAACCGCCTGCAATGGGGTCTCGCGTCGGTGCTCGCTGGTCTCGGCACGGTCGCGTGCTTCCGCGACATCATGGAGGGGTGGGTCCGCGACGGGATCCACCCCGTACCGAACGACTGAGGGCCGCCGTCAGCTACCCGGGGCCTTCGTCCCGATCACGATGTACTGGTCGGGCAACGTCTCTTCGGCGACGCGGGCGGTGAGCCCCGCCGCCGTGAGCTCGCGCACGATGTCTTCGGCGGCGAGCTTGTGCTCCTTGGGCGGCCCCTTCGGCGACTCCTTGGTGAAGTCGACCACCACGACGCTGCCACCGGCAACCAGCGTTTCGGTCAGGTGCTTCGCGTACGCCTCGCGGCGCTCCAGGTGATGCCACGTGTTGACCACCAGAATCCGATCGACCGACGCGGCGGCAAGGCCCGTCGAGCCGGGCGGGCACTGCCGTGGCTCCACGTTCGTGAGCCCCTCGCGCGCGGCGCGCGCCTTCATGAAGGCCACCATGTTCGGCTCGATGTCGAGCGCGATCACCTTCCCCTTCGGACCGACGGCGGCAGAGAGGCGCTTTTCGAAGTAGCCGGTTCCCGCGCCCAGATCGACGACGGTCATTCCGGGCTCGAGGGCAGTCAGCGTCACCACCTCATCCGGCTTCTGCCACGTGTCGCGCGCCGGATCGTCGAACTCCTTCGACCACTTTTCGGGGTCATCGAAGTGGTGCGCCGTGTGATGCTCGTGGTGATCGCGCCCGTGCGCGTGCGCGTCACGAGGCGGCGCCGCCTCCGGCTGACAGGCCGACACGAGAAGGAGGCAAAGCGCCCAGGCGAAGCGCTCGCTGCTCATGAGAGCTTTCGCCCGAGCGCGAGCCACGCAGGCATTTCTACGGCGATGGGGCCTGAGAACTTCTCGCTGAGGCGCCGGTAGATGTTCGCGGCGAGCGGCTCGAACGCCTCTTTTGGCATCTTGTGCTCGAGGAGCACGAGGGGGGCGAACGACTTGCGAAGGCTCGCCCAGAACGCTTCGAGGCTGGGCGCTTCGTTCCCGTGTACTCGCTCCTGGACCGTTACCTCGAAGCCGGCGGCCGACATCTCTTGCTCGAAGGCTTCGGGGTCCGACAGAGGTCCTTTCCCGTCGCCGAGCGGTAGGTTCGGAAGCTCGGCCGACAGCGCCTCGATCACCGCCCAGAGCAAGGGCACGTGGGTCATCGGCCGCCAGCTCGACACGACGGCGCGACCGCCCGGCTTCAGCACGCGAAACAGCTCCGCGAAGCCCTTCGCTCGGTCGGGGAAGAACATGAGCCCGAACATCGAGAACGCCGCATCGAAGCTCGCGTCCTCGAACGGCAGTGCCTGACCGTCGCCTTCGTTGATCGAGACGTTGGCGATGCCGCGCGCGCCGAGCCGCGCACGGAACTCCTCGAGCATCGACGCAGAAAAGTCGATCGCCACGACCTCACGAGCGAGCGCCGCCGCTTGCAGAGAGAGCGTCCCCGGACCAGCCGCGACGTCGAGGACCCGCTCGGTCGCTTGAAGGCGCGCGAGCTCGAGCGCGTCTCTCGAGTAGAGCGAGAACTGGTCGAACACCTCTTGGGCATACCCCGGTGCGACCAGATTCCAAGCGAGCGGCGTGGCGAGGGGCGAGGGGGGCGGTTGGTTCGACACCTCCGCGTGACTATCACCCCTTGACGAGGAGCGGCAGCGGCAAGCTCGCGTCGTTCATCATCTGTGATGTGTACACGTCGGAGCGCTCCGTATAGGTCAGGCCGTACCCGTGCTCGCCCGGCCGCTCGAACTCCGACGGGGCGAGGCCCATCGCCATCATGACGTTGGCGAGGAAGCGGTTGTAGGGCAGGCCGGGCCGCAGGTTGGCGTGCTCCGGCGAGTAGTCGTGTGCAAACGCCGTGTTCTGGCGGTTGCGATAGTCGATGTACCGCCCCGTCTCCCAGACGCCGGCGGCGCTGCCGGCCATGACGACGGGCAGCGAGAGCTGATCGTGCGTGGTGCTGCCTGCCTCCTGCGTCCAGAAGACGAGGCTGTTGTCGAGGATCGAGATGTCGTTCGACTCCTTCACCGCGTGGAGCTTGTTCACGAGATCGAGGAACACCCATTCGAAGAACATTCGCTGAGCGTCGGCCAGCCACTGTTGGGCTTGGGTGTTCGCGTGCGCTTCGTGGGCGACCAGCTGGTGCCAATCGCAGCAAAGGCCCGGGTGCACCGTGGACCACGTCTCGCCGCTGTTGATGACCGCGATGCGGCTCGTCCCGCAGGTAAACGCCGCGACGATGACGCGGTTGTAGAGCTCGTAGTAGGCGCGCATGTCGTCGGTGTTCGCCGAGTAGCCGCCGACGTCGAGGCCGTCGGTGTTCTCGGTCAGCACCGGCACGTCGCTGCAGTCCGCAGTCGCGTTGAGGCGCGTCTGGAGGTCGTAGAGACGGTCCATGTGATCGTCGAGCCGCTGCTTGTCCTTCGCCGACAGGCGCCGCGCGTCACCGAACGCGCCGTCGTGGAGGCGGCGGTAGCTCTCGATGACCCGATCGACGACCAGCGGTCGCGGATCGGGCCCGTCGTCGGGCACGAAGATCGAGTTGAAGAGCGAGAGCGCGTTCCCGCTCAGCGGCATGGGCTGCAGATCGCCGCTCTGCGATTGGGGATTGGAGTAGCCCCAGGTGTGATCGACGTGCGTCCCGATGTGCATGCTGCGGGCGCGGATCGAGCTGAGATCCGGGTAGAACGACGACGAGTACGCCATCACCTGATCGATCGTGGGGCGGTACTCCATGGGATTGTCGCCCTCACCGTCATTGCGGGCGTAGTTCCCGAGATCGCCGCCTGTGTGGTGCCCGAGGTAGAAGGGCACGTCGAGGCCGCGCACGACGTTCATGCGCGCGACGATCTCCGGAGGCAGCTTCTCGGACGGCGCGGAGAGGACCGGCGAGAGCGAAGTCGTGCCGCCGTTCGGCGAAGCCGAGAGTTGCCCCCAATGCCCGGTGAAGCCCGGATAGAGATCTTGCGAGCTCGAGGCGACGGCGTCGCCCGGGAACATGTTCGAGCCCCAGACGCCGCCGTGCTGCGTCGTCATGCAAACGAACCGCGGGTGCTCGGCGTAGGGCGCCTCACCGGCGCTCGCCTTGCCCCGAAAGAGCGAGTCGAGGAACGGGAGCGCGAGCGTGAATCCACCGGCGCCGCGCAAGAACTGTCGTCGGGAGGCTTTCATCGCGGCATCTCCTCAATCGGCGGCGAGCTTGCGCCGGCGGAACGTCGGGGTCATGGCGAGCGACCGAAGGACTTCTTTCAGGCTCGCGCCTTCGAGGAGGGCGACACGCATGTCCTCGAGCTGGCAGCCGTCGACAGCCTCGTCCTCGGCGCGCGCGAACGTGAAGCGGAAGTAGTGGCGTGCGAAGCACGAGTGGGGCATCTCGCTCTCCACCAAGAGGCGGCTCAGCTCGACGCCGCTCGCCGCTGCGTCCTCTTGTTCGGGAACGATTCGGGGCGTCGCCGTCGCGTCGACGGGCCAGGTCGCGAGGAGCGCTCCGGTCGCGTCGTCGTAGACCGACTCCTCGGTGCGCGCGCGTCCGAGCGCATCGTAGCCCTCGAGCGTGTAGCCGATCGGGTTCATGCGGCCGTGGCATCCCGCACAGCTCGAGCCGGGCTGCTCTGTCTGGGCGGTCAGCTTCGCGCGCTCGCTCCACGACGGATCGACCGCGGCGGCGTCGTTCATCGCGTCCGCTGGCGGCGCCGGCAGCGTCTCGCACACGATGCGCTCGCGGATGTCGCGGCCGCGGAGCACCGGGTGCGTATGTGACGAGCCGGTCGCGAGCATTGCTATCCGCGTGACGATCCCGGCTCGGGTCCCGTCGGCGAACACCGGAGGCTCGGCGCCTTCTTCCCAGAGCGGGACGCCGCCGTAGAGCGCCGCGACATCGGGCGTCTTCGCGAACGACCGGTTCGACAGGAAGAGATCCTCGAGCGTCCCGTCGGAAGCGAACGTCGTGTAGCGAACGAGATCGAGCGTGTCCTCGATCACCCGATCGCGGAGCTCGGGCGTCGGGACGTCGGCGCCGGCGAACGCGTCGAAAGCCGGCGTTCCGACCGACTGGTGGAGCGGAGCGAGGTCGTCGAGCAGGAACCACTCCGAGAAGAACCGATCGATCGTCGCTTGGGCGCGCGGGTCGGCGAGGAGGCGATCGACCTCGCGCGCGTAGCCCTCGTCGGTGCCGAGGTCGCCGCTCTCCGCAGCGTCGAGCAGCGCCTGATCCGGCGGCTCGTTCCAGAAGTGGAACGAAAGACGCGCAGCGAGCTCGTGCGGAGAGAGCTCGAAGAGACCTTCGCGTCCCTCGACGGGCGCCCCCTCGTTCTCGACGCGGTAGAGAAACCACGGCGAGAGGACCATCACCGTGACCACGTCGCGCACGGCGAGCGGGTCGATGCCCGTCGCCGGTTGGTAGACCTCGTCGCGGTAGAAGGCCAGCTCCGCGTCGGTCACCGGACGGCGGTGGGCGCGTTCTCCGAACGCACGGATGAAGTCGTCGACGCACGCCGCGTCGTTCGACGCGTCACCGTCTGCGGCACAGGCCCCGAGGAGCGCCGTCACGCGCTCGGGCGACGCGGTCAGCGCGGTTGCGAACGCGAGGGCCACCCCGTACTGGGCGTCGACGTGTGCTTGGGTGAGATCCTGATCGAGCCGCGCGTGATCCGCCGCGCCATCTTCGGGGACGTTGGCGAGCGTACCGGCGATCGAATCGAGGACGCCGGATGCCGCATCGGCCCCGAGCGCTGCTTCGGCGAGCCGTCCGAGGCTCGCGACGTACTGCTCGCGCGACAGGCGCGGAAGCACCGTCGGGCTGGGGTCCCCCGGGGTGCAGACGAAGGCTCCAGGCTCCAAGGGCGGCGCGGAAGGATCGCCTCCGCCGATTTCGCCGGTGCAGCCCGTCGCCGCGAAGCCGATCATCGCGGAGAGTCCCAGCGCGCGAAGCTTTCTTCCTCGGAGGCGCTCCATGCGCGCCCCAATCGCAACCGATGTGCCACCACGCGCGAGCCGATCGGTTCGCGGAGCGACCGCGTTGCGGCGATTTACCTACATTGGTGGCTGTAGAGTCCAGTCGCCAGGGAGTAGACCCGGGTCCACGACGACGGGCGGTCGCTGTAATCTTCTAGGCTCGTCCATTCGGGCGCGCGTGGCACGAACTTCGCGAACGGGGTCGTCATGCTTCATAGGGTCTGTACGGTGGGAGCGATCCTTCTCGGCTGCGCCGGGTGCATCGACATCGGCGACCTCGTGTTCGATTGCGTCGAGTCGTGTGGGGGTGGCGGCGCCGGCGGCGGCGGCGGTGGTACAGGTGGGGAGGGCCCGGTCACCTATTTCGACGTCGTGATGGCCGACACGCCGGCCGGCTACTGGCGGCTCGACACCATCGTCGACGCAACTCGGACCCTGGACGAGAGCGGCGCGGGGCGGCACGCCGACCTCACCAAGTCGGAGCCAGCAGGAAGCTTCGAGTTCGGCGTCGCCGGAGCCATCGCCAACGACCCCAACGGCGCCGCGACGATCTCGGCAGGCGCCGAGCTTTTCGTCCAGCCCCCTCACCCCTTCGCGTTCGCGAACGGCGCCCCGTACACGATCGAAATGTGGATCAAGCTCCCCGCGACCGGCGGCGCACGGGTGGTCAGCTGCGAGGTCAATCAGGGCATGGGCTACGGCACGTTCTTGCTGTCGGGGTCGCTCTACCACAAGCGCCACGACAGCATGGGAGGCTTCGATGAGCTGACGATCGAGCCCTTCGCCGCGACCGAGTTCCAGCACATCGTCATCCGCTTCGACCCTGCCGAGGAAGCGAACAGGCAGGGACAGATCTTCCAGAACGGCGAGGCCGTGTACTTCCCTGGACAGACGCTCCCAATCCGCTGGGAGCCTCACGGGACGGCGCTCACCATCGCATCGACCAACGCGTCGGACACCGTGACGCTGGATGAGGTCGCGCTGTACGAGCGCGCGCTCCCTCTCGACCGCATCCAGCTTCACTACCAGTGCGGAAAGACCGCCGTTTGCGAGTGAAAAGCCGTGATACGCTGTCGAGTCCATGCCTTTCGTGCCCACGCCCGACAGCGTGTTGGGTTCGAAGTATCGCTTGGTCCGGCGCATCGCCGGCGGCGGCATGGGATCGGTCTGGCTGGCGCGGCACCTGTCGCTCGACGCGGAGGTCGCGGTCAAGCTGATGTCGCCGCTCATCGCCGACACGCCGACCGCGCTCTCGCGGTTCGAGCGTGAGGCGAAGGCGAGCGCGCAGCTCAAGAGCAAGCACATCGTCAAGGTGCAGGACTACGGCGTCGAAGACGGCACGCCGTTCATGGTCATGGAGCTGCTCGAGGGCGAGGACCTCGGCCAGCGCCTGACGCGCGTCGGCAGGATGTCGATCGCCGAGCTGTCACCGATCTTCACCGAGATCTGCAAAGGGCTGAAGGTCGCGCACGACGCGGGGATCGTTCATCGCGATCTCAAGCCCAGCAATGTCTTCTTAGCGCGAGAGGGCGAGGACGAGATCGTCAAGCTCTGCGACTTCGGCGTCGCACGCGAGACGAAGACCCAGATCGTCGAAGACAAGACATCGAGCGGCGTCGTCGTGGGCTCGCCGCACCACATGAGCCCCGAGCAGGCGCAGGCCGGCAAGATCGATCACCGCAGCGATCTCTGGGCGCTGGGCGTGCTCGTCTATCGGGCCCTCACCGGCAACAAGCCGTTCGACGGTGAGGCCCTGGCGGTGGTCATGCTCGCTGTCGTGACCAAGGACGCGCCGCCCGCGACCAGCGTCGTGCCCGAGCTGCCGCCGGACATCGACAAGTTCTTCGCTCGCGCCCTTTCGCGCGAGGTCGAGCTGCGATTCCAGAGCGCGATGGCGATGGCCGAGGCCCTCCGGACGATCGGCGAAGGGAAGGACGCGTCGCGCCTCCTCGCCCTGCCGGAGGTCGTTGCGACGCTCGGCCGCGACGAGCCGACGCTGGCTGCGGCGGTCGCGGCGCCTCCTGCTACACCGAGTGACTCGGGCGGAGCGATCACGCCGCCTTCCGAGGCGACGGCGTCGCGCGAGCTCCGCGCCGTGACCGCCGGCGTGCCGACATTCCGTCGAAAGCGAATGGGCATCGCCGCGATCGCACCCTGGGTGCTGGTCATCGCGGCGGTCGGTGGCTTGGGCTTCTACTTCGGTCGATCGGGATCGACGCCGGCCGCGAGCCAGGCGACACCTCCCTCGACGGCACCGGCTGCTCTCACGTCACAACCCGAGCAGCCGGCGGTGGTTCCCGCGACCGTCGCGTCCGAAACGGCAGCGACGGCTTCGGCGGCTGCTCCGGCGACGGCCGCGCCGAGCGTGAGCGCCGTGGCGACCCAGGCCCCCGTCGCGCGTCCCGGAGTGCCTCGCCCGCCGGCGACGGCGAAGAAGCGCATCGACGACTTCACGGGTCTTCCGACTCCATGATGCTCCGGCGGCTCGCAGCCTGCGCAGGTCTCCTTGCTGCCATCACGCTCGCCGTTCCTGCGGCAGCGCAGCCCAAGGGCGGCGGCACGACCGAGGCGGTCACGCTCGCGCGAGAAGCGAAAGAAAAGTACGACCAGGGCAAGTGGGCCGAAGCGCTCGCGCTCTTCCAGAAGGCCGAGGACAGCGCGCACTCGCCGGTGCTGCTGCTCTACGCCGCGCGGTGCCACCGAAACCTCGGCCAGCTCGTTCGGGCGCGTGAGCTCTACCTGAAGGTCGGCAGCGAGACGCTCGCGGCGAACGCGCCCGAGCCGTTTCGAGCGGCACAGCGTGACGCCAAGAGCGATCTCGACGTGCTCGAGCCACGCATCCCGCGGCTCGTGATCGACCGATCGCGTGCGCCAGCGTCGTGGACGCTCGAGCTCGATGGAGCGCCGATCCCGTCGGCGACCGAGCCCGTACTCGTCGATCCGGGATCGCACGTGCTCGTCGCGAGGGACGGGACGACCGAGACATTCAAGCAGAACGTCGACGCACGGGAAGGCGAGCGCGTGCCGGTGAAGGTCGAGCCAACCGCGAAGGAGTCGACCCAACCCGAGACGGCGACGCCGCGAAAGACCGACATCAACCCGGCGGAAACACCGGACAGCCCGCCGAGCGCGGTCTCCTATGTGCCGGGCGCAATCCTGCTCACCCTCGGGGTCGGTGGGCTCGCCGCCGGTGTCGCAACGCGCGTGATGGCGTTCGACAAGGTCGAAGACGTCAAGTCGCGGTGTGCGGGCAATCGCTGCCTCGCCTCGGATCGCGAGGAGATCGAGAGCGCCGACACGCTGCAGACGGTCTCGACGATCGCGTTTGCTGCCGGCGGCGCCGTCGCCGCGACGGGGATCATCCTGCTCATCGTGCTTCCGATGCAGGATGAAAAGCCCGCCGTGTCGGTTCGGATCGATCCCACGGGGGCGACGCTGACCGGCTCGTTTTAGCGCTACTTACCGATGCCGTGCTTCGCGAGGAGCTTGCCGAGGTAGCCGCGATCGAGGCCCGCGATCTTTGCTGCCTCGCTCTGGTTGCCGCCGACCTTGCGCATGATGAGCTCGAGGTAGATTCGCGTGAACCGCGCGCCGAGCTCGTCCTTCTGCTCGGTGTACGGCCGGCTCGGGTCGGTCGCCTTGCGCAAGACCCGATCGATTTCGTCATCCGACGCGACGGCGCGGCCCGCCGGAAGATCGCCGAGGGCGACGAAGGCCTGGATGGCGTTGCGCAGCTCGCGAACGTTGCCCGGCCACGGTCTGCTTGAGAGCTCCGCGACGACATCGGGCGGTAGACCGGGATAGCCGACGTCCGCTGCGAACTTCGCTGCCAGCGCAGCGATGTCGTTCGGCCGCTCGCGGAGCGGAGGAACGTGCAAGGTCACGACCGCGAGCCGGAAGTAGAGGTCTTCGCGGAAGCGGCCGGAGGCGCAATCGTCGAGCAAGTTGCGATTCGTCGCGGCGAGGACGCGCACGCGCACGCTCTTGCTGGTGTCGCCGCCTACCGGGCGAACCTCACCCGACTCGAGCGCGCGAAGGAGGATCGGCTGCACGTCGAGCGGGAGCTCTCCGATCTCGTCGAGGAACAGCGTGCCGCCATCGGCGTTCTCGAAGGCGCCGGACCGCGACTCGAGCGCACCCGTGAACGCGCCCTTCTTGTGACCGAACAGCTCGCTCGACACGAGCTCGCGCGGGAGCGCGCCGCAGTTGATGGGCACGAACGGGCCGGAGCCGATGCTCGATCCCTCGTGAAGCGCGCGCGCGCAGAGCTCCTTGCCGACGCCGGACTCACCCTGGATGAGCACGTTGACGAGCGAGCCCTCGAGGCGCGCGAGCGTCGCGAACAGCTTTCGCATCGCCGGCGACTCACCGACGAGGCCGCGGTACTCGGACGGCCCGGTGCCCTTCGATGCGAGCGCTTCCGGATCCGCTTCGAGGACGATGTCGGACGAGCCGACACGAAGCCGGCTTCCGAGCGCGAGGGTCATCTTCTCAACGCGCTGGCCGAGGTAGAACGTGCCGTTGCGGCTCGACAGATCGGTGACCGACACGCCCTCGGGCACGAGCGCGAGCTCGACGTGACGCCGCGACACCGTCGGATCGGTCAGCACGATGTCGGCGTCGGAGCCCGCTCCGATCACGCAGCGACCCGAGCGAAGCATGAACGACGCTGGCTTTGCCGGAACGCCGGTAACGCGCACGACCGCCGGCAGCGGCGCCTTGACCGCCTGCATCACCAGCGCGGTTTCTTCTCGATCGCTTGCCACCGGTGGGGGGCATCCTACCGCCCGACCCGAGTCATCGCGAGTGCGACAAGCAGGGGGCAACCGGTGCGGGCCTCCGCGGCCAGTTCGTCGCACGGTCCGCTCGGGCGAGGCTGCGAAGCACCCCGGCACGTTCGTTGCGAACGCGACGCACATGCTTCGCTCGTTCGTCCGTCCTTTCCCGCTGGTCGTACTGCCTGTCGCCGTCGCGCTCGGCGCCATCGCGTGCGGTGAGAGCAGCTCGTCCGATGACGAGACCTCGACGTCCGGTGCCGGCGGTGCGGGTGAAGGGGCCGGGACGAGCGGACCCAATGGACCGACGACGACGGGCGGACCGACGACGACCACGAGCTCGACGACCTCCGGCGGTGGCGGCGCCCCGCCCGAAGGCGTGCCGATGTTCGTCGCCATCGGGAAGTTCGGCCGCATCACGATGTCGTGCGACGACGGACAGTCGTGGCTCGTCGACTCGTCCGATGACGACGGTGCGTCGTGCGTCGGCATCGACTGCGATCATCACCCCGGCTCGTCCACCGGGCTCACGCACGGTGGCGGCTACTTCATTGCGAGCTTCGGTTGGGGCGACGTTCCTTCTCGCATTCGAAGGAGCGCGGACGGCGTCACGTGGGAGACCGTCTACGACCAGACCGGCTTCTCGTTCGCAGGCGTCGTCTGGGCAGGCGATCGGCTCATCGGCGGTGACGCGACGCCGCGCTACTCGATGGACCTCGGCGTCACTTTTCAGGAGGCCGCATGGCCCGACTACCAGGTGCCCGATGGCGCATGGCCCAACGCGCGCCGCGTCGGCTTCCTCCCGGGCGGCACCGGTAAAATTGCACTTCTGTCAGGAAGCGGCGACGGTGCCTGGGCCGACACGACGATCAGCAGCGACGGCGGCGCCACCTACCAGCACCCGACGACGCTGCCCGACGAGTGCCGCGGCTACTCGCAGGGCATGGCGTCGGGCAACGGCGTCTGGCTCCAGGCGTGGGGCGGAACCGGCACGATCTGCCGCTCGACCGACGGCGGCGACAACTGGAGCGCCGTGCAGCCCTTCGGCGACGCGGGAGAGCTCTCCAACGTCGTCTTCAACGGAAGCGAGTTCGTCGCGTACACCGGGACGACTGGATACCGCAGCACCGACGGCGAGACCTGGACGTCCTTCGAGGCGAATGTCTGGGTGAACCGCATCGCGTATTCGAGCGCCACGGGGACGTACATGATGATCGACCAATCATGGGATGGCCAGCCCGGTAGCCAGCGGTTTTATCGGAGCGCGGATGGCGTGACTTGGGATGAGCTGCCGGCGGGGGCGTTCGTCGACAGTCATCCCATTACGCATGTGCTCTTTGGGTATGGGGAGGCGAGTGAGGGCTGCCCGCGCTGAAGCGCGCACTCACTCCGGCAGGTGAATCCGAAACGTCGTGCCGCCACCCTCCCTCGCCTCGCACGCGATCATGCCGCGGTGAGCCTCGACGATGTCGCGCGTGACCGCGAGACCGAGGCCTGTCCCCTGCTCCTTGGTCGTGATGAAGGGGTCGAAGATCGTCGCTCGGAGCTCCTCGGGGATTCCGGGGCCGCGATCCTCGACGAGGATGTCGGCTCCGCCGCCGGCCGCCTTGGCGACGCGAACCGCGATCTCGCCGCCGTCAGGCATCGCTTCTCTCGCATTGCGGAGGAGGTTCAGAAGCGCCTGGCGCAAGAGGCCTTCGTCGATGGGAATCGACGGCACGTCCTCGTCCACATCGGTGATCACGCGAATGTTCGATCGATCGAGCTCGGGCTTCATGAACGCCAGGAGCTCGAGGGCGATCTCGCCCGCCGACTCCGGGGCGAGCGTGGGCGAGGGCTTCCGCGCCATGCTCAGGTACTGCTCGGCGATCCTCGAGAGGCGCTGGGTCTCACCCTTGATCGCGCCGACCAGCTCGCGCTGCTCCTTGGGATCGCCCCCCTCGGCGATCTCGCCCTCGAGGAGCTCGAGGTTGAGACCGATCGCGGAGAGCGGATTGCGGATCTCGTGGGTGATGCGCGCGGCCATCTTGCCGACCGTCGCGAGCCGCTCTGCCTTGACGATCTCGGCCCGAGCGTCGCGGATCGCGCCGACCATCGTCTCGAAGGTCTGGGCGAGCTCGCCGATCTCGCTCGAGTCGTCGACAGCGGGACGCGGGGTCAAGTCGCCGGCGGCGACGGCCTCGGCGCGGCTCGTGACCGCCGAGAGCGGCTTGAGGACGCGGCGGGCGTAGATCGAGAGCGCCGCGCCGACGAGCAGCGTGAAGCCGCCCATCCCGAGGAGCAGCTGGATCGCCCGCCGCTCGCGGTCGCGGGCGCGCTGGGTCAGGACCTCGGACGCCGTCTCGATGCGCGACTTGATCGCGCGCAGGCGCGACGTCGTGTCGGCCTCGCGCTTGACGAGCTCGGCTTGGATGCGATCGGCCGCCGGCTTGTCGCCGATGACGAGCGCCTCGAAAAGACGCCCGAAGGAGTCGCCCTTCACCTCTTCCTCGAGCGCTCCGAGCTCCCGTATGACGTCGGCTCGCAGCTTGGCTGCTTCGGGATCCGACTCGCTGATGCCCTCGGCGATCTTGCGCGCTCCGGCGAACGTGCGAGGCCGCGCACGGCGCGCCGTCTCGATCCACTCGCGGACGTCGCTCGGGTTCTTGGCTGCGGTCACGTGGTTGAGCTGCGTCGCGAGGACGTTCTGCTCCGCGAGCGCCTGGCCGATCTGGAGCTGGAGCGGGACCAGGCTCGAGCGGAGGAGCTCGGCCTCTTGTGCTGCGGCGCGCATGTCGGTGATGCCGAGGCCCAGCGTCACCGCGAAGACGGACAAGAGCACCAGGTAGCTCGCGAGGAGCCGCGTCGCCACGGTGCCTCGACGAGGTGTGCGCTGCATTAGATCCCCAGCCCGCGCGCGAGCCACGTCACGAGGTCGTCGGCGTCGGCGCCGGCCGTCTTGAAGCGGCGAAGGCTCGCGGCACACGCGGTAACGATCTTTCCTCCGCCGAGGCGCTCGTTCTCCGCGATGCGCGCGTCGGCCGCCCCGCGCGAAGCCTCGGGGTAGGTCATCGGAAGGACGCCGCCACCACCCGAGCAGTCGGCCATGTTGCGGCTCCGCTCGAACTCGCGCGGCGCCGCGCCGGTGATGCGAGCGAGGACGGCGCGCGGCTCCTCGTAGCGGCCGAGCACCCGTCCGAGCTGGCAGGGATCGTGGTAGCGAACCGGCGCGCTCGCTCCGTCTCCGGCCCTGGAGAACGCGTCGATCCGATCGTGCGCGACGTCGACCAAGAGGCGCGGCTCGCGGACGGTCACGCCGGCGTTCGCGTAGTCGGTCTTGATGGTGCGCGCGCAGCCGGGATCGACGGCGACGATCGTGTCGGCGCCTTCGACCTCACGCGCGAGGGCCTGCGCGCGCTTCTTGAACGTCGGAGCGTCGCCGGCGAGCCGCGACGAGAGCCCGCAGCAGCTCTCGACGACACGGACCGATCGCCCGAGCAGCTTCTCGGTGACCGCTTTCGCCTTCGCTGCGACCTCGGGGTGGTGCACCAAATAGCCGCAGCCCACGACGAGCGCAGCTGTCGCGCCCGAGCCCGATCCGAGAGCGCGCGCAGCGTTCGCGATGTCGGCCTCACGCTCGCGCGCTCGCTCGGCTGCGCGCACGGCGCCCGCCGGCGCGACGCCGCGCTCGAAGAGCTCGGCACGCTCGGTCATGAGGACCGGCCCTACCTCGTTCTTGTGGTCGCAGCGCTCTCTGCAGCCGTAGCAATCGGTGCACGCCCACGCGGGCTTGGCGTGCACTTCGTCGATGGGGACGTCGCCCCGCCCCACGAAGTACGCCATCGACATCTTGCCCCAAGGCGTGAGCGTCTCGACCGGCTCGGCGTTGGAGACCGGACACGCTGCGCGGCAAAGCTTCGGGCAGTAGACGCACTTTTCGAGCGTCTCTTTGCGCGGCTCGAGGAGGGGCAGCCTGCTGAGTATCGTCATTCGTCGGTCGCGGCCGTTCGGCGCGCGGAGCCCTTGCGGGCCGGTGCCGGGCTCGGGCCGGAAGCGATCGCGCGCCCTTGGCGAGCGCGCGGCGCCCGTACGGTATTGCCGTTCTTCTGGGGCATCGGATCCAGCGGTGGCGGCGGATCGGTCGTCGGTGCGAGCCGGCGCGAGATGACGCCCTCTTGGTCGCTCTGCGGCAGCCGGACGACGAACGTCGTCCCGTCGCTCGAGGAGTCGACCGACACGGTGCCGTGATGCTCTTGGGCGATCTTCTTCACGATCGAGAGTCCGAGCCCCGTCCCGCCTGCCTTGCCGCTCGTCACGAACGACTTGAACAGCCGATGCTGGATGTCCTGGGGGATGCCGCGCCCAGTGTCCGCGACAACAATGACAAGATCGTCATCATCACGTTCGACCCGTATCGTCAGCACGCCGCCGCGCTCCGCCATGGCCTCGATCGCGTTTCGGACGAGGTTGCCGAGGAGCCGCTGCACTTTGACCTCGTCGAACCGGGCGAAGCCTCGGTCCTTGATCTCGGTGACGAGGCGGACCTTGGTGCCCTCGAGCTCGCGCGCGATCTGGCGCTCGATGTCGCCGAAGAACTTCTCGAGGAACACCTTGCGAATCAGGATCGAGCGCTCGCCTCGGGCGAACTCGAGCACCTCTCGCTGCATCGAGGCGATGACGTCGAACTGCGATGCGATCGCTTGGGCCTGTTCGGCGCGGGTCTTTACGTCCTCGGTGCGGGCCATGAGCTGCACGTAGCCGCTCACCACGCTGAGTGGCGTCTTCAGGTCGTGCATGACGCCCGAGAGCAGCCGTCCGATCGAGGTGAGCCGGTGACTCCGCTCGCGGTCGAGACGCTCGAGGTAGAGCCTGACGGCGGTCGAAGCGTTCGCCGAGATGAGGCGCAGGAGCGCGCGCGCGTCCTGCGAGAAGCCGCCCGGACGGGTCGCGTTGTAGAGCGCGAGCGCGCCGATCGGCGTCTCATCCGGCCCCTCGAGCGGCATCGCGATGGCGCTCTTCACCTGGAGCCCGAGCGCCGAGCCGAGGCGTGACGACACCGGCGGGGATTGCGACGATGCGCTCTCGGCCGGCGGCAGGTGCTGCGCCTCGTTGGTGCGCATGGCAAGGCCGACGATACCTTCACCGCGGCGGACGCCGAGGCGGCGCACCTCGGTGGGCTGCCCGCGCGAGGTGTCGATGAAGTAGAGAAAGACGCCCTCTTCGCCCTCGTCGACCATCAGGCCGCCCGCTTGCGCGCCGCAGGCGCGGGCGGCTTCGCTGACGACGGCGCGGGCGAGATCCTCGAACGTCGACGCGCGCGCCATCGAGCTCTCGAGCTCGAAGAGGAGCTTGAGATCGGCGACGCGATGCTCGAGCTGCTCCTTCGTCTCGACGAGCTGCATGTTCTTCTGGATCACCGAGAGAAACAGCCGCGAGTTGTCGATCGACACGGCCGCCTGGGTGGCGAGCGCCGTCAGGAGCTCCTCATCGTGCTGGGAGAACTCGTCGAACGAGCCCGGAAGCGCGCCGCGCTTGTTGAGCACCTGGATGACGCCGATGGTGCGCCCGACGTGGTTCTTCATCGGCGCCGCGAGGACGCTGCGCGTGCGATACCCGGTCATTTCGTCCCAATGGCGGGAGAAGCGGCGGTCGCGGTACGCGTCCTTGATGCGGATCGTCTGGCCGTACTTGGCGACATGACCCGCCACGCCGCACCCGACCGGCAGCTCGATGCTCTTCGCTTCGTCGCCGATGATGATTCGCGAGAGCAGGCGCTGCCTGTGCTCGTCGAGGAGGTAGAGCGTCGCGCGATCGGCCTCGAGCAGATCGGCGATCTTTCGAAGGATGAGCTCGAGCAGCTGATCGAGATCGAGCGTCGAGCCGAGGGCCAGCCCGACGTCGCGAAGCGCTTTGACCGTTCGCTCCGACCGCTGAAGGAGCGCGTCGAGCTCGGCGACCTTTGCCTCGAGCTCGGCCGACCGCTTGAGGAGATGGTCCGCTTTGCGGCCGCTCGGCGGGATGTGCTCCGACGACGGTGGCTGCGGCGGCACCGGCGCTCGCTGCGGCACCGAAGCGCGTGCCGGCACCGGCGGGCGAAGCGCGCCCCGCAGCGCAGGCGGCTTGGTCTGCCGCTTGGCGCGCGGGGCTACCGCTTTGGCCGGACGAGGAGGCACAGCTCGACGGTACGAGGCTCCTTCGCCCTCGTCCACCGCTTCTCAGAGGGCCGTTTTGAGCGGTATGATCGAGCGCTCGCGCACCTCTCTTTGCATTTCTTTACGCGGTCCTCCACGACCGCTCGAAACCGTTTCGGATGGCGCTCAAGCAAGCTCAGCTGGTGGTTCGAGGTCGTGTACAAGGCGTCTATTTTCGCGCTTCTTCCCAGCGCGAGGCCAAGCGCCTCGGGCTTACAGGTTGGGTCAGGAATCGGCCCGATGGCGCGGTCGAGATCTGCGTCGAGGGTGAGGAGGACGAGGTCAAAGAGATGATCGCCTGGGCCCACCGCGGACCCAGCGCGGCCCGCGTGGAAAAGGTGGACGTCCGCTGGCGCGGCTACGCGGGCGAGTTCGCGGAGTTCCGCATCACGGATTGAGGCGCTCCCCCGGGGCGTTTCCTGGACGTATGCGACCGCCTTCGCTGCTCGCCTTCTTCGTGCTCTTCGTGGCGCTCGGCGCTTCGCTGGCACGACCCGGCTGGGCGGCCCCGCCGGCCGGCTCGGCATCGCCGGCCGCAGCCCTGCCTCCCGACGCCGAGCTCCCGGCGATTCCGCCGCTGCCGCCCATCAAGCCCGAGGCGATCGACGCGGACGCCCAGAAAGAGCTCACGAGGATCCTCGGCAAGCTCACGAGCGAGAAGGCCGACATTCGTGAGGCAGGCAAGAAGGACCTCGCGACGGTCGACGCGTCGATCGTCGGGGCGATCGCAGCCCGCATCGCAGAGAAGCGCGAGTCGCTCGATCGCGACAAGGCACCGCGCGTCCTCGAGGCGGCGCGCAAGGCAGCGCGCGAGGCGAAGAAGAAGGACAAGGACGACGCCGAGGAGGACGACTGGCTCAATTTCATGCTCGCCAAGCCGGCGCCGAAGGATGCCGCGTGGCGCGACGTGGTCGAGCTCCTCGCGATGGTGCGCATGCTCACGACCGTCGGCACCACGCCCGCCGTGCGGCAGATCATCCAGCTTCGGGCCAGCTTCGGCGACATGCTGCGCCTCGATCTCTCGAGGCAGATCGCCAAGCTGAAGGACAAAGCCGTGCCCGCCCTGCTCGAGGCGAAGAAGCACGACGCCGTCGTGGTGCAGCGCTTTGCCGAGCTCGAGCTCGACCGGCTCGGACGCGCGATCCCGGGTGAAGCGGTCGGAACGACCGATGCCGACGTGCTCGCCGACGTCTTGCGCGCGTTCGGCTACCTGCGCGACGTCGACGCGCTCGGTGTCTGCTTGAGCTTCGCGAACCACGAGCGCAAGAAGGTGCGCGAGGCCGCACGCCAAGCCATCGGCGCGATCGGCGAGCCGGGGCGCTGGCAGCTCCGCGACGCGTACCAAGATCTCACCGGCGACAAGGTCGACAAGAGCGTGCCGTGGGACGTCCTGGCGAAGCGCATCTTCGCGCTCTACGACCGCGCTCGCGTCGCCGAGCTCTCGGACCTCGCCGCCGCAGGGCTCGCGGCCGCCAAGGATGGAAAGCACGCCGACGCCGTCGCCTCGTTCGACAAAGTCCTCGCGCGTGATCCGCTCTTCGATACACGAAAGCAGATGGCCCCCTCGTACTTCGAGGTCGCCAAGACGATGCCGCTCGAGAAACCCGACGAGCGCCTCGCGATGCTCCGCAAGGCGAAGCGCCTCGATCCCGAGAGCCCGGCGGCGAAGAAGATCGACGCCGAGATAGCGTTCACCGAGGCCAAGGCGCTCCTCGCCGAGGGCCGGCCGGATCGTTCGCTGGTCGAGCGAGCCGTCGAGCTCGACCCCGATCACACGGGGGCGCGTGAGCTCCTGGCGGGGTTCGAAGAGCAAGCCGTGAAGGAGCGGCCCACGTGGCCGCGTCAGGCCATCGCAGGAGGCATCGCCGGCGCGGCGGTCGCGCTCATCGCGCTCGTCTTGGCGATCGCCCTCGGGCGCGGCAAAAAGAAGGGCGAGCGGCCGGTCGAGCCTGCGGCGTAAGATGCGCGGTGACAGAGGTCACCATGCTCAACGACAAGCAGATCGAAGCGCTCGCCGACAAGCTCAACGCGAAGATCAACCTCCCGATCGTCGGGGAAGAGACCGAGAAGCAGGTCCTGATGACCGCGCTCCGCCAGCTCAACTCGGCGCTCGCCGGTCGCGTCGGCGAAGAGCTTCGCGGCATCATCCAACCGCTCATCGACGGAAGCGCCACCCCCGAGGAAGCCGTGACGCTCAAAGCGCGCGCGGTCGATCACATCAACAAGCACGTCAACATCCCGGTCATCGGCGAAGATACCGAGGCCAAGGTCCTCGGCCCGGTGGTCGACGGCATCGTCGACGTGACGCGCTCGCAGCTCGGCTGACTCGATGCGAAAGGGGCCGATAGCTGGTAGCGTTTTCTCATGCACCGAACCATTGCTTGCTCGATCCTCGTCGTCCTGACCTCGGCCGCGTGTGGTGACGACAGCGGCGGCGAGGGTGGCGGTGAGACGACGTCGTCGACCGCGACGGGGGGCACGACGACCGGCGCCACCTCGACGAGCACCTCGAGCTCCACCTCCTCGGCGACGTCGTCGTCCGCAACCACCACCGCGACGACGACCGGGGGCGGCTCGATGGATTGCATGGATCTTTGCGTCGGCCTCGTGCAGATCGCAGCCGAGCTTCAGAACTGCCCGCTCACCCAGATGGACTGCGAGACGCAGTGCGCGGGCGTTCTCGCGCAGTTCGATGCGATGTGCCACGACGAGTTCTTCGTCTACGCCGACTGTGCACTAGAGCAGCCCGCCGCCGACTGGGAGTGCTCGGATTTCCCCGAGTACGTCGGCGACGGCTGCATGGACGAGTTCGCCGCGTTCACGGCTTGCGGCATGTAAGCTGATCTTCGATGAGCCCTCCTGGCGCGCTCGTTCGAGCGATGCTTGCGCTCCGGCAGCAAGGTCGGACGGGCATCATGAAGATCGATGCAGAAGGAACGCGGACCTTCGTTTACCTGAAAGACGGCGCGCCGGTGTTCGCCGAAGAGGGCAGCGGCGGCGAGACGCTGGGGCGCCTCTTGGTGCGGTTGCGGCGGCTGTCGCAACAACAATACCTCGAGGTCCTCTCCAAGATGACCGACGCGCTGGTCTACAACGAGCAGATCCGGTTCGGAGAGACCGCAGTGGAGCTCGGCCTTCTCTCCGAGGCCGAGGTCTGGGAAGCGCTTCAAAATCAGGTTCGGTGGAAGGTGATCCGCTGCTTTCAGCGCGAGGAGCTCACCTGGACGTTCGAGGATGGTCGATCGCTCGTCGAGGACGCGGGCAACTTCCCGATGACCATCGAATCACTCGTGCACGATGCGGCCCTCTGGCTGGAGAACGAGCGGCGGATGGAGCTCGGGCTGGCCGGCGTGCTCGACAAGTACGTGCTCGTACCCGCCGAGCAACGCGCAGGGCTCGCCAAGCGCCTCGGTCTCACCGATCAGGTGGCCGCGCGCTTGGCCGTCCTCGACGGAGACAAGCGCGTCCGCGAGATCCTCGGCCAAGCCTTCGGCTCCGAGCTCGAACCGGTCATCACGGCGCTCTCCCTCCTCGGCCTGGGCGTCTTCTCTTCGGACAAGCAAGCGCCGTCGGCAGCAAAGGCGCCGCCGGCCGCGCCCCCGAGCGATCCACGGTACCAGCGCGCCCCTCCACCACCCGCTTTCGATCGAAGGCGCACGTCGGAGGTGCTGCGCCAGATCGGCTCGGTCGCGCGAGCGCTCCAGACCAACGACGCCGACATTTTCCGTGAGCCATCGTCCGAGCACGAAGGTCGCCTGCTCGCCGAGCAGGCGTTCCAACGCGGTCGGGCGCACTTCGACGCGTCGAGGTTCCCTCAGGCTTCGTCGGCATTCCGGCGCGCCGTCCAGCTCGCACCGGCGAACGCCGAGTACGCGCTCTTCGCGCTCTGGTGCGACAGCCGCGACAAGCTCGCCGATGCCGGCGCGGCGCTGCAGCTCCGGCGCGCAGCCGCCAACGCGGTTCGCAGCGATCCCAACTGCGCGTTCGGCTGCTACGTCCTCGGACGGCTCGCCTTCGCGGCGAACGACTTCGACAAGGCCGGGCGATTCTTCCGCCGTGCGTCGGTCTTGGATCCCGCCATGACCGATGCCGAACGGTACCTCCGCGTCGCCGGGTCGCGCATCAAACCCAGCCGGTGATCCGCCGCCGGGGCCTCACAGCCCCGGCAGAGCCCCCGCGTCTTCGTAGCCCGGCCCCTGGCGCCCGAAGCGCGCGTCGTCGAATCCGAAGGCGCGCAAGACCGACGTGTAGACGTGGTTCTGCGTGTACGGGCTGTCTTCGTACGTGCCCGGAGTGCCACGCTGTAGGAAGCGGCCGCCGCCGTTCGGTCCGCAGTTGCCCGCGAAGAGGAACGGGATCTTCTGGGTGTTGTGGCCATAGCCGTTCCCGAACTCGCTGGTCCACATGACCATCGTCTCGTCGAGGAGCGTGCCGTCTTGGGTCGGGAACGACGCGAGCTCGTCGAGGAGCCTCGCGAACTGCTGTGCATAGAAACGAAAGCCCGCGACGAGGCCCGGATGATCGTTGCTCGCCGGACCGAACTCGTCGGTGCCGCGGCCGTTGTGCACGAGATCGTGCCAGCCCTCGAACCCGTCGACGTAGCTCGAGCCGTCCGGCAACGTCAGCCCGTGGAAGAGGAACGGGTCGTGAGCGTTCGCGAAGAAGATCGAGCCGACGCGCGCCTGACCGCACGCGATCGCCATCGCGAGGATCTGGATCTGTGCAGCCGCGGAAACGTCGTCGTCGATCCGGTAGTCGTACCCGGTGTTGAAGCTCTCGCTCCACGTCCCGTGATCGATCGTGTCGAACGTGCGCCAGGCAGGCCGCTCGAGCGACAAGACGGGCGGAGCGCAGACCTTGGGATCGCCCTGGAGCATCTGCTCGATGTCGCGGATCTTCTGCGCATGAGCGTCGAGCCTCTGTTTGTCCTCGCGGCCGACGCGGCTGCGCAGAGCGTCGAAGTTGCCCAGCACCGCGTCGAGGACCGAGCGCCGGCGCTCGCGCTCCGCTCGGAGGAGATCGACGGATTCGTCGGTCGTCGTGAAGAGGCTCTCGAACGAGACGAGCGGATCGCCCTCGCTGTACACAGGGTCGTCCTTGCCGACGTACTGGTAGTGGTGCGTGCCGCTCGGACCCACGCAGAGATCGATCGAGCGATAGGACCCCGGCTCGACCAGTCGCGAGGCGAGCACCTGATCGATGGACGGTGCCGAGGCGTGATCCTCGTGGTTGGTCTCCGGCTGCTGTTCGACGTGCAGGATGTTCCCGTCGGCGTCGAGCGCCTTGGACATCACGTCGCCGGTGAGGAGGGTCATCGGTCCGCCGATGTGCCCGCCCTCGCGGCAGGACCTGTGGATCTTGTTGTCGATGCCGTGGATGGCGACGATGCGATCGCGGTGCGCCTCGAGCGGCTCGAGGATCGGGCCGAGCGTGAAGCTCTGGGTGTCCGCCAGCGTTCCGCAGCCGGTCACCCAGTTGCGCAGGCACGTGCCCTGCCCGTTGAGGAACACGATGAAGTTGCGGAGCGAGCCCGCCTCTTGCGCGAACGCTTCGAGGAACGGAAGGCTCAGTGTGATACCGCCCAGCCCGCGCAAGAACGTCCGGCGACCTCTGCGATGAACGATCACGGCTCCTCCTGGGTGTCGGCGGCACGGCGGAAGCGGAAGCTGTCGGACTTGACCATCTCGACGAGCATCTCGACGAGGTTCCCTCCGGAGCGAGCGAACGCATCCTGGTGAGAGGCGACGGCGCAGCTGTCGGTCTCCTCTTCGAGCCGTCCCTGCGCGTAGCGATAGAACTGCAAGGCCATGCAGTCCGAGACCATCTCGCTCTCGGCGAGGCGCTGGCCCAGCTCGACCGGCCCCGAGAACGACGTCTCCTCGACGCCGGCAGCGGCGAGATCACCCGAAGCGTCGATCGGCAGTTGGTTGCCCTCGGTGTCGCGCCAGGCCCCGATCCCGTCGAAGTTCTCGAGGCCCAAGCCGATCGGGTCCATCAGCTCGTGGCAGCCCGAGCAGGCCGGATCGCTGGCATGCTGAGCGAGGCGCTGGCGCGTCGACACGTTCGGATCGTAGGGCGGCAGCTCGACCATCAGCCCCGGCGGCACGACGAGATCCTGACAGAGCAGTCTTGTTCGCACGAACGCTCCGCGCGCGATGGGCGAGCTCGATCCGGCGAGCGCGTGACCGGCCAAGAAGCCCGGCTGCGTGAGGACGCCCGAGCGGCGGGATGCATCGAGCGTCACGACCTGCCAGTCGTCAGGCGACGTGGGACCCGAGACCCCGTAGTGAGACGCAAGCGGACCGTTCACGACCGTCGTATCGGAGGTCAAGAGCGTCGCGAGGCTCGCATCCGACTCGCGCACCAGCCAGCGGACGAAGGCGCCGAGTTCGTCGTGCGCCGCGAGGGTGAGCTCGGGCGTCCACGACGGATATACCGACGGGTCCTTGGGGTTCGCGAGGCGCTGCACCTCGAGCAGGTCTTCGAAGAACGCGACGAACACGGCGTCGGCGCGCGGGTCGGCGAGGAGGCGGCGCGCCTGGGCCTCGAGCACCGCCGAGTCGTCGAGCGAGCCATCGCCGGCGAGCGCAAGCAGCTCTGCGTCCGGCGTCGTGTTCCAGAGGAGGTACGAGAGGCGCGACGCGATCTCGTGGCTCGAGAGCGGCACTACCTCACCCGGCGCCGCGGGATCGCCCATCTCTGCGAGGTAAAGAAACTGAGGTGACTGGAGCATCGCCTGCACGATGGCTTCGATGCCGTGCCGAGGTGTCGCGCCCTGGGTCGCCAGGATGGTCGGGTAGAGCGCCGCGAGGCGATCGGCCTCTTCGGCGAGGAGCGGCCGCCGGAAGATGCGCTCGCCCTCGCGCTCGACGAAGCTTCGAACGCAGACGTCGCCCTCGGATGCGGGATCACAGCCGACGAAGCCGACGAGGTCGCCGCTGAGCTGCTGCGAGATCAGGATCGCTGCGGCTTCGATCCCCTCGGCCCCGGATGCGGTGACGACGTTTGCGTTGATGCTGGTCCGGAACCCGTCGCGAACCTCCACCTCGGGGTACGAAGAGCCGGGATCGATCGCGGCTCCGTAGAGATCCGCGATCGTGTTCCTGAACTGCACCGACGTCAGGAGCCGGACATAGGTCGGTCCCGGCTGGACCCCCTCGCACAGCGCATCCTCGCTCGATCCGGGCGTCTCGCCGTCGTCACCGATGTCGCCGACGCAGCCGGGCGCGACGAGCAGCGCGCAAAGCAACGCCGAGCCCAAGAAGCGAAGGGAGCGCCCGGATCGCGTCATGGGCCCGGAGCAGAACAAGCCCCGTGCCAGCGGTCGTACCGCGCGAGATCGCCGGGGGAAGCGAGGATCTGTCGACTCGAGTCCACACCCAGGAGGGTGGAGTCACCAGCGAAACTCGAAGCCTAGCTTGGCGAACCGGCGCCGGTAATCCTGAGCGTAGGCCCGGTGGAGGATCGCGGTGTACTCCTTCCAAGGAGCGACGCCCCAAGCTCGTTCTGCCGGGGTCACCGACTTGATGCCTCCGGACAGCTCGGTCCCGTAGACAGTCTCGAGGTGGGCTACCCAGCTCGGCAGCTTGCTCTCGATCAGCGCACGAAGCTCGCGCGCGTCGGGCCGCGCGAGGAGCCACTCGAGACACAGCCAGCCGAAGTCGCGGTGACGGACTTCGTCTCTAAGGATGCGATCGAAGGCGCGTCGCGCGACGGGAACCGTCGTCCCGCTGCGGAGGTGCGAGAAGAGACGCACGGCGACTGTTTCACCGAAGCAGAAGATAGAAACGATGGCTTCGACGACGTCGTGCTCGAGCACCTCGTGCTCTCGTGAGAGCGCGAGCGTCGCACGATCGACCACCGGTGGCTCGGTGCCGCCCGCGGCGAGCCAGACTGCGCGTGACATCTCGGCGTGCTTCAGCTCGTCGAGGACGATGCGATTGCCGGCTCGAACGACGTCCGAGGAAGCGCCGATCTGGATCAGCCAGAGGACCGTGGCCTGGGTCACGGCCGCGGATCGATACTCGACCTCGATCCGCTGCGCCCACGCGTGCCGCACGAGCTCCGTCGGCTCGGGCTTCACCCGCGTCTGTCGCCGCCGCGAATCAGGGCTTCTTCCCATCCGGGCATTTCACGCGAAGCGGCTCACGAGGCGGTCCCGGGTTGCAACGCGCGGTGGGAGGGCAGTCCATCTTGGGGTCCGGAAACACGTAGAGGCAGGTCCCGTCTTTCTGTGCCACGACCTCGCCACCTCCGTCTTTCGGCGGATCCTGAAGCTCGCCGGTCGTCGGAGCGGCGCTGGCCGACGCCGTCGGCGCGGCGGTCGGCGACGTGTCAGGCTGCGCGGTCTCGGTGGGCTCCGGGGTCTCTTTCGGGTCCGGCGGAACGTCGACCGGCCCGCCGGGGTTTTCGTGATACGTGCGGCTCGGGCAACCCGCAGCGAACACCGCCGTCGCCACGATCGGCGCCGCGAACATGACCCGCTCTCGTCGTCGTTTCTCGGTCTTTTTCATGGGAACTCTTCGCAACCCTCGGTGCCGCAGTTGATCGGACACTCTTCGCAGAGCACGCAGAACGCGAGATCGTAGAGGAGCTGACTTCCTAGGGGGAACGTGGCTTCGCAGTCTTGCTGACAGTCCGGCCCACCACAATTCGCGAGGCAGTCGTTGAACGCCCAGCAATCGGGGTTCGCGTTGCACGCCTCGACCTCGTCGAAACATGAAGCTTGGAAGGAGCATTCTTGGCAGACGAAGCAGACGTCGGAGCCGCCGTCGCCCGGCTCGCCGGTGTCGCAAATCGGCCCGCCGGACGACGTCCCGACGACCCCTGTCGATCCGATGGTCGCGCTGTGGGTCGTGACCGAGTTGTTGGTCGCCTTCGTGGTGACGGCCGTTCCCTTGGTGGCGGTCGTCGTAGCGTTTCCGCCCTGTCCGCCCTCGCCGCCGTCTTCGACGAAGACGACTTGTCCGCCGCACGCAGCCAGAGCCGCGACGACGAAGGGAACGCTCACCGCGAAGAGCTTGCGAAGCATCCGGCGAGGGTACGCCGGCTACACCACTTCGAACAACTCATCGAGATCCGCCTGCCCGAGGTCACGGCTGTTCTTTCGTATCCCCTCGGTCAGCTCCTCATGCGTCGAGCCCTGTGCCTCGACGTAGCCCGCGGCGCACTTCGGGTGGAGGTACCCGGCACCTTTCGTGACCGTCATTCCTCGTTCGATCTCGCGCTCGATCGCGACCCGGAGCTCGCCCTTCGCGATCGCTTCGCTGCAGGCGAGGCAGCGCGCGCGCCCGGTCGGTGCGCGGTCGGCATGGGGGAAAGGCGGAGGCTTCGCCGCCTCGGCCTCGGCGAGCTTGGCTTCGATCGCGTCGCGGCCGGGCACCTCACCCTCGTAGCGGCCGAGCTCTTCGCGCATTTCGTCGGGATGCTTCTTCGCTGCGCACTCGAGATGGTGCCACATGAAGGTCGGCGCGTCGGTCTCTGCGAAACCGCCGGTCCCCTCCAGCCCGAAGCGCAGCTCGCCCTTCGCGATGGGCTTGCGGCATGCGCGGCACGTCGCCCTGCCCGACTTCGCCGTCTCGATGGTCGTCTTGGCCACGGGCGAAAGGTACACCGTTTCGGCTCCGCAACCCTCGGTTGACCGCGGGGGCCCTTGTTCGCCACCGCTCGGGGGCGCACCTTGTATCCATCATGAGCCACAACGACGAGATCACGCGCCGGCAAGGGTTGGCCGCGGCCGCAGCGATCGGCACGACAGCACTGTCAGGATCCGCGTGCTCCCCGGGCACCACCGAGCCCCGCGGCGACGCGAGCGGAACGAAGACCTCGTCGTCTTCGCGCATGCCGGTCGTGTTCCTTCCCCACGGCGGCGGACCTTGGCCCTTCGTCGAAACCCCGTTCGGAGATCGCTCGGAGCTCGACGCGCTCGCCGGCTACCTTCGCTCGCTGAAGGATGTCGCGCCCGCAAAGCCGAAGGCCTTGCTCGTGGTCTCGGCGCACTGGGAAGAGGACCTGCCCACCGTCATGGCCTCTGAGAGCCCGCCCCTCTTCTTCGACTACTACGGCTTTCCTCCGGAGTCGTACCGCCTCACCTGGCCCGCGCCGGGCGCTCCCGCGCTCGCGTCACGTGTCCGCGAGCTCTTGGGGTCGGCTGGCTTCGATTCGTCGACGAACGGCGAGCGTGGCTTCGACCATGGGACCTTCGTCCCGCTCAAGCTCACCTACCCCGAGGCCGACGTCCCGACGATCCAGCTCTCGCTAAAGAAGGGTCTGGACCCTGCGGAGCACCTCGCGATCGGGCGCGCGCTTGCGCCGCTGCGCGACGAAGGCGTTCTCATCGTGGGCAGCGGAATGACGTACCACAACCTCCGAGCGTTCGGCCCCGCCGCTCGCGCGCCGGCCGAAGCGTTCGACACCTGGCTCGTCGAGAGCGTCACCGCGACCCCGGCGGTTCGCAACGAACGGCTCACCGCTTGGGAGAGCGCGCCCTCGGCACGCGCCGCGCACCCGCGAGAAGAGCATCTTCTCCCGCTCATGGTGATCGCGGGCGCCGCCGGCGACGACCCCGCCGTCGTCGGGTACGCCGGCACGATCCTCGGCCTTCGGATCTCTGCGTTCCACTTCGGCGTCGCCTGAGCGCCTGGCTCGAAGGGCGGAGCGCTCAAGGTCCGTCGAGCATTTCGCGAAGCTTCGCCAGAAGCGTCTCGAGCACGTACGGCTTCTGCAAAAACCCCCAGCTCGCGTCCGGAACGCCGTGGTGGAGCATCGTGCTCGCGGTGTATCCCGAGGTCAGCACCACCTTGAGCTTGGGGCGCTCCGCGCGCATGCGCCGCGCGAGCTCGACCCCGCTCATGTGCGGCATGACGACATCGGTCATCAGCAAATCGATCTGCCTGTCGTGCTCCGCGGCCATCCGGAGCGCTTCGCCGCCGCTCGAGGCCTCGAGCACCGTGTAGCCGTGCTCGCGCAGGATTCGAACCCCGATCGTGCGAACGATCGCCTCGTCCTCGACGAACAAGATCGTTTCGTGACCGCCTGAGGCTGCGGCGACCGGCGGGATCGACGCGGCGTTCGCCGGCGCTCCCTCGCGCGGCAAAAGGATCTTGAACGTCGTGCCCCTTCCCGTCTCGCTCTCGACCAGGATGTGCCCGCCCGCTTGGCGGATCATGCCGTAGCAGGTCGCGAGCCCGAGCCCGGTGCCGCGGCCGAGGTCCTTCGTCGTGAAGAAGGGCTCGAACACGTGCTCCAGCACGTC
>JBGTSH010000067.1:0-38535 GCA_041940405.1 Polyangiaceae bacterium
ATATCGTCCGGAATGCTCTCCTTGCGCTTGATGGTCCCGTGTGGGTGGGGCTGTGCAGCTTCTGTGACGCTGCTCAACATCTTGGGCGGCCTCGACTCACCGACATCCGGGAGCGTCTTCTACCGCGACGAAGAGCTCACCGGGGCCGACTCCTGGGAGCTCACGCGCTACCGCCGCGATCACGTCGGGTTCGTCTTCCAATTCTACAACCTCATCCCGAGCCTGACGGCGCGTGAGAACGTGGCGCTCGTCACCGACATCGCGGGCCACCCTCTGGAGCCCGCCGACGCTCTCGCGATGGTGGGGCTGGCCGATCGCCTCGATCACTTCCCGGCGCAGATGTCCGGGGGCGAGCAGCAGCGGGTGGCGATCGCTCGAGCGATCGCCAAACAACCCGAGGTCCTCCTCTGCGACGAGCCCACTGGAGCGCTCGACTACCAGACAGGGGTGCGCGTCCTCGAGGTGATCGAACGCGTCAATGCGGAGCTCGGGACCACGACCGCCGTGATCACACACAACGCACCCATTGCCATGATGGCCGATCGCGTGATCACGCTCCAAGACGGTCGCGTCGCCGAAGAGCGCTCGAACACCAGCCGAGCGAGGGCAAGCGACATCCGATGGTGAGCATGCTCGACAGAAAACTCGTCCGCGACCTGCTCCGGCTCAAGGGGCAAGTCGTGACGATCGCACTCGTCGTCGCCGCCGGCATCGCCGCGTTCGTGTCGATGCGGGGGAACTACGTATCGATCGGCCTGGCACGCGACGCCTTCTACGAGCGATCCCGCTTCGCCGATGTCTTCGCGCACCTCGAGCGAGCGCCGGAAGCGCTGCGCGCGGACCTCGAGGCAATCCCCGGCGTCTCGCGTATCGACACGCGTGTGGTCGAAGCGGCGATGGTGCCGCTCGAGACCCTGAGCGAGCCCATCCGCGGGCAAGTGATCTCGCTGCCGCCCGACGGTCGCGCGGCGCTCGACGAGCTCTACTTCGTCGAAGGGTGGCCGCCGGAGCCGGGACACGACGACGAGGTCGTGCTCCTGCGCGCCTTCGCGGAGGCGAACGGCTTCCGGCCCGGGGCCGAGCTACCGGTCGTGATGAACGGCGTTTGGCGCCGCTTGCGCGTGGTGGGCGTGGCGATGTCGCCCGAGTTCGTCATGGCGATCGGCGCGGGCGAGATGACCCGCGATCCGAAGCGCCTGGCGGTCTTCTGGATGGCCCGCGCCCCGCTCGCGACAGCCTTCGAGATGGAGGGTGCATTCAACGACGTCGTTCTCGAGCTGCAGCCTGGGGCATCCGGGGATGCGGTCATCGAGGCCGTCGATCGCACCCTCGAGCCCTACGGCGGGTTCGGGGCGCTGCCCCGCAGCAAGCAGCCATCGAACAACGTCATCGACGGCGAGATGATGCAGATGCAGAACATGTCGACGGTGGTACCGGCGATCTTTCTCGCCGTTGCCGCGGTTCTGCTCAACGTCGTGCTCTCGAGGCTCGTGCACTTGCAGCGCCCCGATATCGCGACGCTCAAGGCGGTCGGCTACACGGACCTGGAAGTCGGGCTCCATTTCGGCAAGCTCGTCCTGGTCATCACGGGCTTGGGGGCGATCCTGGGCGTGGCCATGGGGGTGTGGTTGGGAGGCGCGCTCACCGACCTTTATGCCAAGTTCTTCGCCTTTCCGAGGTTCGTCTTTCGGATCGACGCAGCGTCCACCACGATGGCCATCGCCATCAGCTTCGGGGCAGCGTTCGCCGGGGCGTTCGGGGCCGTTCGCCGCGTCATCGCGCTGCCGCCGGCCGAGGCGATGCGGCCGCCCGCCCCTGCGAGATATCGCCGATCGCTGATCGATCTCGTGCACCTCGGCGGGTGGCTCGGTCCGTCGGCGCAAATGATCGTCCGAGAGCTCGAACGACGGCCGCTGCGCGCCGCGGCGTCGTCGCTCGCGATCGCAGCGTCGGTCGGTCTGCTCGTCGTCGCCGGCTGGTACTCGGAGGCGCTCGACACCCTCCTGCACACCCAGTTCCACGTAGCGATGCGCGAGGACGTCGCGGTGAGCTTCGTAGAGGCACGCCCTGAGCGCGCCATTCGAGAGCTGGCGCATTTGCCCGGCGTGGTCTCGGCAGAGGGGCTGCGATCGGTGCCGGTGCGGTTGGCCAATGGTCCGCGCCGCCGCGACGTGATCCTCAACGGCTACACCCCCGAGGGCGAAATGCGGACGCTGCGCGATCGGTTCGGTCGCGTCGTACCCATGCCTCCCGACGGCATCGTCCTCACCAACCTGCTGGGCGAGCTCCTCGACCTCCGCGTAGGCGATTCGGTCGAGGTGCACGTGCGCGAGGGAGCGCGACCGGTCCGCTCGGTCGTCGTGACGGGCTTCGTGGACGAGAGCTTCGGCCTTCAAGGCCACATGCTCGCCGAGCCGCTCGCGGATCTTCTCGGCGAGGAGCCAAAGGTCTCGGTAGGGCTGCTCTGGATCGACTCGACTCGAGCTGGTGAGGTCGACGCGCGGCTCAAGGAGATGCCGGCGGTGCTTTCGGTGAGCAAGCGAGCCGACATCTTCGCGCAGTTTCAAGAGCAGAGCGGGGCGATGCTCGCGACCATGACGGTGCTCATCACGCTCTTTGCGGCCACGATTACCATCGGCGTCGTCTACAACAACGCACGCATCGCTCTGAGCTTGCGCGCACGCGACCTCGCGAGCTTGCGCGTCCTCGGGTTCCACCGGAGCGAGATAAGCGCCATTTTGCTCGGCGAGATGGCGATTCAGGTCATCGTGGCGTTGCCGATTGGATTGTGGTTCGGGCGCCTCCTCGTCGAGTGGATGGCGGCCATGGTCGACCCGGAGCAGTTTCGTCTGCCGGTCATCCTGACGTCACGGAGCTACGGCTACGCCGTGCTGGTCGCGCTCGTCGCCGCCGCGCTGAGCGCGCTCCTCGTCCGCCGCAAGCTCGATCGCCTCGACCTCATCGGAGTGCTGAAGACTCGAGAATGAATCCATGACTGAACCGTCATTCGAAGACAACCAGGCACCGAGACCTCGCCCTTCCCCGAAAGGGCCGCGCAACGCCCGCCGTGTGGTGACCAGATGGCTGAAGCGCGGTCTGCTCGTCGCTTTCGCGCTCGGTGGAACGGTCGCGATCGTCCTCGCTCTCTTGCCGAAGCCCGTTCCGGTCGACGTCGCTACGGTCGCGAAGGGACCGATGACGGTGACCGTCGACGAGGATGGGCAGGCCCGCGTAAAAGATCGCTATGTCGTCAGCGCGCCGCTCACCGGACGAATCGACCGCATCGAGCTCGACCCCGGCGACGAGGTGAAAGAAGGCGCCATCCTGGCGAGGATCGTCCCGATGGCCCCACCGCTACTCGACGAGCGCACCAAGAGTGCGGCCGAAGCTAGGGTGGCCGCGAGCAGCGCCGCGAAACGCCAGACCGCGGCGCAGGTAGAGCGTGCGGCAGCGCTGCAGGCGCAAGCCAAGAAAGAGGCCGACCGCGCACGAACCCTGGCGGAGCAAGGCGCGTTGTCTCAGGCTGCGCTCGAGCAGGCGCTCCTCAGCGAGCGCTCCGCGACCGCCGACGCCGAGTCGGCCCGCTTCGCACAACGGGTGGCCGACTACGAGGTGCTCATGGCACAAGCGACGATCGGGCATCTCGGCAAGCGCAAGGGCGAGAGCGAAGAGCTCGCGGTGCCGGCACCGGTGACCGGCCGCGTGCTCGCCGTGCTGAGCAAGAGCGAGGGTGCCGTGCAGCCGGGGACGCCCCTCGTCGAGCTAGGCGATCCTGCGGCGCTCGAGCTCGTGGTCGACGTGCTGACCAGCGACGCCGTGCTCATTCGTCCGGGCGCCGTCGTGACCATCGATCGCTGGGGCGGGCCGCCGCTCGACGCCCGGGTTGCGCTCGTCGAGCCATCCGCCTTCAGCCGTTTGAGCGCGCTGGGCGTCGAAGAGCGACGCGTGAACGTCGTCGTCGAGATCGTCGCGCCGCGAGAGAAGTGGGCGAGCCTCGGCGACGGCTACCGGATCGAGGCTCACATCGTGGTGTGGCAGGACGACGAGGCGGTGCAGGTCCCTGCGAGCGCGGTCTTTCGTCACGGCGACGCGTGGGCCGTCTACCGCATCGACGGAGGTATCGCGCGTTTGCAGCCCGTTCAGATCGGTCAGCGGACGCCGCGGCAAGTCCAGATCACCGAGGGCCTCGCCGCCGGGCAGCGCGTCGTTCTTCATCCCAGCGATCGCGTGCGAGACGGAACCAAAGTCTCGGAGACGCCGTAGCCATTCGCGGGCCGATTGCCAGAATCGTCACCGCGAGGACGACCCAACCTGCGCCGGCGAGCTCGACGTTCGATGGTGCCGTCGCCGCGCCGAGCAGGGACAGCACCATCGAGCCAACGACGCCGGCGATGATGCTCGAACCTCGGTTGACCGGCACGCAGTAGCTGTTCTCGCGGGGATCGAGGAGGACGAGCGCGCCGAACACGCCCGTCAGCTGCGACGTTACGCCGACGAGGATGATCGCCGGTGCCGACGCGCCAAACGGGATCTCCAGGAAGCCGGCCCGGAGCTCCGCGGAGATCTCTCCGAGCGGCAAGGCGGCGAGTACCGCGAGGCACAGCACGGCGAACGGGGTAGCGACCATCTGCTCCTCCACGAAGTAGCGCCGATTGTCCTCGGCTGCGCCTTTGGCGAGCTTGCTCATGAAACGCAGCCGCAGAAAGTAGGCGGCAAGGTAGACGGCGACGTCGAGCGCCGCCATCCTCGAGATGCCGAACCCATCGATCGCAAACGCCGCGTGCGACAGAGCGACGGCGCTGAGCGCAAGGCCGGCCCACGAGAACCACTGTACGCGCCTGCCCGAGGCGCCATCGACGATCGGCGCGATGACCAGCACTCCGCCGCGCATCAGGAGCATCATGAGCACGATGCTGGTACCCGCGAACGTGTACGCGAGCGTGGTGGTGACCACGACGCTCGCGGTCGCGAGCCCGGACAGGGCCGTCCACCTCGACGGCACCGGCAGCTCGATCCCGAGGACGCGGGCACGCCCGGCGCTCTTCCACCAACCGGTCGCGACGAGGAACGCCGCCATGCAGACCATCGAGACCGCGGTCGCCAGCGGCAGCATCCTCGTACCGGTGACGCTCGGCGCGAGCGCGCCGTTGGTCAGCGCCTTCGTCACTGCGGCATACGGGACGTAGGCGGCGAAGTAGCCGAATGCGAACAGCCAGATCGAGGTGTTTCTCGACCGCTCGGAGCTCACGGCGAGCTCACGCGAGCAAATGCAATGACGTGTCCGTCAGGATCGAGCGTGTAGCCCGCGTCGTGTCCCCAGTCGCGCGCGCTCAGGCGGCTGATCTCCTTGGCGCCGGCGGCGATGGACCGCGCATGGTAGGCGGCCGGATCGTCGACCACGAGGTAGAGCTCCGCCCGCGGGACGCCCGCTGCGCGCGACGGGTCGTATGGCGGGCCGAGCAAGCGAGCAGCTCCGGTCTCGGGCATCAAACCGAGAACGGTCCCACCGGGGAGCGTGAGCTCGGTCATGCCCGGTACGTCGAGCGTCGGCTCCACGAGCAGCACCGAACGGTAGAAGCGGGTGCTCGCAGCTTGGTCGGCGACGTAAAGAATGAGATGCGCTCGAAGGATGCTCATTGGCGATCGTTGCGCGACGACGCCGTCAGCTGACGGGCAGACGCCGCGCCCATCAAGGCTCTATCACTACGATGCGTTGGCGAGCGACGTCTCCGCTCCTGCCAGTTGAACCACGATCGACGGGGCCGAAGCGATGGTTCGCTTGACTTTGCATCCTTCTGCAGCGCGCACGATCGCCCCGCGAGACTTGTCGGGGAAGGATGCGGGAAGCGTCAGCTCGAGGATGATTCGGGCGGGCAGCTTGGTATCGGGATCGAGCTCGGTGTGCAGGCGAAGTCCGATGCCCTCGACGGAAAGACCGCGGGCCTGGCAGAACGCGAGCACGTAGACGCCCGCACACGCCGCCAGCGATGCAAGAAACAGCTCGAAGGGGCCGACCGCCGTCCCGTCGCCTCCAGCCTCGATCGGCTGATCCGTGCGAACGAGATAGCCGCCTACGCGCGCGTCGACGCGCTTGCCTCCGGGAAACGTGACCTCGATGGGATCCATGGCTGTTTCGGCTGCAACGCCGGTGCCAAACGGCGAGGCCGATTCCGGCCGCCGATGCTCAGCCTGGATGCAGGCTGTGCGTTCGACGCAAGCGAGCTCACAGCAATCGGTGAGGGTGCCTTCGAACCACCGCGGCGCGCGCCGGCACGACCGTTGCGAAGGCCGAGCGGCATGAGCCGATTCGTTCCTTGGGCCGCAGCAATGATGTTCACTTCCGCCGGGCTTTTGGCGACAGGTTGCGGAGGCTCCGAAAAAGAAGCCACCGCCGACGCCGAACAAGTCCGGCCCCAACCGCCACCGAACCCCAAGCCGCCGAAGCCCGTCGAGCCCAAGCCGATTCCCACGCCGGGGCCGACCGACACCGGCGATCCGGGGCCCGACAAGGCGCCGCCCACGAAGTGATGCCCACCGAATCGATCGCGCCTGCGCGGCGCCGGTGGTCGATCCGTATCGGGCGGCTGCTCGGGATCGATGTCTATCTGCACGCCACGCTGTTCGTGCTCCTCGCCTGGATCGTGGGCGGAAACGTCGCGTCCGGGCTGGGCTGGCGCTCCGCGCTCGGCATGGCATCGCTCGTCGCCGCCGTCTTTGCGATCGTGGTGCTTCACGAGCTGGGCCATGCCATGGCCGCGCGCGCTTTCGGGATCCGAACGCGCGACATCACGCTCTACCCCATCGGAGGTGTCGCGAGGCTGGAGCGCATTCCCGAACAGCCGAAGCAGGAGCTCTTGATCGCGCTCGCGGGTCCTGCGGTGAACGTCGGGCTCGCGGTCGCGTTCGGTGCGGCGTCTCTGGCGTTGTACGGCACGCCGGTGGCCTTCGATCTCGAGCCCGGGGCGCCGGCGCTTCCTGCGTTGACCAGCATCAACGTCACGCTCGCGGTGTTCAACCTGCTGCCCGCGTTTCCCCTCGATGGCGGACGCGTGTTTCGAGCCGCGCTGGGCTTCAGCCTCGACTTCCGGCGCGCGACCGAGATCGCCGCACGTCTCGGAAAGGCAATGGCCGTTCTGTTGGCCGCCTTTGGACTCTTCACCGGTCCGATGCTCCTCCTCGTCGCGGGCTTCATCTGGATCGGTGCATCGCAAGAGCTCGCCGCGGTACGCGTGCGAACGGTCCTGGACGGTCTGACGGTCGAGTCCGGAATGACGCGCGGCTTCTCGTCTCTCTCCCCGTACGAGTCGCTCGCTCGCGCGTCAGAGCTCGTGGTGAGCAGCTTTCAGCGAGCAATTCCGATTGTCGATGCGGCACGAGTCGTAGGCGTGCTCACGCGTGAAGCCCTCATCCAGGGCCTGGCGACCGTTGGGCCCAACGCGCCCATTTCGGACGCCATGCACCGGCGAGTCGTGGCGGCGAGACCCGGCGACGACCTGTACGCCGTGCTGGGTCGAGTCTCGGCCGAGGAAGGCTCGATTGCGATCGTGCTCGACGAAGACCGCGTCGTGGGCATCATCGAGCCAGAAAACGTCGCCGACCTCATCCGCGTGCGCATGGCGACGGCCAGAAATGCGGAGCTCGCGAAACGCGCGGTGCGGCCCCTGCTGGGAGCGTGAGCCGGGTCGCTCGCGCATTCAGTGCCTTTCGCAAGGAACGCGCATGACTCGCTCGACGCTCTGGCGAGCTTGTTCGCGGAGCCCGTCCACTTGCGCGGGCACGGTCGCGGTCACGTGGAGCTTCGCGCCTTCGGGCGTCTCTTCGACGGTGACGCTCGCGGGAGGCAGGCTGGTCAAGCGAAGGCCGTGTTGCTGAGAACCGAAGTGCTTGCCTTCATGACCTTCCCCTTCGTGCGCGCCGGCGCCGCGGAGCATTGCCGCATCGTGCGCACGTCGCCGCAGCTCGTCGACGTGGTCCGGCCCGGCCGACAACGCAATCGTGACGCCGCCGGGCGCATCCTCGATCGTCGCGCGCGTCCCCGCCACCCCGAACGGACAGGGCTTGGCTGCCTCGGTCGAGCCGCCGTCGGTCGATGGCGGGCTCGCGGCCGTGTCCTGTGCGCGACCGCATCCGGCGCTCGACAGAGCGACCACGATCGCGAGTCGCCTCCAGATGCACCGTGAGACATGCCGCGGGCGTTGTGGCTTCATGTTCATGGCGTCCTACGCTGCAATTGGGTGACCAACCCGAAGCGCCTCGCCGCTAGCGGCCCTTCGGACAAAAGTGAGATCTGGCGGCGAGCTCCTCATCGATGATCTCCTCGAGGGCGCCACGGACTTCACGACGAAGCCGGCGAGCGGTCGCATCGGGTGCTTCGCCGCGCAAGGCATCGGGCGCGATCGGATCTCCGATGACGTACTTGAGCTTCCGGAGGTGCGGGATCGGCAGACCGAAGCTCGGACGCGGGAGCGGAAGATCGACTCCCAGCCAACGCTTTCCTCGAGCGTAGGCGTCGCCCTCGAAGTCGAAGAGATCGTCGGCGCCGATGCCTGCGAGCGGGATCAGAGGCGCCTGATTTCGCATCGCGGCGCGCACGAACCCGTAGCGGTTGCCCCAGAGCAGGCGATAGCGCAGCTGATGAGGTTTGACGGCCTCTCGCAACCCGCCCGGAAGCACCAAGACCAGCTCCTCGGCCTCGAGCAGGGCATCGACGTTCTGAGGCGTGCCGTCGACGGTTCCGACCGAAGCAGCGAGCGTTCGCAAGAACGGGAGCCTCCACCATAGGTGCTCGCCGAGCGCCCACACGCGACGACCGGTGGCTTTGCGGATCGCCGACATCGGCAGCATCGCATCCCAGCCGAACGCGTGGTTCATCACGAAGAGCGCGCGCCCCGCCGGGATGTGCTCGATGCCTTCGACGACGACGCCCAGTCGGCTTGCTGCGCGGTCAACGCCACGCCAGAACCGATCGGCGACGCGCGCGTCGTATCCTCGAAAGGCGAGCGGCGCGTCGGGCTTGAAGGCGTCGAGGGGAGCCACGCGTCACGACGTGCAAGGTTGGGGCCTCGGTGCGGCGCTCTCAGGCGAGGCCGTGGGCGCGACCCGCGCGCTCGTAGGCGGCGGACGCGAGCCGTTCGAGGAGCCGAGCCTTCTTCGAAGCGTCGACGTTCTCGTCCGCCCACGCATAGAGGAGGCCATCCTCCTTGCGTGCGTGATCGCGGAGCGCTGCGATGAATGCCCGTGCGGCGTCGGCCCGCACGATGTGGATGTCGAGCGCCGCCCCCAGCTCGGCGAGCCGCTTGCGGAAGGCTTCATGGTCGCTGCGGAGCTCCCTCGCCGCTTCCTCGTGGACGCGGCCGAAGGCCGGCAGAAGATGCTGCTCTTCGGCTTCGAGATGGGCGATGAGCGCCGGCTCCAGCAGCCCCCAGATCCGCCGAATCTCGATCTGATCGTCGGCCTCGAATGCGTCCAGCAGGCGCTCGAAGAGCGCGTCGAGCCGGCGGTGGTCGGCCAGAAAGTGGTCGCGAAGGTGCGGCGACGAGAGCTCGCTGGAGGTTTCCATGGTCGATCGAGGAGCAACCGCCATGCCGCCCCACGAGAGACCTCTCACGCTAGAGCGCGGGGTTGGTTCGCGACGGAGTCGTCACTGCAATCGGTGCGCACGACGCACTCGTCGCGCCCGGTCACGGAGGTAACCCGACGATGCGGCCACGATCTGCGATGGCCCGCGCGTTGCCAAGCGTCGCCACGGGCCGTCGCCCAAAGGAGGAGACCATGGCAGCGATCGACGTTCGCAAAGAGCAACCGAAAGAGATGAAGACGCAGACCGAGCCTACCGGAGCGTGGGATCCCGCGCGCGTGATGCGCCAGTTCTTCGGATGGGATCCGTTCCGCGGTCTCGATCCCTTCCGCGAGATGACCCCGATGCTTCGGCCCGAGGGTGGGTTCGCGGCGGCGTTCGACGTGAAGGAGAGCAAGGACGGCTACACCTTTCGAGCGGACGTTCCGGGCGTGAAAGAGGGCGATATCGAAATCACGGTGACGGGCAACCGGCTCAACATCTCCGGCAAGCGCGACGCCGAAAAGCAAGAGCGGACCGACACCTACTACGCGTACGAGCGCAGCTACGGCAGCTTTGCCAGGAGCTTCACGTTGCCCGAGAGCGCCGATATGCAAACGGTCCACGCGGAGCTGCGCGACGGCGTCTTGACCGTGAGCGTGGGAAGGAAGCCTGCACTTCAGCCGCAGAAGATCCCGCTGAAGATCCCCACTGCCAAATCGTGAGCATCAAGCCACCTTGGGGGTCGGTCGTCGATCGGGGAGCACCGCGGGCTGCTCCCCGGAGGCTCGTTCGACGACGCTCGGGATCGTGAAGTGGAAGCTCGTCTTCCCAGGAACGCTCTCGACCCAAATCCGTCCCCCATGCGCCTGTATGAGCCCCTTGGCGATGTAGAGACCGAGCCCGAGACCGGGCTTGCCGCTCTTTCGTGCCTCTCGACTCCGAGCAAACCTGTCGAACAAACGCGGCAGCTCCTCCGCAGGGATTCCGGGGCCGCCGTTGGAGACGATCACTTCGATGTCGTCTCCAGCCTGGCGGGCTTCGACCTCCACCGCCGTACTTGGGTCGCCATATTTGACAGCATTGCCGATGAGATTCGATAGCACCTGCTCGATGCGGCCGGCGTCGGCGAGGACCAGCAACTGGTGCGCGGCAGAGAGGTCGATGCACCGGTCGGGATAGACGATGCGCGCTGCGCCGGCTGCACGGTCCAGGACTTCGCGGAGATCGACGGGCGAGCGCACGATCTGAAGCTGCTTGGCCTCGATTCGGGAGATATCGAGCAGGTCCTCGGTCATCCTTGCGAGCCTGGTCGTAGCGCGCTGAATGCGCTCGATCAGGTCGGCGGTCTCCTTCGTATCGTCTCTCTGTCTGCAATGATCGAGTAGGAGAAGCGCTCCTGCGTGAATCGTCGAGATGGGTTGCCTCAAGTCGTGAGCCACGATCGAGGCCCACTCCTGGCGCAGTCGCTCCAGCTCCTTGAAGGGTCGAATGTCCTGGAGCACGGCGATCGCGCCCCCCTGCCCGTTCTCCAGCGGAATTCGCTTCGCGCTCATTCGGAACGAGACGAGCGTGCCATCGGTCTGCGGCAACGCGATCTCGACGCCGTCGAGATGCTCGTCGAGCATGAGGACCCGGTAGAGCGGGTGTTCCTCGAGAGACAGCGGCCGGCCATCGGCGCTGCGCGGGCTACGGGGCGACGCGATGCGATCAATCCCGAGGTCTCGCGCGTCGACGACGAGCCGTCCAGCGGCGCTGCTATGGAGGATTACTTCGCCGCGCGCGTTCGTGACGACGACGATCTCGGGCATCTGGTCGAACACCGTCTGCAGCCAGACGCGTCCCGTGGCTTCGCGCGCATAGAGCCTCGCGCTCTCGATGCCCGCGCCCGCGCGCGCAGCCAACATGAGGAGCGCGCGCTCGTCGTCGTCGGAGAACCCGGAGCTACCTTGCTTGTTGGCGACGTAAATATTGCCAACGACCTTGCCCGCGTATCGGACGGGTGTGGACATGAGACTGACGATCGGAGGGTGACCGGGCGGCAAGCCTCGAGCCTCGGGATGCGTGCGGATGTCGGCCAAACGCACCGTCTGCTGGAAGCGCGCGGAGAGTGCGAGCATCCCGCGCGGACGAGGGAACCTGCCGATGGTCTCTGCCGTGCCCTCCGGCATGCCCACCACGACCCACGGGTCGAATGGCCGATCGGGGTCGTTGCCGATTCCGAGCGCCGCGTAGGCGCCTCCGGTGAGCAGCTGTGCCTGCATCGCAACGGCTTGGAGCGCGATGTTCAGGCCGGTCGTCGGAATCTGCGCAAGGGCGTCCGAGATCTCGCTGCTCGCTCCGAGCATTTGCTCGACGCGGAGCTTCGCCTCGTGCTCGGCGCGGTGCGCGCGCTCGAGCTCCCGGAGGGCCGCGACCCTCTCGGTGACGTCGCGGGCAAAACCCTGCCACCGTCCATCCGGAAGGATGTTGGCGCTCACCTCGACCGGAACGTAGTGACCGTCCTTGTGGCGCAGCGACCACTCGGCGACGTGGCTCTTTCCGGTAAGCATCTCCTTCTTGGCCGCTGCCAGGCGAGGGACGTCCTCCGGGCGAATGAAATCAGCGATCGTCTTGCCGATGATCTCGCCCGGCGTGAAGCCGAGAAGCCTCGCACCCGCTGGGTTGACGTCGATGTACCGGCCCGTCAGATCCGCGATGAAGATACCGTCGGGGGCGCTCGACACCAGCTCCTCGAGGTACGTGGCGACCTGATCGCGCGCCAGGGTTGCCTCCCGCTGGCGGGCGCTCAGGTCGTTCACCCGCCGCGCGGTGACGACGACCACCGAAAGCAGGCTTGCCGTCGCGGCGAAGACCGTGAGACCGCGCGCGGCAGGGACCGTGATGACCCCCGACGTCATCGCGAGAACGATGAGCGCGGAGACCGCCGGGAAACCCAGGACGACGAGCAGCAGCCGGCGCGCTAGCCGTCCACCGTCGCCCGTCGTCATCGCACGCATCGAGACGCAATCCGGGTGCGCGGCGAGAGCGCCGAGCGCGATGAGCAAGATGACCGCCCCGGTATGCACCGCCATTCCGATTCTCGGTAACTCGGCCGGGACGCCATAGAGCGCAGGCGCCGCGTAGACGTACCCAGCGATCGCGATGAACGCGACCGACATCGCCGCGAACGCGCACGCCTCGCCCGCAAGGCGCGTGCGCTCTGCGCGGCCATCCAAGAGCGAGAGCGCCGAGCCGAGAAGAACGAACGCGGTGGCGGTTTGGGGCGAGGTTCTCGCGGGAAGGGCGTCGCCCAGCCGGGTCTGCAGCGCCGCTTCGAGGAGCACCGCGAGGGCGACGACGACGATGGCGACTCCCAGACCGCGGGCCGCGCCAGAAGTTTGCGACGCTCCACCGCCGGCGCGCGTCGCGCGCATGAGCGCGGCACCGGCGAGGAAGGTCATCGCGGCCGTCGTCGGGGCCATGGGTGGCCACGTCGCGCGCAGTGAGACAAGGGACCGCTCGCCGGATACCCACCCCAAGGAGACGAGAAGCGCAACGACCACAGCGGTGCTGCCCGCCAAGAGCGCAGCTCCATGGAGCAGGCGCGCCCAATCGCGGTCCGCACTGGGCCCCATGTTCCGTATTCGATGCAAGCGGCCGGCCGCGAGAAGGGCGCTGTTTACTTGCGGCTTGGTACCGGGCCGTGCCGGTAGGTCGTTCGGTGCGCCTTGTCACACGCATCTCGGACTTGCCTGCACCGCCGCGGAATCTCTTTGCTGCACGTTGCCGCGATGCCGGCTTCACCGCGCAGACCGTGCGTTCGGCGAAGGAAGTGCCGGTCGGCACACACGCGAAGAGGATGTTTTCTGCCGATGTTGGGCCGGCGCGACAGTTGCTCTGTGCGGTCGCGGAGGCTCACATGGACGCGAGCAACACGAGCAAGAAAGAGCTCAACGTAGGAAAGATCGATCGGATCGTTCGCATCGTTATCGGCGTGATGTTGGTTTCTCAGGTCGCCTTCAGCGCGCCTGCGTGGGTCGGGCTCGTCGGGCTCATCCTGGTGCTCACGGGGACCATGGGGTTCTGCCCGATCTACGGAGCGTTCGGCTGGCGGACGTGCCGCGCCGGCGGCTGAACCAATTCCTCTCCCGTTGTGCGACGACGATGGCACGGCCGATGCACTCCATTGAGAAGGAGCCATGCGCGCGCGAGAGGGGAGCCAGGAGGGGGTAGCGCGGCCCGTCATCGTCCACGTCGAGGACGATCCGGATCTGGCGAGCCTGCTCCACGCCGCCTTCGAGCGCTTCGGCTTCCGTGGCACGATGCGCGCTTTCGCCACCGTGCGGGATGCGATCGAGTGCCTCGACGCGGCCGCGATGCGGCGAGAGCCGGTCGATCTGATCATCACCGACATGCGCCTGCCCGACGGCCTCGGGCTCGACGTCGTCCGTCATGCCCGGCGCAGCCCGGCCACTTCCAAGACGCCGATCCTCGTGCTCTCGAGCGAGCTCGACCCGAAGAACATCGAGAGCGCGTACTCGCTGGGCGCGAACACGTTCCTGGCGAAGTCCGGATCGAAGCGCTCGATATCGGAGGTAGTGCGGACGCTGTACGAGCACTGGGTAGAGGACGCTCGACTCCCGCCCCCGAAGAGAGGGGACCGCCTGCAGGATCTGCTCGCGCGCTTCGTCGCCGGGCGCGGTCGATACGCGGATTTCTGCCTGCGCATGGCGAATGACGTCTGCGGCAAAGACGGGGCGGAGCTCGGGTTCTGGTTTGCGGCCGCGCTGCGGGAAGCGAACCTCGCGAATCTCCTGTCGTTCCTTGGGAACATGACCGAAGCCGACCTGCCGATGGAGCTGCTCGCAGCACTCGAGCAGCTAGAGGCTACCTTGGAGCGCGATCTCGACGAGCTGGAGGACACCATGAGGCGAACGCCGATCGTGTCGCGAGAGGATGCCTACCGCTGCGCCCTCGCGCTCGAGAGAGGCGTCGACGTGGGTACGATCGCGCGTGCGATCGCTCACGTGATGCCGGCGGCGCCGGTCCCTATGGCCGCGCTACGAGACCTGGTCAGCGGGAACCTCCGCGCGCTGGGCGCATGGATCGGGACCCACGCGGAGGACTCCACGACGCGCGAGCGCGCCGCGCAGGTCGAGCGCCAGGGTTCTCGGCTCGAGGATCTCGTCCGCGCGGGCATCGCCACCAGCCAGAGAAGAACGCCCTTGCGGGCGGGCGACTGATCGACGCGTGGGGGCCACCGTCGACGGCCACTTGGACCTGCGCCCGAGCGCCCGCGTCCGGGCCGAGCGGGACACGCGGGATTGGAATCGCAATTGCTAGGTCGTTGAGCGCGCGATGCGGCCCCCTGGCCGCCGCCGAACGCGAATCTTATGGAGGTCCGGGCTCTCGATCTCGTCGTCGTGGCCGCCATGGCGCTTCTGCCCGTGTCGGATGCCGCCGTGGGGTGGTGGCGCCAGCTTCGCGGCGTGGGAGAAAGGGCTTCCGGCTCCCAAGGGAGGTGGGTGGAGCCGCGGGGCTTCTTCTGGCACCTCGGCAACGCATCCACGATGGCAGCGGGCGCTTTGCGCGCGCTGTTCCGGCGCCCGATCGAGGTCAATGGAACGGTCGCGCAGCTCGAGGCGCTGGGCGTCGAGTCCGCAGGGATCGCCATTTCGACCGCCGCCTTCGTCGGAATGGTCATGGCGGTTCAATTCGCCTATGGCCTTCAGCGTTTCGGCGGCATGGAGTACACGGGTCGGGTCGTGGGCGTCAGCTTCAGCCGCGAGCTCGCGCCGACGCTCACGGCGGTGATCGTCGGCGGTCGCATGTCCGCAGGTATCGCAGCCGAGATCGGCTCGATGGCGGTCACGGAACAGATCGATGCCATCCGCAGCCTAGGCGCAGACCCGCTGAAGAAGCTCGTCTTGCCGCGCATCCTGGCGGCGACGCTCGTGATGCCGATCCTCGCGCTGCTTGCCCTCGTCACCGGCTTCGCCGGAGCCATGATCATCACCGACAACCAGTTCGGCGTTCCTTGGCGCTTCTTCTATCAGACGGCGCTCGAGTCGGTCGCGCTCTCCGACTTGTGGAGCGGGCTCATCAAGTGTCCGTTCTTCGGCGCCATCATCGCCATCGTCGGCTGCCACTTCGGCCTGGTCACGCGTGGGGGTACCGTAGGCGTCGGCCGCGCGACGACGATGTCCGTCGTCGTCACATCGACTGCGATCCTGGTCGCCGACTTCTTCCTGACGAAGGTGACACTCGTGATCTGGCCGGGGTAGCGCGCTTGCACTGCGTGCCGCGCAACGATTGCACGGCTCGTGCTGTCCCCCAGCCGGCGAACAGCACGCCGCCGTGTGGCCCAAGGCTTGCGGTGCAGCACGGCGTGTCCAACGAAGCGCGCAAGGCGGCCGCCGGCGACTCTTTCAGCACGGTGCGTGACGGACCGGTTGCGCGAGCGCCGTCGTCGACCCCGCCTTCCGGCGTGCTCGTGGACGACACGTTCCGGATCCTGGGACCGCTCGGCCGAGGTGGGATGGCCGAGGTGGTCCTCGCTCTCGACATCCTGCTGGATCGGCGCGTGGCGCTGAAGTTCTTGGGGTCGCACCTGATGCGCAATCCGACGTGGCGGGCTCGTTTCGTCGCCGAGGCTCGAAGCATGGCGCGCCTCCGCCACGAGCACGTCGTCCAGATCTACTCCTTCGGGGTCTTCGAGGACTGCCCTTACTTTGCGATGGAGTACGTACCGGGCCTTACCTTGGCCGAGCGACTCGATGGTGCTCCGCTCGCCGATCCCGCCGAGGCGATCTCCATTCTTGGAGCGATCGCCGCCGGCGTCGACGCGATCCACGACGCGGGCCTGGTACACCACGACATCAAGCCGTCGAATGTTCTGCTCGACCGCCCCGACCGCGTGCTGGTCGGCGATCTGGGCCTCTCGCGGTTGGCGGGCACCGCGGACTCGCGGACGTTCGCGGGGACACCGAGCCGAGCTGCACCGGAACAGTGTGATCCACTCTCGCTCCCTCCCGAGCTGGCCCCTCGAACCGACATCTATCAGCTGGGCGTACTGGCGTTCGAGCTCTTGACCGGGGCGCTCCCATTCGAGTCGGACTCCGCGCAGCGCGTGCTCATGATGCATTGCACGCACCCGTGCCCCCGTCCCAGCGCCGTCGCACCTCGGTTGGGCACGGCGTTCGACGAGCCGATCCTCGCGGCGCTGGCGAAGAGCCCCGCCGACCGGCCGGCGCGGGCTTCCGTGTTCGTGCAGCAATTGGCCGCCGGCCTACCGAACGCGGAGCCGCCGATGCGCGTCCTCGTAGCCGACGACGAGCCCGGGCTCCTCGCGGCGACGTGCTCCGTCCTGGCCAGCGAGCTGCCGCGAGGTACGGTGGTGGAGCGCGCGACCGATGGGATCGCCGCCCTCGCCGCGGCGGAGCGTGGGAACTTCGACGTCGTCCTCCTCGATCTCCAGATGCCCGGCATGTCGGGACTCGAGGTTGCTGCAGCCATCCGCGCGCGCTCCGAGGAGCATCCTCACATCGTCCTGATGACCGCCCTCGGAGGACCCAACGAATGGCGGGTCGGTCGTGAGCTGGGTATCGACGCATTCCTCGTCAAGCCGCTCGATCCCGATCTGCTCGTCGCGACGGTCGAGCGCTGGGGCGCACGCCGGCTAGGATCGATGCCGCCGAGCTCGCGAGGCCGCCCCTCATCTCGTGCGACAGGCGGATGACGAGGAGCCTGCGTGATCGTACCGCGCCAGGCCGGGCACAGCGCCACCAGTCCCATCATCGTCGCCGCAGCCGGCCGACAAGAGAGCGAAGAGCGGAAGGAAGACGGAACGGCGCACCATTGGATCGAGCCTAGCCGCTCGGGTACGCTCGCACCATGCGCTTTGCCTCAGGAATCCTGGGAGCTTCGCTTTTCGTTCTGCTGCCGGTCGCGGGCTGCGGTGACGACGATGGCGGAGCGGGCGGCTCCGGTGGGTCCCCTGGGGCGACGAGCACCACGTCGTCTTCCGGGACCTCGACCGCGAGCACGACGTCCGCATCCATGATGACCTCATCGTCATCGTCATCGTCCTCGACGACGAATGCCGGCACGACAGCGTCGACGACGACCGGCGGCAGCGTCGACTGCACCGATAACCCCAACGACCCGGCCGCTTGTCCGCCCGGGTATGCGTGCGCGTGCGGTGGTCCGGGCGGAGGGATCATCTGCACCTGCGGGCTCACCTGCACCGAAAAGACCCAGTGCACGAATCCCGACCAGCCCGTCTGTTGCGGGGGCGGCATGGGTCAGCAGGGAATCTGCACCGACGCGTGCACCTGCTTCTGCGACTGATCGCGGTCGCGTCGACGCGCTGACTCTGCATCTTTCTCTCACGCTCATCCGACGTGGGACGACGATCTCCTCCCGCGCTCGCAGTGCGCCGGAAGCTCCTTCACGAGGTGGTCGATGAGCGCGCGCACTCTGCGCGGCATGAGCCGCCGGCTCGCGTAGCACACGCTCACGGTTGGGCCGCTATCGATCAGGCGCGGCAGGAGACGCACGAGCCGGCCCGCCTCTAGATCTTGATCGACGAGGTGCCGCGGCAGTACCGCAACGCCGGCGCCCGCGCGGACCAGCGCCGCGATGGTATCGATCGAGTCGCTCTCGAACGCAGAGCCCGAGGGCGTGACGAGGCGGCGCTCGCCGCGGACATCGAACGGCCAGGCATATCGCTCGGCGGTACCGGGCACCCGGAACGCTACGGTTGGCAGCTTGGCTACCGCTTCGAGCGACGTCGGCGATCCGTGCTCGCGAATGAGCGACGGGCTCGCGACAAGGACGAGCGGTAGCGTGCCGATGGTGCGCGCGAAGAGCGACGTCTCGGGGAGCGGCCCGATCCGGACAGTGACATCGATCGGCTGAGCGACCAGGTCCTCGAGGCGATCGCTCATGCAGAGATCGAGCGTGACGGCCGGGTTGTTCGCGCGAAAAGCGAGCAGTACGGGAACCAGCACGTCGCGACCGAACGCTGTGGAACCGGCGACGCGCACCATGCCCGCGAGCTGGTCGTCCCGCTCGCGTGCGGCGTCGAACGCTTCCTGAATGGAGCCCACGGGCCCGCGGCATCGGCTCACGAGCGCCAGTGCCGCCTCTGTCAGCACCACCCGGCGTGTGGTCCGCCGCGCGAGGCGCGTGTGAAGCCGCCGCTCGAGCTGCGCGATCGATCGGCTCACCGCGGCGCGCGTCACGCCCAGGCTGCGCGCCGCTGGCGCGAAACCTCCCTCGCGATCGACGGCCAACAAGACCTGCAGAGCGCGGATATCCGCGACGTCGATTGTCAACATTCACGCACCAGTGAGGAGATGGATTGTCAACCTACGCAAGGACCGAGCGCAACCCTAGGCTGCTCGAGTCAGAACGAATCGAGGAGGCAAGACCATGAAGATCGGAATCTTCGGCACGGGTATCGTCGGGCGAACGATCGCGCAGAAGCTCGCTTCGCAGGGGCACGAGGTGACGATTGGCACGCGCGATCCGCAGGCGACCCTCGCTCGCGACGACGGCGATGCGTACGGAAACCCGCCCTACCGAACGTGGCAGGCAGCGAATCCGAACGTCAAGCTGGCCACGCTCAAGGAGACCGCGGCGCACGGCGAGATGTTCTTCAACGTGCTGCTGGGCCAGGCCACGGTGGAGGCGCTTCGCTCCGCGGGTGAGGATGCCCTCGCAGGCAAGATCCTCGTCGACGTCACGAACCCGCTCGACTTCTCGAAGGGCATGCCGCCGTCGCTCTTCGTCTCCAACACCGATTCGCTCGGCGAGCAGATCCAGCGTGCGCTTCCCCGGACCAAGGTCGTCAAGTCGCTCAACACGCTTGCCGCGCCGCTCATGGTCGACCCCGCGCAGCTCGCGAAGGGAGAGCACTCGATCTTCGTCAGCGGCGACGACGCCGACGCGAAGGCGACGGTGACGCGGTTTCTCCGCGAGTCGTTCGGTCACACCGACGTGATCGACCTCGGGGACATCACCACGGCGCGCGGCACCGAGATGCTCCTCCCGGTTTGGGTGCGACTCTGGGGCGCTCTGAAGACCCCGATGTTCAACTTCCGAATCGTGCGCGGGTGAAGTCCGGCGGCTTCGCGCACGCGTCGCGGACGCAGGCGCGAAGCCATCGGTGAGCCGGGTCGGCATCGACGCGCGGATGCCACAGCATCGAGACCGTGAACTTCGGCGTGGCGATCGGCAGCGAGAAGGTGTGCATGCCGGCACGAAGGGTGCCGGTGTGCCGCTCGGGAATCGTCGCGATCAGGTCCGACGCGCGAGCGAGCGCCAGCGCGCTCGAAAAGCCGCCTACCACGATCGCGCTCTCCCGCTTGAGGCCCAGCGCAGCCAGCGCGTCGTCGATAGGCCCGCGCTCGAGGCTCGGTCGTGACACCGTGACGTGCTGCCCCGCGGCGTAACGGGCCGCCGTCACCTTTCCACGAGCCAACGGATGGCGTGCGCGCACCGCTCCCACGAGGCGATCGCGAAACAAGGCGTGCGTGCGCAGATCGGGCGAGGTGCTCGCGTCGAGCACGCCCGTCTCCAAATCGACCGACCCATCACGAAGCGGAGCCATGTCTTTGTCGGCTTTCTGCAGGAACCGCAGGCGGACGCCCGGTGCTTCCGCCTGAACCCGCGCGAGCAGCGCCGGGCCGAAGTTCTCGACGAACCCATCGCTGTTCCGCAGCGTGAACGTCCGGATGAGCCCCTTGAGATCGGGCTCGGGCTGGCTCGCGAGGAGCGCCTCGGCGTCGCGCACGAGGCGGCTCACGGGCTCGCGCAGCTCGAGCGCTCGAGGCGTGGCGACCAGCGAGCGGCCGGCCTTCACGAGAAGCGGGTCACCCGTCGCCTCGCGCAACCGCGCCAGCGTTCGGCTCATCGCCGATGGGCTGAGTCGTAAGCGGCGCGCCGCCCGCACCACGCTGTGCTCTGCGAGGAGGATGTCGAGCGTAAAGAGAAGGTTCAGGTCCGGGCGCACCCGCAGAGCCTAGCAGGAGCGTTGCCGGATACATGGCGCTTCGTGCACGCCTCACGTGCATTCGTTGCGTCTTCCGCCATGCATGGTCCGGGCGCAGAGTTGCGAGGTCAGCCAGCGCCAGGAGCGAGAGGCCATGTTCAAAGACTCTCTTCAGCAATTCACGGGGGCCGTATCGTCGATGTGGGGACCGCTCAGCTCCGAGCTCGCCGCGGGTACATGCCGTGAGCTGGAGCGCTTGCTCGAGGCACCGCCTACCGAGGACTGGCTGGCGGCGCTGCATCGAGATGCGCCTGACGCACGCGAGCTGCATCGTGACCTCGCACACGACTTTCTTCTCCTCGCCCATACCGAGCAGCCGGGGCTCTATCGGCCGCCACACGACCATGGCCGGGGCTGGGTCGTCTACGGCGTCCAGCGCGGGGAGATGGAGATGGGCACCTACCGCCTTATCCACGATCAGCGCGGCAACGCCCACCTCGTCAGGCGCGAGACCTTCAAGCTCAGGGCCGGCGACGTGCGCGTGTTTCTTCCGGGTGACATCCACGACACCCGCTGCACGGCGGGGCCGCTCACCCTCTTCCGCTTCACGTCGAGAGATCTCAAGCGAGAGGAGCTGACGCGGTACCCAGAGCCGGCGATCGTCGGCCGGCGATCGGGCGAATCGTGACCAGGCGACGGCCTCTCATCGTCCTGGCGACGTGCTGCCTCTCCCTCTTTCTCGTCACGATGGACCTGACGATCGTCAACGTAGCGCTGCCCTCCATCCGCAGCGATTTGCACGCGAGCGTCAGGGCGTTGCAGTGGTCGATCGATGGTTACACCGTCGTCGTCGCGAGCTTTCTGATGTTGTCGGGCTCGGTCGCGGACCGCTTCGGGCGGCGCCGCACGTTTCAGGTGGGCCTTGCAATCTTCAGCCTCGGCTCGTTCTTGTGCAGCCTTGCCCCCAGCGCGACGGCGCTCGTCGCGTTCCGCATGCTGCAAGCGCTCGGAGGCTCGATGCTCAACCCGGTGGCGATGTCGATCCTCGCGAACGCTTTCCCGGATCCAAAGGAGCGAGCGCGCGCCATCGGCGTCTGGGGCGCCGTCTTCGGCGTGTCGATGGCGGCGGGTCCGCTGCTCGGTGGCGCGCTCGTCGACAGCCTCGGCTGGCGATCAATCTTCTGGATCAACCTTCCGATCGCCGCCGTCGCGCTGTGGCTCACGGCCCGCTTCATCCCGGAGTCCCGCGCCGAAAGGCCGAGGCGTCTCGACCTCGTGGCACAGGGCCTGATCATCGTCGGGCTGCTCGCCCTCACCTCGGCCGTCATCGACGCGCGCCGTGAGAGCGGATCACCCTGGGTGATGGTGGCGGGCTTCGCGGTTGCGCTGGCGTGCGCCGTCACGCTCGTCGCTTGGGAGTCGCGCCAGCGCGAGCCACTCTTGGACCTGCGCCTCTTCCGAGGCTCAGGGCTCTCCTCCGCGAGCGCGCTCGCCGTGCTGTCGTTCTCCGCCTTCAGCGGGTTCTTGTTCCTCAACGCGCTTTACTTGCAAGAGGCGCGAGGGCTCCCCGCGACATCGGCCGGCTTCGCGACGCTGCCCATCGCTCTCGGTCTCGTCGTCTCCTCGCCCCTCTCGGGCCGACTCGTCGCGATGGGTCGTGCACGCGTCGCGGTCATCGTCGCCGGCGCCGCCATCTCGGTCGGTGCGCTCATGCTGACGCGGCTCGCGAACGACACCCCGGTACCTCTGCTCGTCGTGGCGTACGCCATCTTCGGCGTGGGCATCGGGAGCATCGGGGCGCCCGTGAACACCGCTGCCATCGCCGGGCTGCCAGCATCGCAGACCAGCTTCGCGGCGGCGATCGCGTCGGCGAGCCGTCAGGTCGGAGCGGCGCTCGGCGTTGCGCTGGCCGGTGCTCTCGCCGGCAGCGGCATCGAGGCCGGCCACCACGCCGAGCTGGCCGACGCTACGCACGCCGTGTTCTGGGTCATCGCGGCCCAGGGGGCCGCGATCGTGATCGTCGGAGTCCGATCGATAGGAGCGCGCGCGAGGGCGAGCGTGGCGTCTACTGTCTCAGAGCCGATGGCTTGAAGAAGCCGCGGGTCAGTCGTCTTGCAGCCCTTTCGTTCAAGTGGCCGCGGCCCTGGGGACGCATGTTCGGGCCTCCTCCAACCGAGAGCTCCCCATGACCCCCTCATCTCTCTTCCGTTCGCGACTGCTTCGTTTCCTCCCGGCGGTGGCCGTGCCGCTCGTCGTCGCTGCGATCGCAGCCTGCGACGGGAACGCTGATCCGAGCCCCGATCCGACGCCCGACCCGGGCCCCGGCGATCCGCCCGCCGCGGTCGCCGAGCGCGCCGTGGAGGTCGTCGAGCAGGGCGCGGGTGCCACCACCGTCGTCTTCGAGTCCGGCCTCGGCGATGACTTGACTCCGTGGGCTCAGGTAGCCGAGGAAGTGGCCACCCGGACGCGGACGTTCGCGTACTCGCGCCCCGGCTACGGGCAGAGTGAGCCTTCGCTCGAGCCGCGCGATGCCGCACACATCGTAGAGGAGCTCCGGGCTCTGCTTGCTGCGCGAGGCCACGCGCCTCCTTACGTGCTCGTCGGCCATTCCTTCGGCGGTGCGTACATGGAGCTCTTCGCGAAGGCACATCCGACGGAGGTCATCGGGGTCGTGCTCGTCGACCCGCGTCACCGCGATTTCGCGGCCGCCTGCGAGGAAGCCGGCCTCGACGGGTGCACCGTGCCCCCGGCCGTCCTGGCCTCGTTGCCGCAGGTGGAGATCGACGAGATCGAGGCGTTCGCGAAGGCGTCCGAGCAGATCCAACCTTGGGGCGAGTTCGGACCCTATCCGGTCCGTGTCCTCACCGCGACCTCGCACGGCTTCGCGCCCGAGGTCGAAGCGCTGTGGAAGTCGATGCACGGCTCCCTCGCCGGTGAAGCGGAGAACGGCGAGCAGACCCTGTTCGTCGGAGCGGGCCACTACCTCCAGCTGCAGCGAGCTCACGAGGTGGCCCAGGCGGTCCTGAGCCTCGTCCCGGAGGCGACATGAGCTACCTGATTGGCGCGATCCTGGCGTTGACGGTGGGCCTGTTCGCCACACGGGTCGGCTTCGATCGAGACCGGGCTTTCTACTCCACCGTGATGCTCGTCGTCGCGTCGTATTACGTCTTGTTCGCGGTGGCAGGCGGATCGTCGGAGGCGCTGCTGATCGAGTGCTTGGTGTTCGTCCCCTTTCTGATCGCCGCGACCGCGGGGTTCAAGAGGTCGCAGTGGCTGGTCGTCGCGGGGTTGGCCGCCCACGGTGCCCTCGACCTCGTGCATCCACACCTCGTCTCCAATCCGGGGGTGCCGGATTGGTGGCCGGGGTTCTGCCTCGCCTACGACGGCGTCGCGGCCTGTTACCTCGGCATCTTGCTGCTCGGTCCGAGGGCAAAGCGCTGGTGGTACCCTCGCCCGAGTGGGAACGAAGGCACACGGACGCATCCTGTTTTGGGAGGGAGCGAGCTTGTGGGTCCTCCAGGCGGCTCCCGGTGAGAAGTATCCGAAGACCGACCCCCACGCGCATCACGTCATCCAGGTCACCGTCGCGCTCACCGGGCGAATCGACTTCGATGGCGAAGAGGGGCCGGTCTCGGGTGAGGCGATCGCGATCGCGCCGAGCTCGCTGCACGCCTTCGAAGGAACCGGGCTCGTCGCGCACTTGTTCGTCGACCCCGACGGCAAGCCGGGCCGGCAGATCGCGCGCGGGCTCTTTTCAAAGGGACCCATTGCGTCGATCCCCGCCCGGCAGCTCGGCGACCTTCCCGCCCGGCTGAGAGCGACCTTCGAGGATCCGCGCCACACGGAGGACGATCTGCGCGCTTTGGGCCGGGCCTTGGTTGCGCGGCTCGCGGGCGAAGACGTTCACGCGGACGCGCCGGACCCACGCATCGCGAAGTTGATCGCGTGGGTGGCGCCGCGGCTAGAAGGCGCGGTCAGCCTGAGCGACGCGGCCTCGTTCCTGGGGCTATCCCCAGGGCGCGCTCGCCACCTGTTCGTCGAGCAGACAGGGCTCCCATTCCGCACGTACCTGCTGTGGCTGAGATTGATGCGTGCGGTGGAGATCTACGCCGGACGCGCTTCCCTCACGGAGGCGGCGCACGGCGCGGGCTTCGCGGATTCGGCACATTTGAGCCGCACGTTCCGCCGCATGTTCGGCATCGCCGCCGCCTCGCTCCGCTTGTCGTAGGTTCGCAGGCTCGAACGTAGAACCTCGTCGCTTACGGGGTGCGTGAGACCGCGATCGTCCTGAGCGCCTCGCCCTCACCTGACACGTCGCGGCGAAGGGCTGCTCCGTGCGCGCTCCACCACGTTCGCGCGCTCTCGGCGTCCCACGGCTCGACGGCACAGGCCGCGAGCCGTCGCCGGAGCTCGCCGGCGTCCTGCGGGCGGTTCGCGGGATCCTTTTCGAGACATGCGAGGACGACGGCTTCGAGGTCGGCCGGGACCGTCACGCCACGTGTCGCGAACGGCTCCGGGCAGTCGGTGAGGTGCTGGCTGCACACCTCGACGATCGACTTGCCCCCGAAGACGACGCCCCCCGCAAGCAGGAAGTAGGCGACCGCCCCGAGCGCATAGATGTCCGTGCGCGCGTCGGCCGCGTCGGCCTCACGGATCGACTCCGGCGCCATGTACAGCGGCGTGCCTGTGAGAGCGCCGGCGGCCGTAAGGTCGAGGCCGCCATCGACCTCCAGCTCCTTGACGAGCCCGAAGTCGAGGAGCTTCACGACGTCGTGCTCGCCGCCCTGCATGCAGAGCATGATGTTCGCCGGCTTGATGTCCCGATGAATGAGGCCGAACGAATGCGCTTCGGACAGCGCTGCGCACGCCATCGTCAAGATGCGCACGACCCTGCCAGGCTGCTGCGGGCCGTCGAGATCGGCGATGCGCTGGAGCGTCGCTCCGTCGAGGAGCTCCATCGCGTAATAGAAGACGCCGTCGTGGGTTCGCCCGTAGTCGAAGATGGTGATCGTGTTCGGATGCGTGAGCCGGGACGTGAGCTGCACCTCTCGCTCGAAGCGAAGCAGGCTGTTCGCAGAGGCGTTGTCGCTCCTGATCAGCTTGAGCGCCGAGGGCCGTCGCATCATGCCGTGCCGCGCGCGATAGACTTCGCCCATCCCGCCTTCGCCGATCTTCTCTTCGAGAACATACTGGCCGAGCCGGCGCGCTTCGCGCACTTCGGCGCGCAAACCGTAGATGACCCACGTGATCACGGTGCAGGTGATGATCACGAACCCCCACATCATCGCCATGGTCGCCGGAAGCCACGGGTAGGCGGCCGAGTCGAGCGCGCGCCAAGCGAGCCCTCCGCCGCCGGAAGAGACGAAGAACGTGCTCGCGACGAGCGGGGTCCCGAGCGCTGCCGTGACGAAGAGAGTCCGGCCCGGCCTCGATGGGATGAGGGCCGCACGGATGCCGAGCATCACCCCGATGCCGGCGACGTGGAGGCTCGTGATGTAGGCGTCGGTCATCAAGATCGCGTCGGAGGTCGCGAGGCCGTGCTCACCGGCGAACTGGATGACGACATGACGCCCGAGAAATGCGCTCGCGCCGATGTTCACGAAGAGATTGCCGCCCTCCATCCATTGAAGGAAGCGCGTCGACCGACGCCCGCGCGTGCACAACCACCAGACGGCGGCCGACTGCGCGGTCTGCGCCACACCGACGAACACCTCTGGGCCCGGCTTCACGATCGCGCCGATCGCGCCGAGGCCGTTGCTGAGCAGGCTGATGAAGAAGATGACCTTCCAGAGGAGCGCCACCCGCACCTGCAGGAGGGCGCGGCCCTCCTCGGAGTCTTCGCTCGACGGTGATCGCGGTGGCGTCATCGGACAACGATCGGACGCCTGGCGCCGAATGGCGAGCCCGGATTCACGTGGCGCCGCACGGGCGCGAAGCTGGTTCGGATATCCACTGGTCATACCATCGAACCACGGGTAGTCTGCTCGATGTGCTGAAGCCCGTCTCGAAGCGATCGCTCGCCACCGAGGTCTACGAACAGCTGAAGGAGCACATCGTGGGTGGCGGCGTTCACGCCGGCGACTCGCTCCCGTCCGAGCGCGTCCTCGCCGAAATGCTCAAAGTGAACCGCGGAGCGATCCGCGAAGGCATCAAGCGCCTGGAGCAGGCCGGCCTCGTGAGCGTCAACCAAGGGGGCGCTACGCAGGTGCTCGACTTCAAGCGCACGGCCGGCCTCGAGATCCTGGGCGCGCTCGTCGTGCGAGGCGGGCGCGTGGACACCGACATCGCGCGCAGCATCCTGGAGCTACGCGCGGCCATCGGACCCGAGGTCGCGCGCGCATGCGCCAAGCGACGTGCGGCAGGAAGGCTCGACGAGATCGTCGCGGCGATGGGGCGACACGAAGGCGACCTTCCGCAGCTGCAAGAGCTCGCCATGGAGTTTTGGGGGGAGGTGGTCGAGGGCTCGGGGGGCCTGGCATGGCAGCTCGCATGGTCGTCGTTGAAGAAGAGCTACGGGCTCGTGCACGAGCATCTCCGGCACGTCCTCCGGGACGAGCTCCAAGCCAAACCCGACTACGCCGGCCTCGCGCGCGCCATCCGCCGCGGCGACGAAGAGGAGGCAGCCGCACGCGCCGCCGCGATCGTCGCGCGCGGGACCGATGCCGTGCGCAAGGTGCTCTCGGCGCTCGACTCGGACCGCCCTGCTTCCGCGCCGCGCGCGCGGCCGCGCAAGGCGCGAGGCTCGAAATGAGCTCCGCCGCGCCCAGCAGCGCGACGGTCGCGCGCGATATCCCCGGAGCGGACACGCTCCGCGGCGCGGCGCGCTTGTTCCTGAGATTCCCAACGCCCCGCTTGCTCGCCGCCAACGTCGCAGTCCTCGTTGGCGCGCGGACGTTGCTCGGCGGCTTCGGCTGGGCAGATGCGGCGGCGCTCGCCGCCGTCGCGGCCTACTGGCCCTTCCAAGAATGGGTGCTGCACAAGTACGTGCTCCACCTCGCGCCGCGTACCTTCTTGGGCTTGAAGATCGATCCGGTGTTTGCCCGCTACCACCGCTACCACCACGATCATCCCTGGGTGCTCGAGCGGACCTTTCTACCCACACGGATCCTCGTGCCGCTCATCCCGCTGAACGTCCTCGTTTGGTGGCTCGCCTCGCCGACGTCGTCCGTCGCTCTCACCGGAGCCGCCGCCATGGGCTTCGCCGCGCTGGCGTACGAATGGACGCACTATCTTACGCACACGCCCTACCGGCCCAGGTCCGCCTATTACCGGCGCATTCACCGCAATCACATGCAGCATCACTTCAAGGACGACGCGCGATGGTTCGCGTTCGTCGTCCCGGTGATCGACGATCTCCTCGGTACCGCCGACCGATGAGGTCGACGTCGACCAGGTCGACGTGTGCTACGCAAGTGCCGTGTGCGACACCATGGTCCGCGTCACTTCGCGCGGCGTGCTCTTCGCCAAGAGCTCCGATCGCGACCCCAACGAGGGTCAGGGGATCGAGTGGCACCCCCGCAGCGAGCACCCCGCCGGGGCGCGCCTCCGCTGCACCTGGATCGAGATCCCGCAGGCTCGCAGAACCTGGAGCACGCTCATCAGCCGGCCCTTTTGGGGATGGGGGGCGGAGATCGGCACCAACGAGCACGGCGTCACGATCGGTAACGAGGCGGTCTTCACGCTCCACGCCGTCCCCCGCATCGGCCTGACCGGGATGGACCTGCTCCGTCTGGCGCTCGAGCGTGCGCAAACCGCGCGTGAGGCGGTGGACGTCATCCGCGAGCTCGCCGCACGCTTCGGCCAGGGCGGCGGCTGCGGCCACGAGGACCGCTCGTTCCGGTATTTCTCGAGCTTCCTGATCGCCGATCCGGAGGCGGCCTTCGTCCTCGAGACGGCGGGCGGCGAGTCGGCCGCGGAGCGGGTCGAGGGCGCCCGCTCGATTTCGAACCTGCTGACGATTCCGTCACTCTTGAGGCTGCGCGACCCGGTACGTACGGCGTTCGCGGCGGGCGAGGACCGCCGCCTCATCACGCACCGCTTCGCAGAGGCCGCCCAGACCCCGCGCGACCTCACCTTCGCTCTGCGCGATCACGGCCCGTCCGGCCCCACGCCTCGTTACGCGCTCCACCACGGGGCGATGCGCGCGCCCTGCATGCACGCGGGCGGCGTGATCGCGTCGTCCCAGACGACGGCGTCCTGGATCGCCGAGATCGGCCGGCGCGGCGTTCGCCATTGGGTGACGGCGACTGCGGCGCCATGCAGTTCGATCTTCAAGCCGGTCCGGATTGACCGGCCGATGGCTCTCGGGCCATTTCCGACCGACGTCGCGGACGGCTCCCTCTTCTGGCGGCACGAACGCTTCCACCGCCTGGCGATGCGCGACCCCGCCACATGGCTTCCGTTCGTCGAGCGCGAGCGCGCCCTGGTCGAACGCCGCTTCTTCGAGAGCGAAGTCGAGCCGGAGGAGGCCTTCGCCCGCTCCGACGCGCTCCTCGATCGGTGGCTGGCAATCCAGAACGGGGACTCGGCCGACGACGTCAGGCCGTGGTGGGTGAGGCGCTACTGGGCCGCGCGCGATCGCGCGGCCCGTATCGCCTGACCGTTTCGCCGTCACCGCGTCGGTGTGGCTCGCCGCCGAGAGAAGGATCGAGGCGCTGCTCTCGGGGGCGGGAGGGCTCGTCCACCTTCAGATCCTGGCTGAAGGTCCAGAGGCCTTCCGAAGTCTCTTGGAGCGGCCGTGGGTTTCTGAAGTGGGGGACGAGCCCCAGCTCGACTCGTCTACCAGCGTCGAGTCCCGCGCGGAGGCTATACTCACCACATGGCGTTCTCGATCGACGAGCGACGGCACAGCTTCACGTTCGAGGAGTACCTCGCGATAGCAGAACGAAGCGCAGCGCGTGTCGAGTACTGGGAGGGCGTGATCCTCGACATGTCGGGCGGAACGCCCAGGCACTCGGCGTTGTGCGCGAACCTCATGCGAGTACTCGGCAACCAGCTCCGTGGCAAGCCGTGTCGCGCGTACGACGCGAACCTCCGCGTGCGCTCGGTCACCGCGAACCGCGCGACCTACGCTGACGTGACGGTAATCTGCGGTGCTCTCGAGCTCGACCCCGCGGACAAGACGAGTCAGACCGTCCTCAACCCAGCCGTGCTCGTCGAGGTGCTGAGCCCGTCCACCGAACGCGACGATCGCGGAGCGAAGCTCGACTCCTACAAGACGATCGCCAGTGTCCAGGCGGTGGTCCTCGTCGCGCCGCATGGCCCGGAAGTGATCGTCCACGCGCGTAACGCCGACGGCTCATGGTCCGAGTCGAGACACCAGGATGGGGCGTTCCAGCTTGTCCAGATCGGATGCCGCATTGCCATCTCCGAGATCTACGAGGATCTTCCCGACTGACCGCGGCGTCCAGCGATGGACCGCCTAGGAGCTCGGCGCTTGCCCGGAGCGCACCCTCACGATCGGTGCCGAGTCGATCCGTGTAGGATATCTTGGTGCGGCGCCTCCTTTTCTTCTGCTCCATCCTCGCGGTCTCGTCGTCGTCTTGCGGACTCTTGTTCGGCGAGCGCTCGGCCGACGGAGGAGGGGGCGGACAAGGCGGCGGAGGAACGGCGTCCGGCTCGACGTCGAGCACAGGCTCGGGGATGGAGGGCGTCTGCACGACCGTCCGCGCTTGCACGATGAGCGAGACGAGCCCATGGATCTTCACCTTCGCCGCGACGCGGGTAGAGGATGTCACCAGGGGCCCGAACGGCACGATCTACTTCGCCGGAACGGCGCTCCCGGGCGCTGCATCCGGGCTGCTCGAGCACGTCCCGTCGAGCCCGGACCCCCGCTACTACGTAGCCGAGGCGAGCGAGCTCGGCTGCGACGTGCGGGTGTGTGACTTGGGGGCGGCCCGGGAATCGACGGACGACATCCGACTGAGCCACGGGGATCGCGACAACGTCTTCGTCACGTGGACCGAGCAGCGTCGCCTTTGCGTTCGCGATGCAACGGACGACTCTGCGCCCGGAGCCGGCTGCGATCAGACGGCGCTCATCCATTGCAGCGCGGCGGGCGCGTTGCGCGATCCGTCGGTCGTGTACGACGCCACCCCGGGCGACTTTCTTCTCACGTTCCGGGCCGCGGAAGCGGGAGAGGTAACCTGTCAGCGCGCGGGGGAGACCGAGTCGACGTGGACGGCGACCCCGACCAGCTACGCGTGGGGAACGCGCTCGCAGGTCAACCTCCCGCTGGGAGAAGACGTGGACAACGTTCGCCTCGCGCTCGAGGCGGGTGGCCGAGCTCGCGTCACCGGCCATTGCGGGGGCGGGATGGTGGACGGCCTTCAGTGCGCCCCGCCAAGGGGGTTTTGGGTCTTCATCGGACAGGTCTCGACCGATACCCCGATGTTCACGGGAGGCACGCAGGTTTCTCCCGGCGCGGGGTACGGGCACACGAGCGAAACGATGACCGCCTACCCCGCGAGGGCGGGGAGCGTGCTCACGCTGCCGATCCCCAATGGGAACCGCCTCGTCGTATGGCAGAAGTTCGACACGATGCAGGGCGACACGATCTCGCCCTCCTCCCAACTCGTCTCGTTCCGGTCACTCGAGACTGCGATCCCGAGCGGCGCAGACCTCTTCGTGAGCTCGGGAACTACCGATGCCGACATCGGTGCCGGCTGCCCCTTCGGCGCGTGCTTGCCCGGCATTCCTTTCGCGTTCTACGGCATTCTGGGCAACGAGACCGGCGTGCGCGGGGGCAAATTGGCGGTTCAGAGCGGCGAGGCCTGCCGATCGGCGCGCGCGAGCGGCGCCTTCCAGATGGATGACGGAACCGTTGTCGTCGGCGGCGACTACACGTGCGGAGCGCTCGGCGAGCTACCCGTCGGCGGCACCATTCTCCAGGCCGACCAAACCCCCGCGATGTTCCTCGCGCGGATGCCCGCCCCTTGAGTGCGTGCCTCGGAGCGGATCCCCGGGGAGGCTCTGCCCTGCGCTCGGTGCAAACCGTGCGCGCCCCACTGCGAGAAATCCCCAAGAATATGGGCCGCCGGCGGTCGGCGCGAGGTTTGTAAGGGCGATGGCGAGGCCATCTATGAAGCTTCGCACTCATGCCCCCGCGACCGCGCTCTTGGCCGTCGCAGCCTTCTATGTCGCCTGTGGCCGGCCGCCGGAGACCGGCATTCCGGCACTCCTCACCCAGCTCGGCGACTCCACCGACGTGCTCGCCCGAGCGCTCGACGATCACGATGTCGCGATGTCGCGTGCGTCTACCTTTGCCCAGCGGCTCGACGCCGAGCTGGAGCACGAGGGGATTGTTCGGAGCCAGATCCGAGACATGGTGGACGTGCTCTATGCAGTCCAAGGCTGCACGAGCGAATCCGAGCTCCCCGACCTGGCGTACTTGAGCGAGCTCGCTGGCGCGATCGACCAGACGTCGAGACAACACGTGCATGCCGTCGCCGGTGCCGAGGACGCAGCCGCCGTCGAAGCGCTCGAGGACGAATACAACGTCGAGGCGAGGCGCCTGATCTCGAATTTTGAGGCGCGCGTGGAAGTCGCGCGCGACCAGATCACCGAACGCATGGCGAGCCGCACTTGCCAGCCGCCACCTCCGAGACTCGAGCGCGCACCCCGTCGTCGCCCGGAAGCCTGAGGTTGCTGCCGCCTGGAATCTCGAGGGCGACGATCGGCATGGGCCAATACAACGCGCGAGACGTAATCTCGGTTCCCGGCCTCATCAGTCTGACGCGGATCCCACTCGCCGCGGCGTTCGTGCTGGTGACCGACCCGTGGGCGAGGATAGGAATCCTCGGGGTGAGCGGGATCTCGGACTTGCTGGACGGTTGGTATGCCCGGCGCTACGGCTGCGCCACCCCGACGGGAGCGGCGCTCGACCCCGTCACCGACAAGATCTTCGTCACCTCGGTGGTCGTCGCGCTCGTCGTCGAGGGGGCGATACCGCTCTGGGCAATCCCCGTCCTCAGCGTCCGCGACATCGCCGAGCTGCCTCTCGTCGCCCGCTTCGTCGCCAGCCGCAAAGCCCGCCGCGCCCGCGCCGATCACCCGAAGGCGAACCTCGGCGGCAAGCTCGCGACAGCCGCCCAGTTCGTTGCCGTCGGCGCTGCGATGCTCCGCTACGAGCATGTCGAGCTTCTCCTGGGCGTCGCGGGCGCGCTTGGTGTCGTCGCCGCCGTCGGGTATTGGCGAGCCTACGGGCGCTGATTTCAGCCAAAGGCCTCGTCGACGAGCGTCCCCGGCGGCTCTTCCACGCTCGGCTGGAGCCCCGCTCGCAGCGTGAAGCCTCGACAGCCGCTCGCGCCGAACACTACGAGCTGGAACTTACGCAGCTCGCCGTGCAGGCAGCGCGCCTCCTCGGTCGATAGCGGAACGCGAGCCGGGCTGTCGAAGTGCTGGCAGTGTTGGCAGTGCCCCCAATTGCTGTTCATCGTCGTGCCTCCCACCGAAGATCCAGCAATCCCCGTGCCCAAAAGGAGCTCGCTGGCTCCACCGTGGGGGAGTGCGGATCGTTCGCGCTGCGACTCAGTCCCCTGAGGTGAGCTGGGCGTGCTGGCCGACCATGCGCGGGGACGATGCAGCGCCATCGAGCATCAGAAATCCGTCCGGGGCGAGGCTGGTCGCCAGCATGACGTCGTTGATGTCGGCGTGCTCGCGCCAGGTCTCGGTGCGGCGATGATCGGCTACGAGCCAGAAGCGCTCGACGGCCTCTCGGACAGGCGAGAACCTCGCGACGCTCGAAATGCGCGTCCGGGTCGCCGGATCGAGCGCGTCCGCGCGGTCATCGAGCCGCTCGATCGCCGCGAGGCCGATCGCCAGCCCGAGCTCGCGGAACGCGAGCCGGCGCTCCGCGCGCCCCTGAAAGGCGCGCGAACCGACACAATCTGCCAGGCCTGCTTCCGCCGCCGCGAGCAACAGCCGCGCGAGCTCTTCGCCGCCGAGCTCGGCGAGCAGGCAACCGTCCACGAGCAGTCCCCCGATGCCCAGCGGATCGGTGGTCAAGAGGTTCCTGGGATCGATCAACGTCGCAAAGTCGTCGGCTTCTCGAGCGAGGCCATCCCGCTCGACTCCCATCGCCCGTGCGGTCGCATCGAGGGCCCGAAAGGTTACGTGGCCGTCGATCGGATCGTGCTGGCCCATGCTCCCGACGAGCGGACGCGACAGGTCGATGCTGAGCTTCCAAAACATTCTTCTTCGGCTGGGCGCCCCCGCGACGAAGGCTCGGTGCGAAGCATGCGCCAGCTCGACGGACCACCGGCACAGCTCCGTTCGACCGCTGAAGCGCGCAGCGCGGTCGAGGGCGTGCATCCACTTCGTGAGGTAGTGGAAGTACTGCCCGTCGCGGTCCCACTCGAGGTCGTGATCGGGTCGCTCGTCCGCTGGGCGCTCCGGCAGCGACTTGCCGATGCGCAGCCCGGCGATCGTGGGATGCGCAAGGGCCTGGGCGCCATCGAGGCCGCTGAGCCAACCGCTACGACCGTCGTCCCCGCGGTGCCGGCCCAGCACGCCGTGCACTCGATCGACCAGCCCGAGCGCGAGCTGCCCGAACGCTTGATCCCGCGTGGTCCGGCCAAGCCCGACCCAGGTGGCGACGGCGAAGGCGTCGGTCCAGAGGTAGCGGCGCTGAGGAGCCTCGGAGGCGACGCCCGTTCTATCCGCGAAGCCCCTCAGGAGCTCGATGGCTACGTCCACGCGTTCATCGGCCGCCACTCGACACCTCAGAGCAGAAACGGGTAGGTGGCAGGCACATGTTCATCCGAGCGCCGGCGGCCTTCCAGCGGCACGACGGCGCGCGTCTCGTCGAACCAGATGTACTCGTCGAATTGAATGGGCAATGACGCATTGAAGTAATGGCTCGCGAGCTCGGTCTCGGGACGATAGACGACGCCTATCGCCCGCTCGAGCCGCGGCTCGGTGAGCTCTTCGCGAACCTCACGCCGAACGGGGTCCCTCAGGTGGAGCATCAGCGCGGGGATGGCCGTTTCGTGGAACAGTCGCTCGTAGCTCTCGACGTGCGCTGGTCGCACCGCCATTCGCTCCATGGGCTCATCCCAGTCGGAGGCCGCCGCGACAGTACCGTGATCGGTGCCGAAACCGACGATGTACGCACCCGTTCCGAACGTCGCACGGCAGAGCTGGCCGACGTTGTGCTCGCCGCGCGCACCCATCTCGGTCGCCTGCGCGTTCCCGACGTGCGAGTTGTGCTCCCAGACGATGCCCTTCGAGCCCGAGCCGTAGAACGACAAGAGCGAGCGAAGGGTGTCGAACATGTGCGAGTCGCGCAGGTTCCAGGACGCCGCCGACCCGTAGTACATGGCCCGGTAGTAGCGCTCCGCGTCTGCGACGAGCCTCGCGTTCTGCGCGGCGTCGAAGAAGCGCGTGCCGTCCTTGGCCGCGTACTCGATGCGCTTCTCGAGCATGTCGCGGAGCATCGCGACGACGGCGTGCTCCGAGCTCTCGTAGCGGCCCGCGAGAACCGCACGGCCATAAGCCGCCGGGTCGCGCTGCCAAGGTGTCAGCGATCCATAGCGGTGGCGGGCGACCTTGGCCGAAGGTGGATCCACGCCTTCGAGGTAGGCGACCACGGCGGCGATCGACGTGAACAGGCTGTACATGTCGAGCCCATGGAATCCGACGCGTCGCTCTCGATGGTCGGCATTGAAAGCCCGAAGCCAGTCGACGAACGAATGCGTCTCCTCGTTCCGCCACATCCAGCGCGGAAACCTGTCGAAGGGCGTGAACTCGAGCCGAGAGCGGCGCTCATCGCCGAGCACGTACTCGTCGATGCGCGCAGCGTCCGGCCAGTCGGCCTCGACGGCCACGAAGTCGAACCCGCGCCGGCTGATGAGCTCGCGGGTGATCCGAGCGCGCATTCGATAGAACTCGCTCGTGCCGTGTGTCGCCTCGCCCAGAAGAACCAGGCGCGAGTCGCCGATGCGGTCGACGAGCGCGTCGATGTTGCCGGTGTCGATGTCGTCGAGCGGCTCGGTGGTCTCGCGAAGGAGTTGAACCACCGGGGCCGCAGACTTCGCTGGAGGGCGCACCAGCGGCTCGCCCTCTTGCCACCCTTGCTCGCCGATCAGAGGCACGAACCTCACGTCGGCGAGCGCCTCTTGGCGAAATGACTTCTCACCCACGCGAGTCACGCGGACGAGCGATTGCAACCCTTCCTCTTCGCCGACAGGAATGACGAGCCTTCCGCCAATCTTCAGCTGGGAGAGCAGCGCTCGGGGAACCTTCGGCCCGCCTGCCGCGACGGCAATGGCATCGTAGGGCGCGTGCTCCGGCCACCCGAGCGTCCCGTCGCCGCAAAGAACGCGAACGTTCGAGTATCCGAGGCGCTCGAGCTTCTCGCGTGCCGGCGTAGCGAGCTGCTCGAGGCGCTCGACCGTGTACACCTCCTTGGCGATCTTCGCGAGGATGGCGGCGGCGTAGCCCGAGCCGGTGCCGATCTCGAGCACCCTCTCGCCGCCCTTCAGACCGAGCGCCTGGACCGTCAGGCCGACGATGTAGGGCTGGGAAATGGTCTGGCCGTCGCCGATCGGCAGTGGGGCGTCGTCATAGGCGAACTCGCCGAGCGAAGCCGGAACGAACTCTTCCCGTGCAACCCGACCGAACGCTTCGACGACGAGCGGGTCGCGAATACCCCTTGGTTCGAGGTGGCGCTCGATCATGCGCCGGCGCTGGTCGGCAAAGCTCTTCTTCATCCCTCCAGGAGCTGCCAGATTCGTGCCGGCTCGCACTTCGCGCGCCCTGGATCGACGCATGCAAAGAACATGGCCATGCGTCGACTGTCGGGCTGGCGGCGGATCGCCGGCGCCATGTGGAGCGCGCCGAATGACCCGCAGATCTACGGCGCAATCGATATCGATGCGACGCGCCTGCTCGAGTACGTCGCCGAGGCGCGAGCCCACGGCGATCGGCTGACCGTCACTCATCTCGTAGGTCGAGCGCTCGCTCTGGCGATCGCCGCGGTTCCCGAAGTGAACGTGCGCCTCGTCGCGGGGTACGCGCTTCCCCGGCGTACGATCGACATCTTCTTCATCACGGCCGTCGAAGGGGGAGAGGACCTCAGCGGCGTCAAAATCGAGCGGACCGATGAGAAGTCCGCCCGTGAGGTCGCGCAAGAGCTGCGTGTCCGCGCAACGGCACAGAAAGAGGGGCGCGATCCCGACCTCGCCAAGACCAAGCGCGTGATGCAGCTCCTGCCCCGCAGACTCCTTCGAAAGGCCCTCCGCGCGTCGGTGTTCATCGCGGCGGATCTCGACCGGAGCATCCGCGCCCTCGGCCTCGCGAAGTCACCCTTTGGCAGCGCGATGGTCAGCAGCGTCGGCTCGTTCGGTCTCCCGATGGGGTTCGTGCCGATTGCATGGATGTACCGGGTCCCTGTCCTCGTCCTCGTTGGAGAGGTCACACAGAAGCCCGCCGTCGTCGACGGTGCGCTCGCCGTTCGGCCGATGCTTCCGATCTGCGCGACGATCGATCATCGATACGTCGACGGCTGGCACGTCTCGAAGCTGCTCGAGGTCTTCCGGACGTACCTGGCAGACCCCGCCGCGCGAGAGGCGGAGGCGCACCGCGCGTAGCGAGCGAGCCTCGACCCCGCCTTACGGGTGAGATGGCTCGAGCTCCGGTCGTCCCCTGCTCTCGGCCCGAGCCGTCCGAAAGAGGTCCTTCATCTCCCACGGCAAGTGGGAGGCGACGCGTTCAATCGCGCCTGCCGAGACACACTCCGCGACGGCATCGGTCACGCCGTCCAGGATCCAACCTGCGCGCGCTCGCTCCACCCCCAGCACGTGACACAGCTCGTCCTCGATGACTCGGCGCGTGATCCACTTCTGCGGGCCGTCGAGGCGAGCGAGCACTGCGCCTTGCAGCGCAGAGGGGAGCTGGGCTGCGAACCTGCGTGCCGCCTCCGGCCGGATCCGCCTGCAGATCGAGCCGAGAACGATCTCCAGCGCGAGCTCTCGCCGTCCCTGGGCTGCGATTCCGGTGCGATCGCCGACCGCCTCGAGCATCATCGCCAGTGACCGTGCGGCGTGCGCTGCATGGCGCGAGGCCGCACGACTCGGGTGGGGGTGCGCGCCCGCCCGGGTGGGGCCGGGCTCCTCGATCTGTGCCCTCACGATCTGGGCGGCGTGGTCAGGATCGATTGCGCGGTCCGCGAGGAGATCGGCCAACGTGACCATTCCGATGAGCCGGCCGCGGTCGACGATCGGCACACGACGGCAGCCCACCTCACACATCGTTGCGATCGCGTCGTCCAGGTCATGGAATCGGACGTCGACTACCCGGGCCTCATGCCGGACGAGATGTCCCAATTTCACCGAGCGAGGGTCGAGCCCGGCACCCAGGACGAGGACGGTCAGGTCTCGATCGGTCACGATTCCGAACCTCGCGGGCCGGATCGCGACGACAACCGCTCCGACGTGTCTCTCGGTCATTGCCCTCGCCGCCTCGAGCGCTGTCGCCTCCGGCGGGAGCACCAACACGCTTCGAGAACAGTAATGACGCAGCTCGAAGTGGCGACCATCCATGTTCGACATACCCCGCATGGATCGCGGTGCAATCGGAGGGCCATGCGGAGGTCGCGCACAACTGTGTCAGGAGCTGAGGCGACGCGCTCTCCGGCGATCATCGCCGGTGGCGTGTGCCATGCAAAAGAAGTCGGCAACCCACCATGTCGATCGTCTGCGGAACGGACTTCTCGGGGCACTCACGATCGGCGATGAGCGTGGCTGCGGCGCTGGCACCACGGCTACGGGCGACCGACCTCTGGCTCGTCCATGTGCTCGACCCGGCCATGGGCTCGCTCGATTCGCCCGCGCAGGCGGCGCTCAAGATCGCGGCCGAGCGACGACTGGTAGACGAGTGCGCTCGCCTACACCACGACCCGCTTGCGCTGATCGACGCGGCATGATCAAACGCGGTCATGGGCAACGCCATCTCAACGGATCTCCGTCGTCGGCTCGTCGCTGCATACGATCGAGGCGAAGGC
>JBGTSH010000068.1:0-37441 GCA_041940405.1 Polyangiaceae bacterium
CCACGAAGACCTCGGCGACGCCGACAAGGCGTCCCATCACCGGGCGCTGCACGCCCGCTACAAGCCGGACGACAACGCGCGCGACCGCGCCGTCGCCGCGGGTCACCGGCAGCGCCTGGACCAGCTCCCGCACCGCGCGAGGTCCGGCGAGAGCGAGCGAGCGGGCAGCCACGGCGGGGTGGGGGCCGGCGACGAGGCGCGCGACGAGCGACGAGACCGCGCCGCTCGCGTCGAGGAGCACCGCCGCACGCGCGGCCTTTTGGAACACCGCAGGGTCGCGCGTCCCCATCGCGATCAGCACTTCGCGCTCGGCGCGACGGTCGCCGAGGGTGCCGATCGCGTCGAGCGCCGCGGCGCGTACGGGGGAGTCATCGCCCTTGGCTCCTTTGCGAAGCTGCTTGAGCGCCTGGTCGATGGAGGCCTGCGCTGCCGCACCGCCACCGGCTTCTTTGCGGCGCCGCCCGTCGAGCGCTTGGTGCAAGAGCCCTTCGCTCCAGAGCGCGGCGGTTGCTTCGTCGACGGTGCCACGCTCGAGGATCGCGACCGCGCGCGCGGCTCGCTCGGCGCCGGCGAGGCCGCCGTGCTCGCGCGCCGCGATCAGCACGGCCGTTTCGATCCGCGGGTCGGGGTCGGGTGGAACGAGGGCGAGGAGCGAGTCCCCCTCCGCCGAGCCGGTGAGCCGCGCTGCGGTGAGCACGGCTGCGCGGCGGGTCTCGGGATCCGATGCTGCCAGCGCCGGTACGACGTCGGACGGCGCGAAGAAGCGATCGGTCATCAAGTCGAGCGTTCGCTGTGCGTCGGCGAAGCGACCTGCCTGCACGTGAGCGGAGAGCATGCGACCGACCTCGGCCTTGAAGAGCGCCGCGGCCTCGGGGCTCACATCCTCTCCGATGCGGCCGCGCGAGAGGGCGGCGGCCAGCGCCGCCGCGTAGGCGCGCGGAGCCTCACGGAGCGCGAGCACGAGCAGCACCGACGTGCCGGCGACCAGCGCGACCTGCGCCACGCGGCCTGGGCCGGCATCGCCGAACGCTGCGAGGATCCCGGCGGAGAGGAGGCCGCCGATCGGCGTGGCCGATCCTTTGACGACGATCTTGGCGCGGGTGCGGATGCCGCGCGCGAGCGGTACGAGAATCAGATCCGCCACCGAGTTGCCGAGGCCATAGCGAACGACGAACTCGGCGAGGCGCGCCACGCCCGAGCCCGCCACCGGTGGAAGCGCCGCCGAGGCAAGACCCGCGGCGCCGACGAGGGCAGGGCCCGCCATCAGCGAGCGCCCGACGCCGACGCGCGCGACGAGCCGACCCGTGAGGAGGATCTGCATCGCGAGCACGGCGGTGTTCGCGACGACCCCGAAGGTGCCGAGCACTGCAGCCATCTGCTCGCGGTCGTAGGAAGCCTTCAGCGCGGCCTTGAACGAGAAGTCGACGAAGTTGGCGATCATCGCGCCGAAGAGACCCATCGCGACGACGACGCGAACCGCGGGAACCTTGGCGACGTCACCGGCCGTCTCGCGCAGCGTGCTCACGAAGCCGGTTTGCACGGCGCTTTGAGGGCCGGCCGTTTCGGGCTCTGCCTGTGCCCCCATGCGAAGCAGGATCGGGATCGCGGGGATGCACAGGACCGCCCCCGCCGCGAAGAGCGCGTACACGCCGATCGCCTTGGCGAGGTACGTCGAAGCTGCGCTGACGGCGATCGACCCGATGGTCGCCGCTGCGCCGACGAGAGGGAGGACGCGCTTGGCGTGGCGCGCGGCGAGGAGGCTCGCGGTCGCGTTGAACGCGAGGAGGGGCAAGAGCGGCGGCAGGACGAGCTGTGCCAGGCAGACGGCGTAGATGACCGCCGGCGAGCTGCTGTTCGCGAGGAGAGCAGAGCCACCGAGCAGGGCCGCGGTCAGGCCGATGACGGCGCCGTCGATGACGCCGCCGCGCCGCGGGTCCGCCGCGGCGATCCGATCCATGACGGCGGCGTACGCCAGCGACGCGATCACCCGGACGACGGCCGCGATGCCGAGGAACCGGGAGAGGTCGCCGAGCGAGAACGCCGAGACGAAGAGCGTGTCGGCGGCGATGGTCGAGAGTCCGTTCGCTCCGACGCAGGCGAACGCGAGCGCCAGCGGCGCGAAGGGAAAGCGGGGTGCCGACGCAGCCGCCGCCAAGCCCGATCTACCGCCTGCCCTTGAAGCCCATCATCCCTTGGACCACCGCCTCACTCTCTTCGGCGATCGCCTGGCCTTCTTTTTCACGATCCGCGCAGTCCTCACACATTTTCTTCGCCTTGCCTCCGATCTTGAGGCTCTTGAGCTCTGCGACCTCGTCTTTGCAAACCGGGCAAGTGGGCATGGCCTGGAGGGTAGCGTCGATTGACGGGGCGGCGGTAGGCTTCGAGCCATGCGACGGCCGCCGGGACCGCCGCCTCGAGAGGGAGGCATCTTCTCGACCGCGCGGTACGCGGCCTCGTTCTTCTTCGACCCGCTCGGTTTCGTGGGCGAGAGGTTCGCCCGGTATGGTGACGTCTACAACGCGCCGTCCCGCGGCACGGACCTCTATGTCGTGCGTCGTCCCGAGCACGTTCGCGAGATTTTGGTCACGCAGGCCGACTGTTTCGTGAAGACGCACACCGCTTTCGAGGCGCTCTCGCGCATCCTGGGCGAGGGGCTGCTCACCACCCAGGGGGACGTGTGGCGGCGCCACCGGCGCCTCGCGAACCCGGCGTTCGCCAAGCGTGCGATCGACTCGTACGTGACCGACTTCGCCGCCGAGTCTACCGAGACGCGCGACGCGCTCGCCGTCGGTTCGACCGTCGATCTGGCAAAAGAGATGACCGGGCTGACGCTCCGCGTGGTGGGGCGGACGCTGCTCGGCGCCGAGAGTGTCGCCGACGTCGGAAAGATCGCTCGCGCGATGCGCGTCTTCCAGACGGTGCTCGCGGCCCCGCGAAGCTTGCCCAAGCTGGTGCGAGATCCGCTCGACCGCGTCATCGAGGGAGCGATTGGCGATCTGCATTCCATCTTGGACCGCGCGATCCTCGCGCGTCGCGGTGCACGTCGCGATCCACCGGACCTCATGCAGATGCTGCTCGACGCCTCGGACCCCGAGGATCCGGCGGGCCGCCTCACCGACCGTGAGGTCAAGGACGAGCTCGTCACGTTCCTCTTGGCCGGGCACGAGACCACGTCGAACACGCTCGCTTGGGCGCTGTACCTCTTGTCGCAGTCGCCCGAGGCCGAGCGGCGGCTGATCGAAGAGGCGCGCGCCCTCGGCAACCGTCCGCCGACGGCGGCCGACCTCGAACGGCTCTCGTTCAGCGAGATGGTCGTCAAGGAGGCGATGCGCCTCTATCCACCTGCCTACATCCTCGCGCGGCGTGCAGCGAGCGCGACGATCCTCGGCGACTTCGACGTCGCCGAAGGGACCGAGGTGGTCGCCTGGATCTACTTCACGCACCGTGATCCGCGCGTGTTCGAAGCGCCGGCGCGGTTCCGGCCCGAACGCTTCGAGCCCGAAGCCGAGGCGAAGCTGCCGCGCGGTGCGTTCCTGCCGTTCGGCGCCGGCCCTCGCGCGTGCATCGGCAAGGCGTTCGCCCAGGCCGAGGCGACCGTAGCGCTCTCGACGCTCTACCAGACCCGGCGCTTCGAGTACGTGGGCAAGGGACCACCCAAGGCCAACCCGCGGATTACGCTGTCGCCTGCTGCGCTGCCCATGCGTGTGGTGGGGATCGCGTAGACGTGGGGTCGACGCTCCTGCAAGAGGGATACGTCCTTCTCCCGTCGATCCTCGAAAGCGAGCTCTGTGACGCGATCGAGCGCGATCTCATTGCCGACTTTGGCGATGGATCGCGTGCCGATCCTCGCGAGGGTCACGTCGTGCGCGACGTGCACGACGTGTGTCCACGCGCGCTCGACGCGGCGGCGCATCGGGAAGTGCTCGCAGCCGTTCGCGGCTACCTGGGTGACGACATCCGTCTCGAAGCGCTCGCCGGGATCGTCTCCGACCGCCGGCGCCCGTTCATGCCGTGGCACGCACACGTCGGCGGGATCGAGCAGGACCGCGTCAAGCCGGGCTTGGCGACGATGCGGCTCACGCGTCCGCGTCGGGTCATGGTGCTCGCGTACCCGGGCGGCTGCGAAGCAGACAAGGGCGCCCTCTTGGTGATGCCGAGGCGCCTCGAGAGCTCGCTGACGCCGCCGCATCCGCCGGCCGATCCCGATTGGCCGGGCAGCGTGAGGATCGACGCGCCCCCGGGGAGCGTCGTCGTCGCCGACGAGGCGCTCTACCACGCGGTGCTTCCGCGCCTCATCGACGGTCCGCGCTGCATCGTCGGCGCCTACTTCGTTCGCGCGGCCGATCGCGTGATGGACGAACGCGCACCGTCGCTGGATCGAATCTCCACGGAGGATCCCGAGATCCGCCGGCTGCTCGCTCGTTAAGAGGTCGGGGCGATGTCCTCGAGCATCGCGTCGAGCGCGATCGGATCGACGGGAAAGAAGTGCCGCACGCCGAGCGCGTCTCGCGAGAGACGCTCGAGCGGGTGCGGCGCCTCGAACCCGTCCATCCCGACGACGAGACGGGCCGCCGCCAAGGCGCGCTCCGCCATCGATGCTGTGGCCATCTTGGATCCGAGGATGCGAACGCGATCGAGCGGGCCGCGCCGCGCGCGCGCGGCGGCGGCGCGCGTCACCGCCATCGCTGCCGTCGCCTCCTCCAGCACCTGTGCGACGGCGCTCCTGCTGTTGCGCCGGACCGATGCGCTCGTTCGAGGATCGCGGAGCCTGTCGATCGCGATCGTCGCGGCGCGCCGCGCGATTCCTGCGGAGATCGCGAGGAGGCCGAGCATCGCCGTCTCCCACGAAGGAAGCTCGTCGGCCGAGCTCACGAGCGTCACGACGTCGTCTCGATCGACCTTCACGCGGTCGAAGGACACTCCCCTGGTCGACGACGCTCGGAGACCCGAGCCCGACCACGATGTTCCCGCGGCGATGCCCGGGCGATCGGCCTCGAGCAAGAGGAGCGCGCTCTTGTCGCCGTAGGGAACGAGGACTGCGAGCCCGCCCGCGACACCGGCGCCGCTCACCCTCCGGAGCGATCCGGAGAGCACGGCGCCATCGCCGGCGCGCGCGACCTGCGCGCGAGGGCCCTCGGCGGGCGGGGCGGCGCCGAAGCCCCAGAGCACGCCCTCTTTCAGCACCCGGACCCGTTGCGCCTCGCTGCCGGAAGATGTCGCGAGGTGGAGCACCGCGCCGTGCATCGTCAGCACGACGGCCGCCGCGGGGAACGACGTCGCCAGGCCCATCAAGAGATCGGCGAACATGGCGGTTCCGTCAGGCTCGATCGCGAGTCGATCGAGCCCGCTGGCGAGAACGGCGCGCAGCGTGCGTTCGGCGGTCCCATCGGGGACGTCGGAGCTCGCCCACTCCTCTGCAGCGACCGTGAAGATCGCTTCGGCTTGCGCGCGTTCGGCTTCGGGCAGCTCGAGATCAAGGACCGTCATCTTGCATCCGGGGCACGCGAGGGCCGATCGTCAGATAGAGAGAGCGTGCGCGGCTCCGCACCGGAAGCCCGATGAACCGGGCATACCACCGGCCGGTCTCGGAGAGGGCGCGACCGAGTCGTGAGGCGAGCTCGGGACCGAAACCGGCGAGATCCACCGCGTCGGCCCAGGACAGGTGCGCTGCTCGGTAGTGGACGTAGTTCGACTCGAGAGCGGGCGCCTCCGTGGGCGTTAGATCCCAGCCCTCGAGTGCATGGCTGTCGGCCCGCGGATCGCCGGCGGCGCCGCGCTTCTTGATCACATAGAGTCGCAAACGGATGCGCCCCTCCGAGCTTGCGATTCCCACGCCGTGGATCGGGGCCGAAGCCAGCGCGTCGAGACGTGCTCCCGGTGTGCAGGTCTCGACGATCTTGCGCAATCGGGCCTCCGGCGACGCGTCGGTGCGAACGTAGAGCTTGTAGGAGCGGCCGGAGGAGCCGTGCACGCATCCGATGTGGAGCGGCAGCTCTCGGCAATACGGGGCGAGCCGCTCGACCAGATCGCGCGTGCCACCTCCGGCGAGCGTGGCGAAGGTGTCGAGCACGCGAAACGTTTCGGGCCGATGTTGGTAGAACGTTACGCGCGGCCCCTCGATCAACGACTCGCCTTCGGCCTTGAACGAGACTTCGAGCTCGGCCTGCCGTGGGTCGTCGACCGCGGCGCGGAGGGCGGCGATGTCGGAGAGCAGCTCGGGCGTCGTCAGGCTGGCCGAAGTGAGCAAGCGCAGCAGATCTGCGAGCGACTCGTCGGAGCGGCGTGGCCGCAGATCGCTCAGGCCGTACGCGTCGAGATCCGCCGCGGCAGGCACCTCGCAGCTTTCCGCGTCGAGGCACGCGCGGCATGGCGCCGGTCGTGGCAAGAGGTGCTTCCTCACCTCGCGGCCGCCACGACAGATCGGAAGCTCGCGCGCTTGGTTGGGTGAGGATTGGGCCATGACGAGGTCGAGGCCGGCGTCGATGAGCAGGTCGGCCGCCCGAGCTCCGACGGCCCCGTCGGCTCCCGCGTAGCGAACGGCCCATTTTCCCACGCGGCAATAGGCGCGCACTCCAGGGGCGTCGGGCACGACCTCGACCACTGCCGTCGCGCCCTCGGTTGCAACCTCGAACCGAGCCGCAGCGTCTCGATCCACGAGGCGCCGGAAGGGAGCGAGCCTTCGTCGCACGAAGTTTTGCTTGGCCTCTTCGTAAGCGCCCGCCAGGAGCCGCCGGCTGGGTTGCAAAGGAAGCACGAAGGCGTCGAGCAAGATGGCGTCCGCTACCGCCGTGCACCCAAAGACCTCGAGGCCGGTCCTCTCGATCGAGCGCGGGTCGCCGATGAACCAAGGATCGGGATCTCGGCGCGTCCGCGCATCCTCGATGCAGGACCTTCGCAGCGCCGCGCGGAGCTCCGCCGCCCCGCCCGTCGCTTCGAGGACCCACAACGCGAGAGCACGCTCGAGGAGCGGCCCCTCGGCTCTGGCGACGGACGCGATCCACGTAGAGAGACGCATCGCCGCGGAACGAAGGGACCGGACGCCGTGATCGACCGCCGCTCGGGTCACCACGAATGCAGCGTAGAAGCGCGACGGAAAGAAGAACCCGAAGGGTGAAACCCCTCGCTGGATCTCAGTGACCTTCGCCTCGACGTACTCGGCGTTGCGCGTCATGTCGCCGCGCGACCTGTAGAGGAGCGCCATCGCCATCGCCGATGACGCGAGCTCCACAGCGGCGGGCGGCCGCGTGTCGAAGTCGTTTGCGAAGCCGCCCTCGGGCAGGGCGGCGCTTGCGATGGCGTCCAGCACACCTTCCGGGCAGGCCGTGCCGGCATCGAGCAGCGCGGACCAAACGCACGCGGTGTCGTCGACGTCGGGCCGAATGCTCGATCCGGGACCGAAGAAGCGCACCCGCCCATCAGCATCCGGCGCGCGACGAAGCGCGGCACGCGTCCGCTCGAGCAGCGTCTCGGCGCGCGTTCGACGCTCGCCTTCGAAGGCCGGCGCGATCCGCGCGAGCACGTGCGCAACGAACGTCGCTCCAAACGGCGACGTGTCGATCTCGCTCGCCTCGCCCGACAGGCGCGTGATCGGAAAGAGTCCCGACGGGCTCTGGCGCTCTTCGAGCCTCGCCAGCAGGGCGTCGACGAGCGCGTGAGGCGGGTCTAGAGCCACTCTCTCGATGCTACGATCACCGCATGCGTCGTTCAATTTTGCTTGGCCCTCTTGGAGCGACGCTTTTCGTCCTCGGGTGCGGTGACGACAGCGTGGAGGATGGCTCCGGCGGAAGTACGTCATCCGGCTCGCCGACGTCCTCGAGCGCGACCAGCGTGACCTCCGCAACCAGCTCCACCGGCGCGGGGCCCGTCACTGCGGAGTCGATCACGGCTGCCCGGTGCGCGAGCTTTGCGACGGACACGCCGACGCCGATCAGCGGAGGGGCCGACCCGCCCGCGCTCATGACGCCCGATGGGACGCTCTACGAGATGTCGCTTCACGAGGTGCCGGAGCCGACCCAATACGTCGGCTTCGTCCATGTAGAGATCGTCGAGCCGGGCTCGTACTTCCTCCTCGTCATGCAGGGCGACAACGATTTCAACGGAGGCATCGGCTTCATCCGCGAGCTCCCGGGCGGCCCGCCGACCGAGGACTACGTGCAGTGCAACGACTGCTTCGACGTCTGCGACGAGGTCGAGAACGCTTGGGTCCACGTCCTCTCACCGGCGACGTACGAGGTCGGGATCATGGCGCAGACCGTGACGAGCGTTCGGCTCCTCGTCGTGCCTGTCGACCAGTGACCTTACTGCCGCTGCCGGATGAAGGTGACGTGGTGCACGCCCCCTCCTCACCCGACGGCGTTTCGCGCGAGCTCCCGGGCGATGAAGTCCGAGAAGACGCGGACCTTCGGCAGCACGTATCGTGAAGGCAACGACACCGCGTGCACCGGGCTCACCTCACACGCGGCGTCGTGGAGCACCTCGACGAGCTGGCCTGCGCGCTGCGCACGCCCGGCCATGAAATCGCATATCCAAACGAGGCCGGCTCCGTCCACGGCGAGATCGATCAGTGCCTCTGCGCTGTTGACCGCGATGCGACCCGTCGGCGCGATCTCCTTCACGCTGCGCCCATCATGAAGCCGCCACGGCATCGGTCGGCCGTGCAGCGCGAAGCCGAGCCGGTCGTGCCGCGACAGCGCCGCGACCGTCTTCGGCGTGCCCTTGCGCCGGAGATAGGCGGGCGCGCCGCAAACGCGCATCTGCGTCTTCCCCAGGCGCCGTGCGACGAGCCCGGAGTCCTCGAGCGGGCCCAATCGCACCGATAGATCGAGCCGTTCCGACGCGAGCTCGCCCGGATGGTCACGGAGGGTGAGCTCGACTTGAACCTCTGCGTGCTTGGCGAGGAAGCGCTGGAGCGCTGGGACGATGACGTGCCGTCCGATGATCGTCGGCGCTTCGACACGCAACAGGCCTGCGGGCCGCTCGCGGAGGCGAGCGGTGTCCGCCTGCGCGGCGTCGAGATCCCGGAGAGCAGCCCGCGCGCGTTCGAAGAAGACACGTCCCTCCTCCGAGAGGCGCACGGCGCGCGTCGTCCGATGAAAGAGGCGAACGCCTACGGCGTCCTCGAGCTGGGCAACACGCCGGCTCGCCGCGGACGGCGAGAGATGCAGCCGTTTGGCCGCTGCCGTGAAGCTGCCGAGCTCGGCGACTTGCACGAAGGCTTCGATGCTTCCGAACCGGTCCACCGTCAGCTCCGTTAATTGATGCGTAGAACGCAAGAGTATTGTGCACCGCTATGCGTGGCGTGCCACATGCGCACGAGAATACTCGTCGCATGCACGCAAACCAGCCAAGCCCCCACGCGGGGCGGTTGCTCTCCGCGGCTCTCGCCACGCTCGCCCTCACCGCCGCGCACCATGTCTACGGCGGCTTGATCTATCGAACACCTTGGCGCCTGCATGGCGCGGCCGTCGTCGTCCCGATAGGTCTCCTTCTGCTCGCAGCGTTCGCCCTCTACCGAAGGTCTCCAGACAGCGCGGCGGGCCGATGGGCCGGCCGCGCGCTGGTCTTCATTGCCGCAGTATTCCCCATCGCGGGCATCGGTGCGTTCGAAGGCGCCTACAACCACCTTCTCAAGAATGCCCTGTACCTCGGCGGGATTTCCGCGGAGGCCTTCGCGCGGCTCTTCCCGCCTCCTACGTACGAGCGACCGAACGATGCCCTGTTCGAGCTCTCGGGGATCGCGCAAGTGGTCCCCGCAGCGATCGCAGCGGTGGCTGGCTTTCGATTCTTCCGAGGCGTGCGCCGGGGCTCGAACGCCGGCGCCGGCTTGATCGCGCCGGGCACGATGCTCCCGAGCTACGAGCTCGCGGACGTGCGGGGGGAGCCGGTCGCCATTCCCGATTCTCAGCGTGTCGTTCACCTCCAGTTCAGGAGGTTCGCGGGTTGTCCGATCTGCAACCTGCACCTCGCGTCGATCGCCGCTCGCCACGATCAGATCCAGGCGGCCGGCGTGCGTGAGGTCGTGCTGTTCCACTCGGAGGCGCACGAGCTGCGAAAGCACGTGGAAGACTTTCCGCTCGCCGTGGTCGCCGATCCGAATCGGCGCCTCTACGCGGCATTCGGTGTCGAGTCTGCGCCGCGCGCGCTCCTCGATCCGCGGGCCTGGCCGGGCGTGCTCGCGGCAGTCGTGCTGGGCACCGTCGCCATCATCCGGGGCCGAGCGCGTCCGCCTTCGCTGCAACCCCGCGGAGGGCGGTTGGGTCTCCCCGCGGACTTCCTCATCGACAAGAGCGGTCGCGTGGTCGACTGTCACTATGGCGAGCACGCCGACGACCAGTGGTCGGCGGACGAGATCATCGCGCGAGCGAAGGCCTGTCGCGCCGCGGGTGATGACGAGCCCCGCCGCCAGTAACCATCTGCACGGACGAAGACCGCTGCCTGGCCCATGCTGCTACCTTGTCGTTCTGGAGGCGCACCGCCGCATCGTCCTCGCGTCGATCGATCCCTGGCGGGGTGGTGGCGACTTTCGTCCGTTCGACTACGGCCTCCGCCGGATAGCCGCCGCCATCGCCGGCAACGACCGCGTCGCGCCCCATTGGGACGTGGAGGTCCTCTCGCGCCACGACGAGGACGTCGACGCGCTCGTTCGTGACATCCGGGCGCTCGATCCAGACGTGGTCGGCTTCTCGACCTACGTCTGGTCGATTGGCCCCTTCCTCGAGGCAGCGGCGCGGCTGTCGGATGGAGAAAACAGACCTGTCATGGTGTTCGGCGGTCCCTCGGCGCGGCCGGTGTCGTTTGCTCGTGAGCCGCTGCGCTCGCTCGCGAAGCACGTCGACGCGCTCGTGCTCGGCGATGGCGAAGAGATCATCGTCGACATCCTCGCGGCGGGCGTCCTCGACCGCGCCTCGCTCGCCGCTATCGAAGGCGTCGCCGTGTTGGGGCCGCTGGGCTGGCGCGGGACCAAGCGGGCGGTGAAGACGCCACTCGACGATCTTCCTTCGCCATACCAGCTGGGTCTCGTTCCGCGTGAGGCGACGGCTCACCTCGAAGTCTTTCGAGGGTGTCCGCTCTCGTGCTCGTTCTGCCAATGGGGGAGCTACGACGGCTCACGAACGGCGTCGGCCGACTACTTGAGGCGCGAGCTCGAAGCGATCGCGCGGGTGGATGCGAACGGCGTCTTTCTGGTCGACGCGGGGCTCAACCTCAACTCACGCGCCTTCCGTGCGCTCTCGGAGGCCGAGCGCGAGGTCGGGCTCCTCGCTTCCTCGAGCCTGCATTGCGAGCTCTATCCCAAGTACGTTCGCCGCGAGCACCTGTCGCTCCTCGCCTCGACGAAGGCGCACGTCGGCATCGGGGTGCAGTCGACGGACGCCGAGGTCCTTCGGACCTCCGAGCGGCCGTGCACGGACCTCGGCCGCATGACCGACGTGATCCACGAGGTCGCAGCAGTCGCCGACGTGCTCCTGGAAGTCATCGTCGGTCTCCCCGGCGACTCGCCCGACGGAATCAAGAGGACCGTCACCTGGGCGCGCGGCTTCGGCGCCAGCGTCAACGCGTACCACTGTCTCCTCTTGCCCGACGCGCTCCTCGATCGCGCCGTTTCGGATCCGGCGTTCGACTACGACCCGTCGACGTTCGAGGTGCGCGCGGCGCCGGGCTGGTCGGCGCGCGACATCGAAGCCACGGTCAGGTGGCTCGACGACGAGCTGGCAGCCGCGTCGGGCGCGCGCCTCCCGGGCGTCTGGCATTTTCAACGCCGTTAGGCGTTGAAACCGAAACCACGCCCCCGCGTCAGCCTTCTTCGGCGAGGTCTTTGGGCATCGGCGGCGGCTTCGGCGGCACCAGCGATCCCTCGAGATAGGCGGGCGGCCGGATCGTAGACCGCGGGGGCGGCAGCGACGACCTGCACGGGCCGCGGCGAACGTCCTCTACCGTCTGGGCGATCGCGCGAAGCACGAGATCGATCCGCTTCGGCTCGGCCGCCGCCTTGCGCGCCACCGCATAGAGCGGACGCGACGGTACGACGTCGACGGGCAATCGCACGATACCGCCGTCTCCCCGGAAGTCGCGCGCCACCACGTCGGGAATCACCGCCAGCATGCCGTCGATCGCGCAGACCTGCACCGCGACGTGCAGCTGCTCGACGACCATACCGATGCGACGCAAGAGGTGCGGCGGCCAGTGATCCGCCACGCCATCCGGCGGACCGACGAACGGGTACTGCAAGAGATCGTCGACCGTGACGTCGAGCTTGTTGGCGAGCGGATGCATGTCGCTCGCGTAGACCGAGTATGCGAGATCGGTCAGCTTGGTGACGCGCAGGTCGGAACGCGTGAGCGGCACGTCGGTGACGAAGATATCGAGGCCGCCGTCCGCGAGCTGGTGCTCGGCTTGGGCTGGGACCGCGCTCCGCACGTGCGCGACGATCTCCGGGTAGGACTCGCGCAGCTTCCGCAGCGCGGGGAGAATGAACAGCGTGCAGTAGGGGCCCGGCGCCGAGACGTGCACCGCGCCCTCGCTCTCGGACGAGAGGATCTGATCGAGCGCCGACTCGACGGAGCGCATCGCGGATCGCGTCGCGCCGAGCAGACGCTTTCCCGCCGTCGTGAGCTCGAGCTGTCGTCCCTCACGCGCGAAGAGCTCGACGCCGAGATCTTCTTCGAGGAGGCGCACCGATCGCGAGAGCGCCGACGGGCTGAGGTTCACTTCACGCGACGCGGTCGGAAGGTGCTCGACCTCCGCGACCGCGCGAAACGCGGGGAGCCAATTCCAGACCTGCGCAGTGCGACGGGACAGCTTCACGGGCGGTACCTGAAGTGGGCGACGAACCATCGCACCCTCGAAAGTCCACGACAATTGGTGCTCCAGCGTCCCAGGCAGCTTTCGCAGGCGGCACCACACGTGCCTACCCGAGCGCCACGCAGCCAAACCCGACGTTTTCGCTCTGGGTGCACTTCCACGTAGGCGAGCGGCTCCACGTGTGGGCGACCGTTGCGTCGAGCTGCACGAGCCTCGCGATCACTCGGATGGAGCAGTCGCGCCGCGGTCGGTAACTGTTTTGTCATGCAGCGAGCGACGACCTCCACGAGTCTGGCCCTCCTCCCCCTCCTCCTCCTCGCTCTCGCGGCCTGCGCGCCCGAGAGTACGTTGCCCTCCGAGGAAGAGGACATCGAGGCAGCGGAAGAGGGGCGCGAGCCGATCGTCGGCGGGCAGACGACGAGCGCGTTCCCGGCCGTCGGCGCCCTGACGCGCTTCGGATCGACCCACTGCACGGGAACCGTCATCGGACCGCGCACGGTGATCACCGCGGCGCACTGCCTGGCCGGCGTCAGCGCGAGCTCGCTCAAGTTCGTCCTCGGCGACAAGGTCTCGGCGCCGAAGCACACGCTGAACGTCTCGTCGATCAAGTACCACCCGAGCTACAACCCGAACACGATCACGAACGACATCGGCATCGTCACGCTCGCCTCCGACGCTCCGGTGACGCCGATGAAGATCGTGCCGTCGATGGATTCGTCGTGGGTCGGCCGCGAGCTCGTGCACGTCGGCTTCGGCGCCTCCAACGGGAACACGCAGACGGGCGCGGGCACCAAGCGCTACGTCCGGATCCCGATCGCGTCGGTGAGCGCCAAGCAGTTCTCGTACGCGACGCCCGGCAAGAACACCTGCAACGGCGACTCGGGTGGACCGGCGTTCGCCGAGGTGAACGGCGAGCTCCTCGTCGCCGGTCTCACCTCGTACGGCGACGCCAACTGCACACAGAACGGCGTCGACACGCGTCCCGACGCGTTCAAGGACTTCATCGGCCTTCCGACGAGCGATCCGTGCGGCGGCGAGACCTTCGCCGGACGTTGCGACGGCTCGAGCGTGATCTGGTGCGAGAACAGCCAGGTGAAGACGCAGAACTGCGCGTCGCAGAACAAGACGTGCGGCTTCTCGACCCAGAACAACTACTTCGCGTGCGTCGACCAGGCGGCGGCCGACCCGTGCGGCGGCATCACCTTCGCCGGCCAATGCGACGGCACCAAGACGGTCACCTGGTGCGAAAACCAGCAGGTCAAGAACATGACTTGCTCGGGCGCCAAGACCTGCAAGTTCAACACGTCGCAGCAGTACTTCGACTGCCTGTGACGCTCACGAGGGGGCGATCACGCCCTGCTCGGTGACGATCAGATCCACGGGGACGTCGGTGTCGCCGTGGGGCAGGTCCGCGGCGAGCTGGAACTGGTAGACGACGCAGACCGCCTTGGACCGCGGCTTGTGACGCGCCAGCGCCCGGTCGTAGAACCCGCCTCCGTAGCCGAGGCGGTTGCCCGCGCCGTCGACGAGGAGCGCCGGGGTGATGATGACATCGATGTCATTCGTCTCCGGGATGGCGGCGTCGGGCTCGCGGAAGCCGAACCCGCGATCGCCCATCGCTCCCGGATCGCCAGGGTCGCGGAACGACATCGTCCACGATGCTCGGTCCATCGACGGGTAGACGACCGCCATGCCCCGAGCCCGCGCCCACGCATCCAACGGCCGCACGTCGACCTCGCGCTTCTCGGTCATGGCGTCGAACAGGGCGATCGTTCGAGCCCCGAGGACGAGATCGAGGGTCTGGAGCCGCTCGACGATGGCCTTCGACCGCTCGGCCGCGGCCGAAAGAGGGATCGCTGCGCGGACCCCGCGCGCGCGTTTCCGAAGGGCAATCTTGGCCCGCCTGCCGAGCTCGGCGACCGTGGCGGGGTCGAAGTCGTGCCCGTCTGACATCGCCCGAACCTAGCACGCGGCCGCAGGCTCGCTTCTGTGGTAAAGCCCCGCATTCGTGAGAGTTGCGGCCATCATTCCCGCCTATGACGCCGGCCGGACGCTTCGGCGCGTGGTCGAGGAGACGCTCGTCCTCTTCCAGGACATCGGCAGCGTGTACGTCGTCGACGACGGCTCTACCGACGGGACGGCCGCAGCGGCGCGCTCCGCCGGCGCGACGGTGATCGTGCACGAGACCAACCGAGGCAAAGGCCGCGCGCTCCGCACGGGGCTCGCTCGTGCTGCCGAGGATGGTCACGTCGCCGCGGTGACGCTCGACGCCGACGGTCAGCACCCGCCCAAGGAGGCGGCTCGCCTCGCGCGCCTCGGTGTCCCGTCGGGTGATCTGGTCCTCGGGATCCGCGATCTGAAGGGCGCCGGTGCCCCGCGCGCGAACCGGATCTCGAACGCGATCTCGAACGGCTTTCTCTCGATGTTCTCCCGCAAGCTCTTGAGCGACACGCAGTGCGGGCTCCGCCGGTATCCCCTGCCGCACACGCTCGAGATCGGCGGCCGCGACGACGGCTACGCGTTCGAGGCCGAGATCATCCTCCTCGCGATCGCTGCCGGCATCCGCGTGGTCGAGGAGCCGATCGAGGTCGTCTATCCCGAGGATCGGACGACGCACTTCGACAGCGTCCGCGATCCGATGCGGGTCGTCCGCCGCGTCGTGGCGACGCTCGTCTCCACCCGCGGGATCACCCGACCCGCGGTGTGAAGCCCGCTTTGGAGCGTCGATGAAACCGGAGGGCGAGGTGCGAGTGAGCGAGCACCGAGACCGAGGTAGGCACCGACCGACGGCGGAGCCGGAGGGAGCGGAATGAGCTTCGCGCGAAGGCACAAGAAGAAGCTCATCGCGCTGGCGGTCCTCCTCCTCTTGCCGCTGCTCGCGCACGTCGCGGTCGTCCTTTTCACGCGGATGTCGCCCCCCGACGTCGCTCTCGTCAGCGGTGAGGTCGAGGTCCAAGGCGGCGTTAGGCGCGTCGGGCCCGCCTACGCGACGAAACGCGGCAACATCCTCGAGGTCCGCCTCTCCGGCACGCCCGAAGAGATCGGCCACCAGCACGCGCGCCTCCTCTACGAAGAGATGGTCGCCTCCGAGGGGCAGCTCTACACGACGCTCGAAGAGCTCGTTCCGATCGCGCCGCTCCGGTGGCTGATCTTCGACGTCGCGCGCGTTCTTCACAACGGCGCCGACAGGACGATGTCCCCCGAGCGGATCCGCGAGATCGCCAGCCAGGCGCGGGCCTTCAGCCCGGACCCGTTCGAGAAGCACTTTCCCACCTACCAGCGCTTCATCTACCTCAACTCGCTCTATGACATCGCGCTCGGCTTCGAGCACTCGCCGCTCCTCGGCTGCACCAGCTTCGCGGCGAAGGGGGAGGCGACGAGCGGCGGTCACACGATCCTTGCGCGCAACTTCGATTTCGAGGCGGGCAGCGTCTACGACGAGAAGAAGGTCGTCTTCCTGGTCCACGAGAAGGACAAGATTCCTTTTGCTTCGGTGGCGTGGCCCGGCCTCGTCGGCGTGCTCTCGGGGATGAACGCCAAGGGCCTCTCGGTCGTGGTCCACGGCGGTCGTGCACGCGAGACGAGCACCCAAGGCGAGCCGGTCGTCCACACGACGCGCGCGCTGCTTTCGGAGGCTTCGACGGTGGAGGAAGCCGTCAGAATGCTGGAGAAGCGAAGCGCGATGGTGAGCCACATCTTGCTGATGGCCGACGCAACCGGCGCTGCTGCAGCGATCGAGCGTGCGCCGGGCGAGCCGCCCTACGTCCGGCCGATGACCGGCGACGTCCTCCCGCTCACGAACCATTTCGAGGGGCCCTTCGCCTCGGATCCGAAGAACCAGCGCGTGCGCGAGGTCACCTCGACCCTGCCTCGCCGGGCGCGCCTCGACGAGCTCTTGGCCGAGCGCAAGAAGCCCATCGACGCCGAGACGGCGATATCGCTGTTGCGCGACAAGAAGGGCGCGGGCGGCGCGGAGCTTCCGCTCGGTCATCGCAGCGCGCTCGACGCGGTCATCGCCACGCACGCCGTCGTCATGGACTCGACCGACAAGACGCTCTGGGTGAGCGAAGGACCGCACCTGATGGGCCGCTTCGTCCGGTTCGATCTCGCGACGCTGCTCGAGCCCTCGTACGAGCCCAAGAACGACGAGCAGATCGTGACGTTGCCCGCCGACCCTGCGCTCGAGGACGGCAGCTACGGCAAGTGGCTCGATGCGGGCGCGCAGCACCAGGGAGCGATGTGAGGCGGCGCGACCGGCACAGCGCGGACTCGACGGCGTTCGACGACCTCGCCGCTCTCTACGCCGAGATCGATGCGCGCCTCGCGGGGCATGCTTGCCCGAGCACCACCGAGTGCTGTCGCTTCGGGATCACCGGTCGCGAGCCATACGTCACGAGCGTCGAGCTCGCCTACTTGCAGAAGGCCATCGGCAGAGCAGGGGGCAAGACGCCGCTCGAGCGCAACAAGGGAGCGAAGCGCCTCCCGGTGGCCGGGCTGCGTGACGAAAGGACGTGCCCGCTCCTCGCCGCCGACGCGAAGTGTGCCGCCTATGCAGAGCGACCGCTCGGATGCCGCACCTTCTTCTGCGAGCGAGCGAGCGCCGACCAGCCGCTGAGCCAGCAAGAAACCAACGCCTTCGTACGGCGCGTGAAGGAAATTGCCGCCGCCGAGCGCCCCGGCGGCGACCAGGGCAGACCCTTGACGCGCGCCCTCGGCCTGGTTTGAAGACTGCGTATGCCCCGTCCGTCCAAGGCTCCGCGCATGCAAGGATCCCTCACACGGCGCGGTTTTGTGGCTCTGGCGGCTGCTGCCCCGCTCGCGATCGTGACCGTTTCGCGACCGGCGGCGGCCGACGCGACAGACGACGCGCTCGACGCGCTGGCCAAGGCCCGCAGCGACCTGAAGACGCTGATCGCACCGTTCGATCAGGTTCGCGTCGTCGGCCTCCTTGCCGAGGACGTGAAGAGCAAGGGCGAGCTCAACGTGGTGATGCCCGATCAGCTCCGGTGGGAGCTCTTCGCTCCGGACTCGATCGTCTTCTGGATCCTGAAGAGCGGCGTCTATTACAAGGACGCCAAGGGCAAGGTCGGCAAGGCGCCCCCCGGTGCGATGGGGGCGCTCGCCGGCGACCTCCTCACGTTCGTCGGCGGCGACATCAAGAAGCTGAAGTCGAGCTACGACATCACCGCGTCGATGGAGAGCGACGGTCCCGTCAAGATCGTCGCCCTGCCCAAGAGCGACGCCACCAAGAAGGCGATCAAGCGGCTCGAGGTCGTCTCCAACAAAGAGCGCTGGGGCATCTCGCGCATCGTGATCGAGGAGCCGAACGGCGACTCTTCGACGATCACGTTCGGGACGAACAAGAAGAACGCGAAGATCGACGCCGCCAAGATGAAACCCGCCTGAGGGGCCGCTCGCTGCTAAGGTTGCCGGCTCCCGATGATCGTCGCGGACGTCGCCGTACCGATCCCGCTCGCGCGTGCCTTCTCGTACGAGGTACCCAGCCACCTCGCGCTCGGGCTCGTCTTGGGGTCGCGCGTGCTCTGCGATTTTCACAAGCGGCAGGTGATCGGCGTGGTGGTCGGCCTCGGCGAGCGCGAGGCCGATCCCGAGAGGCCGCTGAAGCCCGTCCGCGCCGTCGTCGACGGGCGTCCGGTCGTCCCGAAGGAGCTGCTCGACTTCCTGCTCGAGGTGGCGCGTTACTACTACGCGCCCGTGGGCGAGGTGCTCCGGATGGCGCTCCCTGCGCTCGAGCGCGGCGACGTCGAGCGGCTCGAAGAGCAGGGCGAGCTCGAAGGGATCGGCGCGCTCAACCGGACCAAGCGCGTCGGCGAAGCGCGCGAGGTGGTGGTCGTTCCGACAGACATGGTCGAAGTCCCGGGGACCCTCCGCGGCCAGGCACGCGAGATCCTCGCCCTCGTGCGCGGCACGGGAGCGCAATCGGTCACGCGCCTCGAAGAGCGCTTCAAGAACGCGCGCTCGGCCTCGAAGAAGCTCGAGACGCTAGGCCTCGTTCGGCTCGAGCGCCGGGCTCGTGCACTGGCGCCGATCTTCTCGGAGCCGACCGCGCGCGACGTCCCGCCCGAGCTCACGCCGGCGCAGGCCGAGGCCACGGAGAAGATCGCAGCGTCGATCCGCGGCGAGGGCGAGGACCGTTCGTTCCTCCTCTTCGGCGTCACCGGATCCGGCAAGACCGAGGTCTATCTGCGAGCGATCGAAGCGTGCCTCGCTCGGGAGCGCGGTGCGCTCGTGATGGTTCCCGAGATCGCGCTCACGCCGCAGCTCGTGGGACGGTTTCGCGCACGGTTCGGAGACGAGCTCGCGGTCGTTCACAGCGCGCTCAGCGACAAGGCGCGGCACGCGATGCACAAGCGCTTGCTCGCCGGCGAGGTGCGGGTCGCGATCGGCGCGCGCTCGGCGCTCTTCGCGCCTGTGCCGTCCTTGGGTCTCGTCATCGTCGACGAAGAGCACGATGGATCGTTCAAGCAAGAAGAAGGCGTGCGCTACCACGCGCGCGACATGGCGATCCTGCGGGCCCATCGGGCCGGGGCCACGCTGGTCGTCGGATCGGCGACGCCGTCGCTCGAGAGCTTCGAGCTCTCCAAGAAGGGGAAGATGACGCTCCTTCGGCTGCCGGACCGCGCGAGCCGCGCAGCGTCGCTCCCGAAGGTCGAGATCATCGATCTGAAGCGGTTCGGCGCCGGGCCGACGGGCGATCCGCTCCTCTCGCTCCCGCTTCATCGCGCGCTCGAGGCGACGCTGGCGAAGAAGGAGCAGGCGATTCTCTTCTTGAACCGGCGCGGGCACTCGCCGGCGGTCGTGTGCATGTCATGCGGTGCCGTCCAGACGTGTAAGGCCTGCTCGGTCTCGCTCACCTACCACCGCGGCCGCGCGCTCCGCGAAGACGACAAACCGACGGGCGGCCGCGTGTGCTGCCATTACTGCGGCTACGACGACTACGTCCCCAATCGCTGCGAAGCCTGCCCATCGACCGAGCTCGCGCTCGAGGGGCTGGGCACCGAAAAGCTCGAGTTGACCCTCGCCGAAGCGTTCCCCGAAGCCCGCATCGGGCGGCTCGATCGCGATGTCGCCCAGGGCGGCAAGAGCGAGAAGGTCCTCGCGAAGATGCGAGCCGGTGAGATCGACATCCTCGTGGGCACCCAGATGGTGACCAAGGGGCACGACTATCCGAACGTGACGCTCGTCGGCGTCGTGAATGCGGACGCGGCGCTGTCGATGCCCGACTTTCGCGCAGGCGAGCGGGCGTTTCAGCTCCTCGTTCAAGTTGCAGGGCGCGCCGGCCGGCACGAGCTGCCGGGCCGCGTGCTGATCCAGACGCGCAACCCCGAGCATTCGGCGATCGTCATCGCGGCCCGCCACGACGTCGAAGCGTTCCTCGCGAGCGAGCTCAAGGACCGGCGCGAGGTCCACTACCCGCCCTTTTCGCGGCTGGCGCTCCTGCGCGTCGACGCCGTCGATCGTGAGGTTGCGCGCAAGGCGGCCGGAGATCTCGCGCGAGCATGCCTCGCATCGGCTCCTGCGCGTGCCGGCAAGGTCGACGTGTTGGGTCCTGCTCCTGCTCCCCTGGCTCGGCTCCGCGCGCGCTATCGCTTTCGCGTGCTCCTTCGCGCGACCGAGCGCGCCGCGCTTCGAGCGTGTTTGTCGGTCGTCGAGCCGAAGCTGCGCGAGGTCGATCGCCGCGTCCGCGCCGTCATCGACATCGACCCCGTCTCGATGATGTGAGCTCGACGCTCAGCGCGCGTTCCGCTCGATCAGTCCTTCGGCGGCCAGCGTCGTGATGCCCAACGCGGGGCCGCCGAGGACGTGCGCGGTGCCGTCCGCGGTCGCGAGCGTGGTGAAGCGCGTGACGAGCCCGAGGTCTCGCGACATCGCGTTGAGGAGCCCGATCGTCGCTTCGAGGTCGTAGCGACCTCCGAGGTTCTTGGCGTTCGTGCACCACCGCTCTCCTCTTGCGAAGGCGCAGACGCGGTACGGGGCGCCGTCGCCTTCGGGCGGGCTCTCTTCGAAGAAGATCCCCGCGAGGTCGGTCCCGCCGAGGCGCGAGAGGCGAAAGAGCAGCGCATCGTTCTGGGGCGGGGTGCGATCGGTGTCGGCGTCGAACGACGCGACGTGGCCGCTCGCTCGCAGGATGTCTCGTACGCGAAGCCTGTCTGCGCCGGTCGCGCGCTTGCCGAGCGGTCGAAATCCCAGCTCGAGGACGCGCTTCTCGAGCGCGCCCGGAGCTTCGTAGTTGGTGAGCGCGCGGACCAGCTCGCGCTCCTCGAAGCTCTGCCGGGGCGCGAGCTTTCGACCGAGCTCTGCCGCGCGCTTCTTGTCGAAGAGCTGGAGTCGAACGATGCACTCGAACGCCGTGTCCCGAACACGAGAACACGCCTCGAGTGTCGTTCCCAGGTTCTTTCCGACGTGCGGATCGTCGGCGAGGAGGGCGACCCGCTCGAGCGTCATGCGCTCGGGATGCTTCAGATCCTCGCGCGGGCCCTTGGGCACCTTCAGCGTCATCGGCCCTTCGCGAAGGCAAACCGGATCGCGGCGCAAGAGCTCGCTCTCGCACGCCTCGCGGCCCATCTCTTGCGCTTTGGGATCCTTCGACTCGAGCCCCGCGACGCCGATCTGGCGCTTGTGCGCTTTGGCCAAGTCGCGCATGGCGAAGAGCGCCTGCGTAGCGTGGCGATCGTCGAAGCTCGCCAGCGTGACGGCGGCGGCACGAAGCTCGCGTGGATCCTCGAGCACCGCCGCCAGCTCCAGCGCGGCGCGACCTATGCGAGCGGTGAAGACCGGCTTCGGCTTTCCCAGCCTGCGTGCGGCGAGGTAGTGAAACACCGAGAGCGCATTGGTCTCCCGCCGATCGAAGAGCTCGATGTCCTCGGCCCGCCCGCATTCTGCGAGCATTGCGGTCGCGACGAATCGCTTCGATGCGTCGCTATCGCCCGCGAGTCTGGCGACCGATTTGCACCAAGCAGGCGTCGGATCGCAATCGCGCACGAGATTGGCGATGCCCAGCGCCACCACGATTGGATCTTTGCCCGCGTCGCGGTCCGCGGACGCCGAGACCCCGAGGCGGCCGATCATCGCAGCGTCCCCAGCGCAGAGGAGCTCGACGACGTAGCTCTTCGGGGCGACGTCGTTCCGTTCGGGGTACCCCTTGTCGAGGGCGCTCGGGAGCGGCGCCGCGAAGCGCTCCGGTGGTGCCGCCGGAGCACGCTGGACGTCGGCGAAGACGAACTCCGCGTCGACCTCGGAGGGCACCGCGCGCTTCGCGCTCGAGCTCGTCGCCGGAGCGGACGACGCCGAGGTCGCTCCGCCCCCCTCGTCCGAGGGCGTGCAGCCCCAGAGGAGCAGGGCGGCCTGAACCGCGGCACGGAGCATCCGCGCGCATCCCACGCGTGGATGCTGCAATGACTCGGTGCGGAACGAAAGACGTTATGCCTTCAGCTGGTCGAACTCGCCGTCTTCCCCGAGATCCGGCGCTCCGAAGTGGGTCTCGGCGACCCCCATGGCGTTGCACAGGGTGGTGAGGAGCTTGTTGTGAGGAGCGTCGGCGTCGTTCTTGGTGTCGGCCTGGGCCGTCACCTTGATGTACTCGCCTTGCTTGAAGTAGCCGCCGCAGCTCCCGGCGATCACGATCGGCAGGTCGCGGAAGTCGTGGTCCTTGCCGTGCGACAGCTCGTTCATCATCACGACGGCGGTGTTGTCGAGCACCGTCGAGCCGTCGGCCTCTTGGTAGCCGTCGAGCCGACCGAGGAGGTAGGCGAGCTCGGTCGAGTACCACTGATCGATGTCGTAGAGCATCGTCTCGTAGCCCGAGACTTCGCTCCCCGAGTTGTCATCCATCGTGTTGCCGTGCGAGAGCTTGTGATGGTTGTACTGGTGGCTCATCCCGTCCCAATTGAAGATCGGGCCGCCGGCGCCGGAGCCCCACATCATGGATGCGACGCGGGTAGCGCCGCAGGCAATGGCCATTGCCATGACGTCGAGCTGAAGCCGCCCGACGATCCGATATTCGGAGTCGTTGGCGACGTTGTCCGGATTGATCGCCTCGAGCTCGGCTTCCTTCGTGGGATCGAGCACGCAGGCGATCGAGCCGTTCATGTTGTTCTCGAGGTCGCGGACTGCGTCGAAGTGCTTCTGCAGCTTGTCCTTGTCGGCCGCGCTGAGGTTCTTCGAGAGCAGTGTCTCGTATTCGCCCCGGACCAGGTCGAGCACGCTCTCACGGCGCGCGTTGAGGCGCTGCGCCGTTTCGTCGTCGAGGTTCCCCAGCCCGACGAGGTCTTGGTAAGCGAGGCGCGGGTTACCCTCCGCCGTCACCGGCTGGTTGGAGCCCGAGTACGAGATGTGGCCGAGGACGCCATTGGCGCGCCAGCCCGCCATCAGGGTGAGCGCCGGAGCGCCGTCCGGGTTCACCGCCTGGGCGATGTGCTGATCGACCGACGGACCGTCGGCGTAGGTAGACCCGTCGAGGAGGCGGCGCGCCGTCAGCTTGCAGCCCATGCCTTTGGCGTGATCGTCACCCGCGCTGGCGTCCCACCCGAAGCCGCGTGGTGACATGTGCATGCCGCGCGGGATCAGGAGCTTGTGGGCGTACGGCGCGAGCGGCGACAGGCCCCTGTCGCTCCCGAACGACGCCTCGTTGATCGGCCCGTAGCCGACGTTCGGCCACCAGCGATCCATGTTCACGCCGTTGCAGCAGAAGAACACGATGAGGCGCCGGTCTTCGACCGGTGCAGCGTGCACTTCACGCGGTGCGAGCGATTCGAGCATGGGAAGCCCGAGCGTCGCGCCGAGCGCGCCCTTCAGGAACCAACGGCGCCTCATTGCCCGACCTCCTCTCCGATGCGATAGCGGAATGTCTTCGTCAGCGTGAACGCCACGAGGAGCTCCTTCACGTCGTAACCCACCTCGGCGAACCGTTGGTTCAAGACGTCGATGGTGCAAACGTCGGCTTCGGTTTCCCGCCGCGCGAAGCCGTACCGGTACCATTGCGTGAGATAGCAAGTGCCGGCGGCGTCGCTCTCGGCGACCTTCTGGATCATGTCGACCGGGCCGGCGACCGTCGCTTGCCCGCCGTCGAGCGGGAAGGTCCCCGTCGCGTCGACCGGCTCTCCATTGTCTGTCTCGCGCCACGCGCCGATTGCGTCGAAGTTCTCGAGCGCGTAGCCGGGCACGTTGATTTGGCTATGGCAGCCGGTGCATGCCTCGGGCGACGTGTGCACCTCGACCTGTTGCCGTGTCGTCTTGATCGAGTCCGAGAGCGGCGGCAGCGTCGTGTCGACGTTCCCGGGCGGGTCGGGGATCTCGCGGCAGAGGACGCGCCGCTGAACGAAGACGCCGCGGTGGATCGGCGACGATGAGTTCGTGTACGCGTGCGAAGCGAGGAAGCCCGCTTGCGTGAGCAGCCCTGCTCGCCTCGTCGGGTCGAGCTCGACCTGCACCTGCTCGGCGCCGAAGGTTCCTTCGAGCCCGTAGATGGGCGCCGTGTTTTCATCGACGAACGCGGTGCGCGAGAGCAAGAGCTCCTCGATGCCGCCGTTCAGCTCGAGCGTGACGTGCCGGATGAACCGGGCCGTCTCGGCCTTCATCGAGGCTGCAACGGCCGGGCTGAAGCTCGGGAAGAGACCCGCGTCTTTCTGCAGGTTGTCGTAGCGGTCGAGCTCGAGCCACTGCGCGTGGAAGTCGTCGACCGGCCCGGTCGCGCGCGGATCGGCGAGCATCCGGCGGGCCTGGGCCTCGATGCCGGCGTCGGTCAGGAGCTCGCCGCGCTCCGCCGCCTCGAGGAGAGCGTCGTCGGGCATGCTGTTCCAGATGAGGTACGAGAGGCGTGTCGCCACCTCGTAGCCGCTGAGCGGGATGAGCACGTCGCTGTCGAGCTCCTCGGAGAGCTCGATGCGATACAGGAAGTTCGGCGACTGGAGGAACGCCTCCACCACGTGACGAATGCCCTGCTCGAACGGCGAGCCCGCAGCGAACTTGCCGTTCCCGCGACTGTAGAGGGCCACGTACGCGTCGACCTCGGCGGGGGCGAGCGGTCTGCGGAAGGCGCGACGGCCGAACGCCTCGATGAACGATCGCGCGCACGCGTCGTCACCGCTGGCGACGTCGCAAGGGACGAGCGGCGCGAGGACGGAGGACGGCGTCACCTGCTCGGCGAGCAGCTCGGCAGAGCGCCGGTAGTCGCGGGCCAGGCGATCCGAGACCAACAGGCCCTCGGCGTTGTTCGTGAACCCTGCGAAGGCCGCATCGCCGATGAACGCATCGCTCGGCGTGATGCCAGGCATCGCGAGCAGCTCGGCAACGGTATTGTCATATTGCTGGTGCGTCAGGCGGACCAGGCGCGGCCGCGGTCCAGGCAGCTCGCCTTTGGCACACAGCGCTTCGGTGTCGGGGCCCGTCTTCTCGGGGTCGCCGCCGATGTCGCCCTTGCATCCGATGGCGCCCGACGCGAGCGCGGCGGCGATCGCGACGGCTGCGATGTGGGTTCGCGTGGTCCTCATGCCCTGTCCTTCCCGCACCCGTTCTTCGCATCCGGGGGCGCGGGCTCGGGGGAACATCAAGGCTCATGCCAGCGTCGAGTGGGCGGTGACCGGGCCGTTTCCGTAACCGATCGCGCTCGTAGCGGACTCGAGTCGCCAGCCCCTGAGGACTCGACTCTTCACCCCGGTGCGACGGCGATGGGGCAGCCCGCGAGCTCGTTGGCCCGAGGAGGGGCCAGGTGGGGGGATCAGTCGGGCTCGGCGGGGGTCGGCGTCGTCACCGAGATGTGGGCGCGGGTGCCGTTCTTGTTGGCGCCCACGCCGATCGAGAAGGTGCCGGGCCGCTCGACCTTGCCGAATGTCTTTCCGTCGAGGCTCGTCTTCAATCCGTCGCCGTCGATCCGCAGAAAGAACCTTCGCTTCACCTGGAGCTTGATCGGTTCCGCATCGGCGGGGCTCTCGACGAGCGGTCCTCGGATGGAGAGATCGAGCGGGATCTGATCGCCGGGCTCGAACACGATCACGAGGGCTTGGTTGGGCTCGAGCGGACCGAGCTTTCCGAGGTCGTCGGCGTCGACGACGCGGGGCTCGGGGGTGGAGGCGCAGCCGGAGAGGAGGGCGGTCGCGAGGAGGAGGGCGGGGAGGGAGCGGAGCATGTTGGGGCCTTTCGGGAGGGTGGGCGCGAGCGAGGGAGAGGGAGAGGTTGTTACTACGGGTGTAGTAATTCGGTGCGCGAGAGAGCGGGCGGCGGTGGATATTGGGCGGTGATGCGTGTGTTGGCGGCGCTGATGCTGGAGGAGCATCTCAATGGTTGCCGAAGGCGAGCGCGGTGAATGCAGTCGCGAAAATCCACGCGGTCAGCGCAAACGCTGCAATGCCGGCGAGCTTGCCGGTTCTCCGGGCGGGTGCGTCGGCGAATGCAAGGAGCGCCTCGACACGGCCAGTGAGGGAGGCGTCGACCAAGCCGAGGCGTGCACTGCAGAGGCGACTCGTGGGCACCCCGCCGGCGAGCTCTTTGGCCCGCACCAACGCCGACGCGAGATCGAGCGGCGCCGTGCCGGAAGCGACGGCCCAGCGATCGGCGGCGACCTCGACGCTCGCGCGGAGGCGGCGGAGCGCCGACCGGATCCCGGGCACGAACCAGAAGACATCGGCGATGGCCCCTGCAGCGGTCACGACAGCGAGGTGATGGTGTGCGGCGTGACCGAGCTCGTGTGCGATCGCGGCCTCGCGCTCGCCCTCTGCGAGCGAAGACCAGACGGCGCGCGGAAACACGATGAGCGGGCGCACGATCCCGCTCATGTAAGGAGACCCCACGTCGTCGGTGACGAAGACCGGAACGCTGCGCCTTCCGAGCCGAGCGACGTGGACGGGTGCCGAGCGACGGATCGCGCGCGCTTCCAGCGCTCCGCGAACGTTGGCGATCGCGCGACGACCCAAGAGGACGGCGCCGACCGACAGAAGAAGGAGCGCGATCGCGGCGGGCGCCCATGGATCGACACGCCGCATGAGGAAGCCCGCGAGCACGTCGGGGCCGCTTTGTGTGTAGGTGCGGTCACCGGCGAGCGCGCCGAGGGCGAGCTGGATCTTGGGCACGAGCCAGGACACACCGAAGCCGATCTGAAACGAGCCGAGGTCCTGCTGAAGGCCTTCTGCGCGTTGCCATAGAAACGAGCGCTCGGGGATGCCGCGGGCGGCGTCGAACACGATCTTGGCGAAGGGCAACGCGGCGAGCGCGACGACCGCCGTGCCGATCCGCCGGCGAAGGAGCCGCGCCGCGAGGCTCGAGACGAGCCAAGCGACGGCGAACGAGCCGATGCCGTTGAGGAGCACGTTGAACGCGACGAGGCCGTGCACGCTCACCGCTTCTTCTCCTTGAGCTTGTCGTCGATCTTGCGCCGCAGCTCCTCGAGCTCGGTGCGTGAGAGCTGTGCGTCGTCGAGGAGGGCGAGGATCGGTCTCGCTCGGTCCTGGTGAAAGAGCGTCTTTTGAAGCCGCGCGACGATTCCGCGCGCGACCGAAGGCGCGCGCTTGGCGGGTGAGTAAAGAAACCGCCGGCCTTCCTTCGTGCGTACGACCAGGCCCTTTTCATGGAGGCGCACGAGGACGGTCATCACCGTCGTGTACGCGAGCTCGGTGCCGGATTTTTCGAGCGCGGTCTGGAGATCGTGGACCGACTGCGGGGAGGAGGCGCCGAGAAGGCCGAGGACCTTCATCTCGAGAGGGCCGAGATCCGTGTCGGGCATCGGCAGGAGTTGTTACTACCAATGTAGTAGTTGTCAATGCGCGAGCTTGATTTCGGCAGACGGCAGGCGGCAGGCGCGACGGTCAGCCCTGGAAGGCGCGCATCACGAGGTAGGCCACGAGCACGGCGGCTACACAGAGGAGCGCGATGGCGCTGCGGCTGAGGCCGTGCTCCTCGCGAATGGCGCTCGAGGGTGCGGCGCTCGAGGGCGCAACGCTCGCGATCGGGGCGCTGATGGGGGCGACCGAGCTCGGGGCGGGGGATTTCGATCCCTTGCGCTTCTTGCGCCGCTTGGGCTTGCTGGGCGCGGGCTCGGACTCTATCGGGGGCTCGATGGCCTCCGGCGGGACCATGCCGATGACGGGGACGTCGAGGATCTCGAGGACGGCCAGCGGGCCACGCGCCATGGCGCGCGTCGCGAGCTCGCGACGCCGGCGTGCGGCGACGACGTCCGGCGCAAAGCTCGTCTCGAGGAAGCGACGCAGCGCTCGCGCATTGGCACGAAGTTCGGCGCGCGCGGCGTAGTCGTCGATGGCTGCAGCCATCTCGCCGGCGGTCGCGAAGCGATCGTTTCGGTCTGCTGCGAGCGCGCGGCCGACGAGGGCTCGGAGCTCCTCGAAGCAGGGCAGATCGGTTTCCGGCAAAGGCCGGACGACAGCACGCCGCGCGACCTCGAGCAGCGGCTCATCGCCTTCTGCGCGGTAGAGCCGTCGCCCTGCGACGAGCTCCCAGAGAATGATCCCGGCGGCGAAGACGTCGGCGCGAGGATCGAGCGGCTCGCCGCGCGCTTGCTCGGGGCTCATGTAGCCGGCCTTGCCCTCGACCATGGCCTCGGACCATTCGCCGTCGCGCTCCTCGTCGTGGGCGCGGGCGATGCCGAAGTCGCAGATCTTCACCTCGCCGTCGAAGGAGACGAGCATGTTCGAGGGGGATACGTCGCGGTGGATGATGCCGACGCGCTCGTTCCCGTCTTCATCGACGACGATCGCGCCATGCGCGTAGTCGAGCCCGCGAAGGATCTCGCGGACCATGAACAAGGAAAGATCGACGGGGAGGGGGACACCGCCGCGCGCACAGCGCCGGAGCAGATCGCGGAGGTCGAGCCCGTCGACCCACTCCATGGCGATGTAGAGGAGGTCATCCTCGCGCTCGAGCGACTCGACGCGGACGACGTTCGGATGATCGAGGCGAGACGCGAGCTTGGCCTCGCTCGCGAGGAGCTCGGCGAGGCGCTCGCTGTGGGTGAGGTGCGGCAGGACCTCTTTGACGACGACCTCGCGGACGACCCCGAGCGCGTCGGTGGAGCGAGCGCGATAGATGTCGGCCATGCCTCCGCGTCCGACGTGATCGAAGAGCTCGTACGGTCCGAGCTGTGCGGGCAAGAGGCGGCCCGGCGTTCGGCCGTGGCGCCGGCGCTGCTCGCGGCGAAGAGGCTCCGCGGCGGGCTCGAGGACCTGGGTCATCCCTCCGGGCGTCGCACGGGCGCGTCCAAGGGGGCAACTTCTCGGACGCTCGGCCTACTTCGCCTTCTTGTCGGGCTTCTTCTTGTCGGGCTTCTTGTCGGGCTTCTTTTCGGGCTGGGCCTTCTTGGCCTTCTCGTTGCGGAGGTAGACGAGCGCGGCCTCGAGCTGCTTCTCGGCGACCACGTGGCCGACCTTGCTCGACATGCTCTTGTGCGGCCACCCGAGCTTCTTGAGGAGCTTGACCAAGGACGCTCCGTCCTTCGCGGTCGAGTCCTTGGACGCCACGCCGACGAAGACGGGCTTGCGCGATTGGGTCGCCTTGCCGAGCCGGTCGGCGCCGGGAAAAGCGGACCCGCCGGCGAAGACGCCGTAGCCGTCGACATCCTCGAGCTTGCCGCGGAGGGCGAGCGACGAGGCGTAGTACGCACCGTTGGAGAAGCCCATCACGAGGACGCGCTCGAACTTCTTGCCGGTGCGCGTCTCGATGGTCTCACGCGCCTTGCGCCACGACGCGATGAGCTCGTCCTCGACGCCCTCGCGCGCCGTCTCCGAGGTGGGCCAGCCGATCTGATCCGCCTTCCGCTTGGGCCCGAGGCCGGCGCGGCCGGGCGGCGCAATCATCGCGAAGCCCCATCGGTTGGCGTAGAGAGCGAAGCCCTTCTGCTGCTGATGCTGCCAGGTGGTGCCGGCGTCGACGAGGCCGTGGAGGAAGATGACCAGCGTCCGCGGCTGGTCTTCATCGACCTTCCCGGGCGCGTAGCAGATGTCGTCATCGAGCGTCTCGAGGCTCTCGTCGCACCATGCCGTCGCAGCGTCGGCCTTGGCGTCCGGCTCGCCTCTCGGGCGCATGTCGCCGGGGACGACGAACACCGACGACAAGAGGAACACACCCGCGAGACCGAACACGTGCGGACCCTAGATCGGCCTCTTTGCGAAGCCAACGAGCGTCGTCAGAGCGGCGGGGGCGGGGTGCTCTCGACCGCCGACGCCGTGTAGCGGCCGACGATCGCGGTGATGTTGTCGGGGCCGCCCGCGTCGTTCGCGAGCTGAACCAGCTCGAGGCACGCGACCTCGGACGTCGCTGCGCGCATCAAGGTGTCGACGATCCGATCTTCCTTCACGACGTTGGTGAGGCCGTCGGTGCAGAGCAGAACGGTGTCGCCCGCGAGGAGCTCGACCTTGTGGACCTCGGCGGCGATGCCCGTGGTCCCACCGCCGACGACGTTGGTGACCACGTGGCGGAACTGGTTGTGCTCGACGTCTGCGGGCCGAATGACGCCCGCTTCGACGAGCTCGCGCGCGAGGGTATGGTCACGCGTGATCTGATGGAGATCGTTATTGCGCAGGATGTAACAGCGGCTGTCTCCGGCGTGCGCTACGTAGAGGATGTCCTCCACGCTGTACGCGAGCGTCAGCGTCGTCCCCATCGCCCGCATCTCCGGGTTCTCGGCCGCTCGGGCGCTCACGGTCGCGTCGGCTCTGCGGAGTGCGTCGCGCAGCTCTTCGAGCACGCGGCTCTCCGGCTCGTCGAGCTGGAAGAGCCAACCGAGCGCGGAGAGGACGACGTCCTCGACGGCCAGCGCCGCGATGGCGCTCGCCTGATCGCCGCCCGCGTGGCCGCCCATGCCGTCGGCGACGACCATCAGGTGACCTCGCTCGCGCCCGCACTTCACTCGTTCTTGCGGGATGCTCGACTGCTCGATCCACAAGGTCCCGGTGAGCGTCGCGACGACGAACTGATCTTCATTGCGTCGCCGCGTGCGTCCGATGTCGCTGGCACCGTAGACGCTGAGCTCGAGGCCGGGTCGCTGCGGGACGACCACGCCGACCTCGGGCTGGGTCGGAGCTACCGGACGGGCGTGTGGGAGCGATTGCGCCATGAGCCCGAGAGGCGCAAAGACCATACCTACGCCGTCCGAGGCGATCCGGCCGCAATCGTGCTCCCGGCCCGAGAGTCGCGTGCAGGCGGGGTGGCGCATTGCCTCGGCCGGCGCGATTGGCTACGAAAGCCAGATGGCCTCACGCTTCGATCGCCGTTCCTTCCTTCAAGGGCTCGTCGTCACCATCTCCGCCGGAGCGGCCGCGTGCGGCGACGACGAGACGACACCGGAAGAGGTCTTCAGCACCGACCCCGCGGATCAGGATCGCGTCTATCCGCACGGCATTGCATCCGGCGATCCGCGCCCCGACGCAGTGATCCTGTGGACGCGCGTCGAGCCCGAAGGCGAAGCGGGGCCGCACGAGGTGATCGTCGAGGTCTCGAAGACCGAGGACTTCGCCGACCTGGTCGCGACCCAGACGCTGACCGTCGAGGACGTCTACGACTTCACGCTGCGGGTGAAGGTCACCGGCCTCGAGGCGTTCACGTCGTACTTCTACAGGTTCAAGTCACGCGGCGTGCAGTCGCCGAACGGCCGGACCAAGACCGCGCCCTCGGACGATCAAGACGTCAACGTCCGCTTCGCGTTCGCGTCGTGCCAGGACTACATCGGTCGCTACTACCACGCGTGGAAGGCGCTCGCGAACGAGCCTGAAGTCGACTTCGTCCTCTTCCTCGGCGACTACATCTACGAGACCAACGGCGATCCCGACTTCCAGCAGGTCGCGCCGGATCGCGCGATCGACATCCCCGAAGGCATCCAGCTCCTTCCCGAGGACAACCCCTCGGTCAAGGCGGCCAGCACGCTTGCGGACTATCGCGGCATCTACAAGCAGTACCGCCGCGACGCCGATCTGAAGAAGGTTCACGCGCTCTACCCGTTCATCTGCATCTGGGACGACCACGAGTTCGCGAACGACTGCTGGCAGGATCACTCGACCGACTTCAACGAGGAGCAGGGCGACGAGAAGAATCCTGCGCGGCGCCACGCGGCGAGCCAGGCGTGGTTCGAGTTCCAGCCCGCCGACGTCACGTTCGAGGCCGGAGCGAGCCCGCCCAACGACATCAAGATCTACAGGTCCCTGCGCTACGGAAAGCACGTCGAGCTCTTCATGACCGACCAGCGCAGTTACCGCAGCGACCACGTCATCCCCGAGGGCGGGGCCAGCGACGAGCGGCCGGCGGGCGCGCCGATGACCATTCCGACCTATGGTGAGGTCGGCAAGGTGTTCCCGAACAGCGAGGTGTTCAGCCGCAACTTCGTGAAGAAGCCCGCGTTCGATCTCATCGAAGACTTCGTCAAGCCGACGATGCTCGGGGCGGAGCAGAAGCAGTGGCTCACGAGCGCCATCACCGGCTCGACCGCGACTTGGAAGGTCTGGGCGAACGAGACGCAGCTCGCGCAGATGATGCTCGACCTGACCCCCTTCGACATCCCGGAGTCGTTCAAGGGCATCTACTACTTCACCGCCGATCAGTGGGACGGCTACCGCACCGAGCGCAAAGAGATCCTGACGGCCCTCTCGACGGCGAGAAACGTCATCGCCCTCACCGGCGACATCCACGCGTTCTACGCGTGCGAGATCCACGTCGATCCGGACGTCCTCACCGGAGCGCCCATGATGGTCGAGTACGTGACCGCAGGGATCAGCTCGTCGCCGGCGCAGGAGATCACGCAGGGGGTCGTCGACTCCAACCCCGCGTTCTCGACGCTCGCGTCGCTCGTTCCGCAGTTCGACACGATCCTCACGTCGACCAGCCCCGAGTACAAGTACGCGAACAGCCTCTCCCACGGTCTGGCGATCGTCGACGTGAACGGCGCGAGCGATTTCACCGTGACGTTCCTCCAGATTGCCGACGTGAAGAACGCGGCGTTCGACGGCAACGTCGGCCGGCGAGCCTTCCGAACGACGAGCGGCAGCAGCACGGTTCAAGCCGTCTGACGGTCCTGTCCCCTGCGTAGGGGAAGAAAGCGGCACCCCCGATGGTAGAACGGCAACCCGCGGGTTTGTCCGCCGGTGGAGGTGCACGATGGGTCTTCTCGATTCGATGTTCGGTGGCGGAACGAGCCTCGCGCTCACGCTCGACGTCCCGACGGCATCCGCCGGCGGCGTCGTCGGCGGCAAGGTGTACCTCACCGGCGGTAAGAAGCCGCTGAAGCTTACGGAGCTCCAGGTCAAGCTCCTCTACGTCCGCGTCACTTCACGCGACGACTCGCCGCTCCCCGACATCGAGACCCGCATCCTGTTCGCGCAGACGATCGCCGCGGGCGAGGATCTGCCCGCGGGCGCCCAGAAGCAGTTCGCCTTCCGCTTCACGGTGCCGTACGACACCGAGACCACGGCGCACAACGTCTCGTACAAGGTCCTCGCCTCGGCCGACATCCCGAGCGTCAAGGACCCGAGCGCCGACGTCGAGCTCCGCGTCGTCGACGCGGACGAGGATGCGAACCGCCTGCTCCCTCTGGAAGAGGTGTTCAATCGCTTCCCGGATCTCCGCAGCTCGAACGAAGAGTCGCAGGTCGAGGCGCTCCGTGAGCTCTACTGCGCCTGCTACTCGGAAGGCGCGCAGTTCATGGAGATCGAGCCCTTCTTGAACGATCTCATGCGCCGGGGCACGGTGAACGTTCGCCGCGGTGCGCTCGAAGCGTGGGCCAACCTGGTCGACAACCGCGTGAAGCCCGAGCACCTCCAGACGCTGTACGGCGTCGCGAACATCCCTGGGCTCGACCGAGAGACGTTCGATCAGGTCATCGTGGCAGCCTGCAAGTTCGCCGAAGAGGGAGCGCTTCAGCTGGTGCAGCAGCTCGCCCAGGCGCCCGACCCGCACATCCGCAAGACGGTCGCGCAGAACCTCTGGTTCAACGCCGCCGACAAGTTCGCCGGCAAGCGCGAGCTCTTGATCCAGCTCGCGCAGGATCCGGACTCGAACGTCCGCGCCGCCGCCGTACAGAGCTTCACGTGCTTCCGGGACGACCAGCAGATCATGCACGGCATCGCCGGACAGATCGATCGCGAGCAGGCCCCCGAGGTGCAGGTTGCCGGCATCGGAACGCTCTCGGGCGCGCACCACCACGGCCTCGGCGAGCTGGTGTTCGCGGTCTTCGAGAAGCATGCGCAGAACCCGAACCCCGACGTTCGCAAAGAGATCGCCTCGCGCCTCAGCTCGCTGCCGAAGCAGTACTTCCAGCGCATCTGGGGTCTGGCGCAGCGCCTCCTCCAAGATCCGGACGAGGACGTGCGCGCCGCGATGGCCTACCAGTTCCGCAACATGTCCGAGATGCCGCAGCTCTTGCCGCTCGCGCAAGGCGCGCTCAACGATCCGTCGCCGCAGGTCCGCCGCGACGCGCTCGGCTCGGTCTCCTCGTTGATGAAGCCCGACCAGGCGGTCGCGTTCTATGCGCAGGTCCTGGCGAACGATCAAACGAGCGAGACGGGCTGGGCGGTCCTCAGCGGCTTGAGGGATCACGCCGACAACCCGCAAGGCAAGAAGCTCCTCCTCCAGCTCACCAACCACTCCGACCAGTACCTGGCCGACTCCGCCCGCGAAGCGCTCACCCAGCGTTGACGCAGATGACGGGCACCCCCCTCACGCAGTGAGGGGGGACGGGGGGGTGAATCCACAGGGACGGACGTTACCTGTCAGGTAAAGGCGGCCGGTCGTCGAATCGGCTAGGGTCGATTCATGCAGACGGCCGTCCACGCTGCGTTTGGTCCGATGCTCCGCCGCTGGCGAACGCTCCGGGGGCTCTCGCAAGAGAAGCTCGCATTCGCCGCGGAGATCTCGGCGCGTCACCTGAGCTTCCTCGAGACAGGTCGCTCGGCGCCGAGCCGCGAAATGGTGCTCGTGCTCGCCGGCGCGCTCGACGTTCCGCTGCGCGAACAGAACGAGCTGCTGCAAGCCGCGGGCTATGCGGCCGTCTTTCGCGAGTCGGCGCTCGAAGCGCCCGAGCTCGTGATGATCAAGAAGGCGCTCGATCACCTGCTCGACGCGCACGAGCCGCACGCGGCGATCGTCGTCAACGGTGCGTGGGACGTCCATCGGATGAACCGCGCTGCGACGCGGCTCTTCGCCTGGGCGCTCGGCGGCCGCGTGCCGCCGCCCGAGGTCGCCACCAACGCAATGAAGGCGCTGCTGCATCCCGAAGGACTGCGCGACGTCGTGGTCGGATGGGAACGTCTCGCGGCGGGACTGATGTGGCGCACGCGACGTGAGCTCGCGAAGACGCCGGACGCGCGTGTCGAGAAGCTCGTAAGCGATGTCCTCGCGTACCCGGGCGTGCCCGCAGGAATTGGATCCGCGGTGGACGAGATCTTCGGGGGTCAGCCGTTCATCCAGGTACACCTGCGGCGAGACGGCACGGACCTGCGGTTTTTTACGACGCTCACGTCGCTCGGCACACCGCTCGACCTCACTGCGCAAGAGGTCCGCATCGAGTCCTATTTCCCGGCGGATCCGGCCACCGAGAAGTGGGTCCGAGAGGGGCTCGATTAGAAGCCGGGGCGTTCAGCTCGCGCCGCGCATCATCGCCGCAACGTGATCGAGCCCCTCGAGGCTCATCAGACCGGGCCACATGAGGTGCTTTCCCGTCGCGAAGACGACGCGACCGTTCTTCGCCGCGGGCATGTCGAGCGCGCGGAACGCGCCCGCCTCCTCTTCGGTGAACGCGTGCGGCTCGTCGGGGAGGAGCACGATCTCGGGAGCGCGCTCCACGACCTCTTCCAGCGTCACGCGCGGGTAGCGAACGTCGCGGCCGGCGACCTCTTCCGGCGACGCAGGCCGAGCTCGGCCGATGTCCGCCGCGAGCGGGTAGCGCCGATCGCGGTCGGCGAACACGTTGTCGGCGCCGGCATGAAGGAGCACGTCCGAGATGAAGGTGTCGCCGTTGATGGTCATCAGCGGCTGATTCCAGATCGGGACGAACGCACGAACGCGCGGCTCGCCGAGGCGCGCCTCGGCCCGGGCGAGCGCGTCGTACGCGAAACGGACGAGGTCTTTCGCCGCGGCGTCGACGTCCCCGAAGAGCCGGGCAAGGCGAGCGACGAGCGCGGCCCCCGAGGCCAAGCGCTTCGGGAAGGTGACGAACACCTTCGCGCCTGCTTTCTCGAGGCGCTCGACGTCGCGCCGGGTGTTCTCTTCCTGATTCATGACGATGATGTCTGGAGACAGCGCCAGCACGGCGTCGAGATCGGGGTCTTTGGTGCCGCCCACCTCGGCGATGGTCTTCACCTGTTCCGCGGGCTCGACGCAGTAGCGCGTTCGACCGACGAGGCGCTCGCCCGCGCCGAGGCGAAGCAGGGTGTACGTGTCGCTCGGGACCAGCGAAACGATGCGCTTCGGCGGCGCCGCCAGCTTGAGGACCCTGCCGCGGTCGTCTTCGAACGAGAGCACTCTCACGTCGCCACCTCGACGAGCTTCGGCGACAAGAGGCGCACGAGCTCCTTCGGATCGATCTTGACCAGAAACCCCCGCGCGCCGCCGTTGATGTAGATCGCGTCGAGGTCGGTGATGGTGCGCTCGACGTAGATCGGCATCTGCTTCTTGAGCCCGAACGGCGAGGTGCCGCCGACCTTGTAACCCGAGTGCTTCTCTGCGACCTCGGGGGTGCACGGACTGGCGCTCCTCGCGCCCATCTGCCTGGCGAGGCCACGTGCCGAGACCTCGCGGTCGCCGTGCATGAGCACACACAATGGTTTCTTCGCGTCGTCCTCGAAGATGAGCGTCTTGATGACGACGTGCTCGTCGACGCCGAGCACCTCGGCCGAGTGCCGCGTGCCGCCGTGCGGCTCGTACGGAAAGGTGAAGGGCTCGAACGAGATGCCTCCAGCGCGGAGCGCGCGTACCGCGAGCGTGACGGGATGATCGGTCACGGCTCCGCGCTCACATGCACACGAACTCGCAGTACCACGTGCTCTCGAGACAGATCGGCTGACCGTAGCAGCTCGGGCCCAAGTAGTCGCAGACCGGCTGCGGGTCGTTGCAGGCGCCCATCCCGCAATTTTCGCCGCACTGCCAACCGTAGATTGGATCGCAGTAGGGCTCGGGCGTGCACCCGATGTCGGCATTTCGTGCGAAGCAGTCTTGAGGCGGCGCGTCGGGACATTCGTTGCAGCCGATGACGCACTGCCAGGCGAAGCCGTCGCACCAGGCGTCGGCGTAGCAGCCCATCAGCATCGGGTCCGAGCAGGTGGGCATCGACGCGCAGCCGTCGCAGATCAAGTCGCCGCACGACCACGCGCCGCCGTCGCAATACGGGCCCGTCCACCCGCACCCTGTCGGGGGTTGCGGGCAGGGCGGGGGCAGCATGTCGCCGCACGGACAGTCGTCGACGCAGATCCAGCGATCGCCATCGCAGACGGGCGTGCTGCTCGTGCAATACGGCGAGAGAGGCACGCAATTCGGCGGGGGAGCGAAGTCGTCGCAGCCGCACGGCTCGTCGGTGCAGACGAGCGTGCCGTCCTCCATGTACTCCAGCCCCTGCGACGGGTGGACGAGGTCCTGAAAGTTGACCACCAGCGCCCAGAAGCCCTCGGCGCAGCGCCATGCCGCGGCCCGCGCGCTGGTGGCG